>PEAG01000013.1 GCA_002753505.1 Magnetococcales bacterium HCHbin5 | reverse complement strand
TTTGCTGGATAGGATCGACTTGCCAGCAAGACCTGCGAAGCGGCGGTCTCAGCCAGTCTCACAGCTCCGGTTGCTCGCTGCGTGATGGGGGGTGGCAGTGGACGAAACGATGATCAAGGCCGGTAAAGAGCATGTTATGGCTCTGGCTCTTTATAATAGCATCGCTGTGCATTCAACAGATCATGTTGATGGCTTTTGCTGGCTTGTGGTTCAGAATCCAATAATAGGTCCAAGTTAAATGTTTGAGAGTAGGGAAATGCATAATAGGATAAACGATCGGGATTGCTTGGCATGCGGTAGACACGAAAGCGATCTTTTCCTGGATGGGTGGGTGTTTTTTTGGTAAATTTGGGTGCCGAAGAGAACAAAAGGCAAGTCAATTCATATCGGCAGCCATCTCCCTCATGCAGGAAGATCAATTCACGCAGATAGCGAACAAAGGCGATCGAATAACTGAGTTGTATTTCCGCACCGGCGGTATCACTGGATTTCAGTTCGATCAAAACAAACCAATATTTTTCCCGGTATGGACAGAAAACGACATAGTCACACCCTTTGTGTAAATTTTTTTTACTGTTCAGAAAAGGCGATTTTGCCGGAAACGTATCCAGGTGAAAGACAACGGAACCCGGTGGCACGTAGAGTAAAATTTTATTTTTGGGTTGCAATTTTTCTTGAAGTTTAACCACAGTTCTCTTCGGATCCCTGGTGTCTCCGCCAACGATTACCCGCGGCGCGAGTATCTCTCTCAAGTAGTCCTCGGCAGACATTTTCAATGCTCCCTGTCTATCCGGTTCATCAGGTCATTGGCGGTTTCGTTGATTTCATGGATGGCCTCATCCATGAAAGCTACGCTGATGCCATATTGATCTATCGGGCAGGGAGTGACCCCCCCTTTCTGGCAAACATACGCCCTGACCCGGTCAGGATTAAGCATTTCACTGGGTTTATAGGGAGATTTGGGCTGACTCAAAAAATCGGTACGGTCATTTTCTGACAAGTTGTGCAGCATGATCAAATTATTAAACTCTTTAATCAGATAATCACTGTGGGTTGTGACCAGAACCTTGATCCCTTTGCCAACACAGGCAGCCAACAGCCTAGCCAGAATGATCTGGTTTTTGGGTGTGAGGTGTATTTCCGGCTCGTCAATGATGAGCAGATGACCTGATTCGGCGACATGCTTAAGATAAAAAAACAGGTATGACAGGGATTTGACTGATGACGACCACAGGTTGCTTGTCAAAGAAAATTTGTTGGCTCTGCTGTAAGGCTTGGAGGAAAACAGCAGTCCCTCTTCTAGCTTGTGACGATAAACCCCACCCGTCATCGATATAATATATTCATTCAGTTCAGCAATACCTGTTGAGCTGTCATTTTTAATAAAGTCTGGAATAGAACGGATAAAGTCAATATTATCTCTCACAGGCAGTGCATATCGTGTGCGTATTCCTTTGAGTATTTTGGAGAAACCGACGATCGGATCTCTCGATTCCGGGTCATCTGTCAATTTTTGCAGTTGTTCAACCATCTCAATCTTTTGTATATCTAAATCTCTATAAAAAAGAGGGATGCCAAGCCGTTCAGAAACACAGATATAGGAATCCGAGAAAAATGAGGGGAAAATAATCCTGGCAATCCCGTGACTTATAAAACCATCATCCAGTATCAAGTTGTCAATCTTGTCATCCAGGCTAAAACTGATGAATGGGGCATCACCTACAAAGTGCAACTTAATCAACAGTACAGCCCCTTTAAAATTCCCTTTTATTGATCGTTCTTTTTTATTGTTTGTTAAAACCTTAAGCGGACTCTCGACCTCCATGAGAAACTCAGCCCTCTGAAATTCCTCCCTTCTGGCACTAAAAATTTCATACATACGAAGAGTATATTGTTTGGTCGAATCGGAAAATATTTTCTCAAAATCAACCCTGCTTAGATCCAATTTTGCGTGTCTGGTCGATTTCAGTTCTTCAACAATTCGTTGTATTTCATCTCCCAAAGAAAAATGATCAATCCATGTTTCAAAAAATCCATACAGGGTATAGGAGATATAGGTTTTTCCGGTATTGTTCGGACCCGCCAATATGGTCAGATCGCCCAGTTCAACGGAGGCATTTTTAATGAGCCCGATGTTTTTGAAGTGAAATTTCACTGCACGCCCCCTCTATCCACACTTGGAATATCCACACTCCAGACAGGTGTCGCAGCCGTCCAGTCGCACTACTGCCAGTTGGCTGCATTTGGGGCAGAGGCTGCCGCCGCTCAATCCCCCCTCCTTGGCAACCACCCGCTTGGCCTGCAACTCTTCGGAAATTTCCAGGGGCTTTAAAATGCCAATGTTGGTCATGTGGCGTTCCAGACACTCCCCGATCTCGGCCACCAGACTGGGCATGTATTTGCCGCCCGGCTTGAAATAGCCCCCCCGGGGATCAAACACGGAACGCAACTCCTCCACCAGAAAGGTGGCATCCCCCGCATGCCGGAAAACCGCCGAAATCACCCGGGTCAACGCCACAATCCAGGCAAAATTTTCCATGTTTTTCGAGTTGATAAATATCTCGAACGGCCGACGCTTGCCGTTGACCTCCACATCGTTGATGGTCACATACAAGGCATGCTCAGAGAGCGGGGTCTTTATCTTGTAGGTGGAGCCCCGCAGCTCAACCGGCCGCTTCATCAGCGGCTGCATGTGGATGACATTACCCTCCTCCTCCCGCACCAGCGGCAGTACCCCCGGCTTTTCCGCCGCCTTGACCGGAGCCGCCGTCGGAGCCGGAGCCGCATCCTCCTGCACCACCTCGCAGGCCACTATTTTTTCTGCAATTTTGACAGCCATTTACACTCCTCTGCTGTTGCGGTCATCCGGCACACCGATCCGGGATGGCTCCCCCCCTACAAGCGACCATAATAGCCCTCTTTCAGGGCATCAAACAGATTGGCCGCGTTGTGCGTCTCGCCATCATACTCCACCTCCTCATCCCCTTTCAACGAGATCGTCTCGCCAGAGGCCAGGGTGAAACGGTAGGTGGTGGCCGCCAAATCCGCCTGCTTGACCAGCACCCCCTGAAACGCCTCCGGATTGAAACGGAAGGTGGTACACCCTTTCAAACCTTTTTCATACGCATAGAGATAGATCTCTTTGAAGGCGTCGTAGGGAAAATCGCCGGGCACATTGATGGTCTTGGAGATGGAGGAGTCCACCCATTTTTGCACCGCCGCCTGAATATCCACATGGGCCCTGGGATGGATGACATTGGCATCCACAAAATAGTCCGGCAACCGCTTTTCCGCCTCTTCGGCATAAGGGTCGGCCTCCGGGTTGACAAGCAAACGGTAGGCCAGCAATTCAAAGGAGAGCACATCGACCTTTTCTTTGGTTTTGCGACCGGCCCGGATTATGTTGCGGCTGTATTTATGGGAAAAACTGGGCTCGATGCCATTGGAGGCGTTGTTGGCCAGCGAAAGGGCAATCGTGCCGGTGGGGGCGATGGAGGTGTGGTGGGTGAAGCGGCAACCATGCTCGGCAATCCGCTCCCGCAAATGGGCCGGAAACTGCTCCAGATAGCGACTGTAGCGGGCCAGCAACACCTTGCCCGCCAGTTGATCCCCCACCTGCAACCCCGCCTTGCCCAGGGCCGGTCGTTGGGCCAGCATGGTTTCGGTGAGGGTAAACCGTTGTTCCATGAGGGGGGCTGGCCCCTTTTCGATGGCCAACTCCACCCCCACATCCCAACCGACGGTGGCCATCTCGCGCGCGACCCGCTCGGCAAACTGCACCGAAGCCTCATCGCCATAGCGCATTTGCAGCATGGTCATGGCCGATCCCAGCCCCAAAAAGCCCATGCCGTGCCGCCGCTTCAGCAGGATCTCCTCCATCTGTTCGGGCAGTGGCAGACCGCTGATCTCCACCACGTTGTCCAGCATGCGGGTAAAAACCCGCACCACCTCGTGAAAGGTGGACCAGTCAAAACAGGCCTGCGGAGTGAAGGGGTGTTGGACAAAACGGGTCAGGTTGACCGATCCCAGCAGACAGGCTCCGTGGGGGGGCAGTGGCTGCTCGCCACAGGGGTTGGTGGCCCGTATCACCTCGCAAAACCAGTTGTTGTTCATCTCGTTGACCTTGTCGATCAGGATGAAGCCGGGTTCTGCATAGTCATAGTTGGAGCTCATGATCAGATCCCACAACCGCCGGGCGGGCAGGCGTCGATAAATTCGACAGGCCACCTCGCCCCGTTCGTTGGTCTGGTAGCCTTCGGTGACGGGCCAGGGACGGTAGAGGATCGGAGTGGTCGGATCGGCCAACTCCTGGGCGTTGGCGGGAAACAGCAGCGGCCACTCCAGATCCTCTTTGACGGCCCGCATGAAGGGTTCGCTGATCAGGCAGGAGAGGTTGAACTGCCGCAGCCGGCCATTTTCCCGCTTGGCGCGGATAAAGTCGGCACTGTCGGGATGGGAAATGTCAAAGGTGGCCATCTGCGCCCCCCGTCGCCCGCCGGCTGAGGAGATGGTGCGGCACATGGAGTCAAAAATATCCATGAACGAGAGGGGGCCCGAGGTGCTGGCCCCGGCCCCGGCCACCAGGGCACCACGGGGGCGCAGGGTGGAAAATTCATAGCCGATGCCGCAACCGGCCTTCAGGGTCAAGCCCGCCTCCCGCACCATGTCCAGAATATCGACCATGGAGTCCCTGATCAGGCCGGAGACGGTACAGTTGATGGTGGAGGTGGCGGGCTTGTGGGCCTGGGCCCCCGCATTGGAGATGATGCGGCCAGCGGGAATGGCACCGTGACTCAAGGCCCAGAAAAAACGCTCTTCCCATATCGCCTGCTTGTCGGGGGCCTCCACCTGGGCAATGGCCCTTGCCACCCGTCGATAGGTCTCATCCAGCGTCGCATCCACCGGGCTGCCATCCATCGCCTTCAAACGATATTTACTGTCCCATATATCCCAGGAGGCGGGTTGCAAACCGGCCTCTTCCAGCGACTGGGAAACCTTGTTTTGAGCATGAGCGGGCATGAACGGAAAAACTCCCAAAAAACGGCTGAATACACAAATGGACGCGGATGTCTGCTCCCAAGAGCCAGACCATCGTCGGTCGTATTTTAACACAAAAAGCAAAACACTGCACGACACCGCATGGACTCCTGTCTGCGCGGAAGAGTCGCAGCAGCCAAAACAGCAGTAACATCATGGTGCAGTTTTTTTGGTTGCCACCAGGAGAGCTGTTTCAAAAGGCACCAACCATGCTATCCTGTCCGCTTCTGTCCATTACAACGGGTAAGAGAGTTTGACCAATGAACGACGATGAAGCACAAGAGTTTCTGAGCCTCGGCGACAATCTGGAACCCAACCAGGCATTGTCACCCGACTCGGAGCTTTTTGTGGATACCGCCCAGGCCCGGGGCTCCTTCAGCTTTCATGGGCTCTACCAGAGACTGGGTGTCGATCCCCAAACCTTGCGGCTGCTGAAGGCCCCGGACCGCCGCTATCTGCTCTTTTTGGGTCATATCGGTTGTGGCAAAAGCACCGAACTGCGCCGCTTGCAGCGGAATCTGCATACCCCTAACTGCTACCACGTCCTGTTGCTGGATGCCCGCAGCGAACTCGACCCCCAAAATCTGCAATATGTGGATCTGTTGCTGGCGTGTGCCGAGCGGCTCTGCGCAACCCTCCAGGCAAACGGGCTCACGGTGGCGTCGGTCCATCTGGAGCGGCTGCACAACTGGTTTGTGCAGCATGTGGAGACCCGCATGACGGACAAAACATTGTCCACAGAGCTGGTGACGACCGCCCAGGCCGGTTTTGATCTGCCCCTGATCGGCAGTCTGCTGGCCAAGTTGACCAACGCCTTCAAGTATAATGCCTCTTACAAGGATGAGCTGCGGAAGGTGGTGCGCAACTCGTTTGCGGAATTTGCGACGACCTTCAACATCCTGATTGCCGAGGCCACCCGCCTGCTGCAACAAAACAACTTGGGAGCCGGTCTGCTGTTTATCGTGGACGGCACCGACAAACTGAACAGCGAGGACAGCTGCCGGTTTTTTATCGAGGATGTCCATCAACTCCAGCAAATCCGCGCCAACTTTATCTATGGTGCCCCCATGCAGATGCTGTTTGAAAGCAGTGCCCTGCAGCAGCACTACAGTGCCTTGTACCGTCTGCCCATGATCAAGCTGTACAACAGGGATGGCAGCCCCGGCGATCCGGTGGCGCGCGCCACCCTGCAGGATCTGGTCCTGCGACGTGTACCACTTCGATGGTTTGACAGCATGGAGAGTGTGGACTATTTGATCGACCACTGCGGGGGGCATCCCCGTGACCTGGTGCGACTCCTCAGCTCGGCTTGGCAAACGGCCCGCCAGTACCGCATCGATCGGGCGGCGGCTGAAAAGGCGGTGGCCAGCGCGGCGTCGGATTTTCGCCGTCTGCTGGAGGCAAAGGATTATGCCCTGCTGCACCGTATCGATGCGGGCGAGGAAGAGGAGGGAGAGCGGCCAGAGCTGATCAAATTATTCAACATACTGGCACTGTTGGAGTATAATGACCACTGGTGGCGGTCCCATCCGGTGGTGCAACTGTTGCCAGGCTATCGGTCCCATGCTGCCGCTGCCCCCCCAGCCTGACCCGGAGCCGTTACCCCCGGTCTCTGCCGAACATAGCGGCGCGTTGTTGCAGTTGGACCGCCTGCTGACGGGGGCGGCTGGGGGTCGTTTTGTCCTGGTTTTGCTGGAATATGGGGAGAACCGCTATCAGGAGGCCATTATCCAACGGTTGGAACATATGAAGCATCCGGCTCTCCGGTTGTGGATGCAGCCCGATTGGGTCAGTTCAGGCCCCATCCTGGATGCCCTGGCGGCCCTGCCGGCGGAGCCCCTTCCTGTTCACCTGCTGGCACTGGGGCCATGGTTGCGACTGGAGCAGGGGACCGCTTTTTGCGGGCTGCTCAATGGCATGCGGGAGATGCTGGCTGCCCAGGCGGCCCGCCCGCTGTTGGTCTGGCTGAGTGGTTCCGAACTGCGCACCCTTGCCCTGGAGGCCCCGGATCTGTGGGCATGGCGCAGCGCGGTATTCTCCTTTTCCCGGCCCGGCGCGCCACAAGCAGACATGCCCTTCCCCCCCCTTGCGTCGGTGGATCGATCCAACCTGGAACATGCGGCGGTTTTACAACGTCTCGCCGCCATCAACAGCCATCTGGACAGCCATCCCGAGCCCTCCTGGGCAGTCGCTGCGCTCTGGCGGGAGCGGGGGGAGTTGCGTCAACAGGTGGGGGATTATGACGATGCCTGGGCTGACCTGCGTGCAGCCCGCACCCTGTTTGAACAGCAGGATGACCCCTCCTCTGCCGCCTCAACGGCTCTCTCCATGGCAAAGTTGCTGGGATGGCGCGGCGAGTCGACCACCGCCCTTGCCTTGCTGCGGGATGAGGTGCTGCCGGTCTACCAAAAACTCAACGATGGCCTCGGGCATGCCAAGGCCCTCGACCGGATAGCGGCTTTATACCTGTATAATTTTGGCAAACCGGACGAGGCTTGGCAGCTTCTGACGAAGACAATTCCGTTCTACGAACAATCGGATGACAGCCACTCTTGCGCCGTTGCCATGGGCCATCTTGCGCACATACACCTGTTGCGTGACGAACCGGACGAGGCGTTCCGTATCTGCGAGGCGCAAATTCCGCTCTACGAAAAGGCGGGCGACACCTTTGGTCGTGCTGCTGCGTTGCTCATGATGGCAGAGATATGGGCACTGCGCGGCGAACTGGATGAAGCCCTGCGCCTCTGCAGGGAGCAGATACCGGTTATAAAAAAAACGGGCCATGTACTCGGATATGCATTTGCCATGACCCTGATGGCACGCATATTAAACCGGCGCGGCGAGCGGGATGAGGCCTTGCGCATCTGCAGCGAGCAGATGCCGGTTTTGGAAAAAGTGGGTGAACCCAGCTCTTTGGCCGCCCTTCGGGATCTCATCGAGCAGATTGTCCAGGCACAGCACTGAAAGTTCAGCCGCTGGGGGAGGCGGTGAACCGCCTCCCCCAGACCCCCTCCACCCTTTTTTTTTAATCCCTTTGACAAAAACGGCCAGACCGCAAGAATTCCTTGTGATCAGCCGTCAATTCCGGTAACTTGGTTCGAGGAGTAGAGGGTTGCAACTCTGTTTGAGAGGGCACCCCCCCCAGCCACCCCTCTTGCAAACAATGTCGGAGTGCGCCATGTTCAGAGGCGTTTTTACAGCACTGATCACCCCTTTCCGCGACGGTCGGGTGGATGATGATGCTTTGGCCAACCTGATCGAGTTCCAGATTCAGGAGGGGATCAGTGGCCTCGTGCCCTGCGGCACAACCGGGGAGTCTGCCACCTTGACCCATGCGGAGCATCGCCATGTGATCGAGGTCTGCCTGCGACAGGTCAAGGGCCGCGTCCCCGTGATCGCCGGTACCGGCTCCAACTCCACCGCCGAGACCATCGAACTCACCCGCTTCGCCCAGCAGGCCGGGGCTGCGGGTGCGTTGCTGATCACCCCCTACTACAACAAGCCAACCCAGGAAGGGCTGTTCCAGCATTACCAGGCCGTCGCGGATGCGGTGGAACTGCCTCTGGTACTCTATAATGTGCCGGGTCGTACCGGTGTCGATATGCTGCCCCATACCGTGGCCCGTTTGGCACACCATCCCCGTATTGTCGCCATCAAAGAGGCGACCGCCAACATGGAGCGGGCCTCCATCATTCTGGAGCAGTCGGCCGGCAGCATCACCCTCTTTTCCGGTGACGATGCCACCTTCCTGCCCTTCCTGGCCGTGGGGGGGGAGGGAGTGATCTCCGTCTCCGCCAACATTGCCCCAGACCAGATGGTGGAGTTGTGGCGACAGTTTCGCAAAGGGGATCTGACGGCCAGCCGTCGCATCCATACCCGTTTGCTGGAGATCAACCGTCTGCTCTTTTGTGAAACCAACCCGATCCCTGTCAAAGCGGCGGCAGCCATGATGGGGTTGTGCGGACCGGAAATTCGTCTGCCCCTCACACCGTTGGCAGAACATCTGCGGGAGCCGCTCCGTCAGGCCATGCACCGCATCGGTTTGACCACAAAATGATCATCAGACGCAGGGCAGGTTGTCAGCCGCTTGCCTGCCCTGTGCCGGTAAAAGGGTCGTTGGGCGATGATAGGGGGGAAACTGCCTGACCATGAAAATCAGCGGCAATGGGTGTCGTTGGTGGGTTTGTTTGTCTCGTCAAATGTAAGGAGATATGCATGAAAAAAATTATTTTGGGTGTTTTGTTGGCTTCGGCCTGTGCGGCTGCGCCCGCTTTTGCGGCTGGCGATGCGGCGGCTGGCAAGGCCAAAGCCGGCGTTTGCTTTGCCTGCCATGGACCGGATGGTATCAGCAAAACTGACACCAACCCCAACCTGGCTGGCCAAAAGGCCGCCTATCTTGTGGCCCAGTTGAAAGCTTTCCGGGACGGCAAGCGGGTCAACCCCATGATGACTGCGCCCACCAAGCCTTTGACCGATGCGGACATCGATAATCTGGCGGCCTTTTTCTCCGGCCTGGGCAAATAATTGCGCCTGAGCAGGGGGTGTTGTACAATCAAAAGGGGGTGGCGTGTCGGCCGCTCCCTTTTTTTGTTTCCGGGAGGGGTCTCCTTTCTGTCATATTGTTGTTTTAAAAGGGTCTATGGGCATCAAAGTCATCTCCGAGAACCGCAAGGCGCGGTTCAATTATGAAATTCTGGAACATTTGGAGGTCGGTGTGGCGTTGCTTGGCACCGAGGTCAAGTCGGTGCGGGCTGGCAAGATCAATTTGAACGACTCTTATGCGGTGGTGCAGGCCAATGAGCTGGTTTTGCTCAATGCCAATATTGCGGTTTATTTGCAGGGCAATATCAACAATCACGATCCGTTGCGCACCCGCAAGTTGTTGGCGCATCGGGCAGAGATCCGGCGTCTGATCGGACTCAGTCGGGAAAAGGGGATGACCTTGATCCCTTTGAAAGCCTATTGGAAGGATGGCCGAATTAAAATAGAGGTTGGGGTTGGGCGCGGGAAAAATCTTTATGACAAGCGGCACGCCATTCAGGAGCGGGACTGGAATCGGGACAAGGCGCGGATCATGGCGGAGGCCAGGGAGTAGGTCAGTAAAACACCTGTTTTTCAATCTTTTTTAAACGATTGCAGGGGTCCGGGGACCGTCACGGTCCCCGGTGGGGTGCAGGGGCAAAGCCCCTGCTGAACGGCGCGTTTTCCCAAAGCCCATTTTCGCAGAAAATGGGCGCAACGCGCCCAAAACCGCCCCGCAGGGGCGACCTTGGGAGGGCGGCAGCCCGACTCGCACGGTTATGTTGTTGATAATGATTGGATAAAAAACAACAACGTATGGATATGCAGATTTTTGTTTGATACAAGGCCAGGGACGAACGTGTGGATATGCAGATTTTTGTTTGATACAAGGCCAGGGACGTTTTTTTTTCCAAGCCATCCCAATTTGGCTAGCTCTCGGTCGGGCTGCCGCCCTCCAGGAGTGCCCCTGCGGGGCGTTTTGGGCGCGCTGCGCCCATTTGCTGCGCAAATGGGCTTTTGGGAAAGCGCGCCCTTACATGCAGGGGCTTTGCCCCTGCACCCCACCGGGGACCGTGACGGTCCCCGGACCCCTGCAATCGTTTTAACAGATCAAGCATTCAGGCGTTTTAACAGATCAAGCATTCAAGCGTTTTAACAGATCAAGCATTCAAGCATGATTGGCCCGGTGCAACCGCTCTCCCAACCGCCGCAACAACTGCATTAAATCATCGATATAGGTAAAGACAACCGGAATCACCAACAACGAAAGAAAGGTGGAGGTGATCAAACCACCAATCACCACCACCGCCATGGGAGCCCGAAAACTGGGCTCCGCACCCAACCCCAACGCAACCGGCAACATGCCCGCTCCCATCGCAATGGTGGTCATCACAATCGGCCGCGCCCGCTTGTGACAGGCCAGAATCATCGCCTCCAAACGGGGAATATCATCCTGCCGCCGAATCATCACTGCATAATCCACCAACAAAATAGAGTTTTTGGTGACAATCCCCATCAACATTAAAATGCCGATAATGGCCGGCATGGAAAACGAATGCCCCGTCACCAACAAACCGACAAAAGCCCCCCCCAGGGAAAAGGGCAACGCCGCCAGAATGGTGATCGGCTGCATAAAATCGTGAAACAACAAGACCAATATCATGTAAATGCAGAGAATGCCAATGGCCATGGCAATGGCAAAACTGCTGAACAACTCCGCCATGCGCTGGGCATCCCCCTCCGTGGGATGGCGCACCGACGGCGGCAACGTGCGCAAAGCCGGCAACGCCTCCGCCTCCGCCATCACCTGACCAATCACCCGCTGGCCCAACTCCACATCAATGGCCGCATTGCGCATCCGATCCAAACGATCAATCTGCGCCGGCCCACTCCCCATCACCACCTCAGCCACCGCCGACAACGGCACAGTACCCCGCCGGGCCGCAATGGGCAACTGCCGAATGGCCGCCAAATCCTGCCGGGCCGATTTTTGCAAACGAACCCGGATCGGCACCTGCCGCTGGGGCAAATTCAACTTGGCCAACAACACCTTGTACTCCCCCGCCGTCGCCACCCGCACCGCCCTGGCCAACGCATCCGACGCAATGCCCAGATCGGCCGCCCGCCCATAATCCGGCACAACATGAATTTCAGGCCGCTGCAAGGTTGCCGACGAGGAGATGTTGCCCACCCCTTTCAAGGTGCGCAAATCCTGCTCCAACCCCCGCAAGGCCGTATCCAACGCCTCGGGATCATCACTGGCCAACGAAACCCGCAACTTGGCCCCCGGTTCGCTGGCGGCAATCGCCACCCGCACCCCTGGCAAACTCCGCAAACGGCTGCGAATATCCCCCTCGATCTCCAGTTGGGTGCGGGAACGGTCATGACGGTGGGTCAGATTGACCGTCAGGGTGGACTTGCGCACATCGACACTGGAGCCCCCCCCCAACGGCCCCTGATCCGCATTGGCCGCCGAACCCACCGCAGCAAAAACACGCACAACATCCGGGGTGGCACGCAAAATCTGGACAGCCTGCCGGGTGATCGCCGCCGTGGCCGCCAACGGACTACCCGGCGCAAGCTCCAAGGTCACAATGGTCTGGGCCCGATCGGCAACCGGGATAAACCCTTTGGCCAACAGAGGAACCAACATCAGCGAGCCGACAAAAAATGCCAACGCCGCCGCCATCGTCGTCCGGCGATGGAGCATGCACCACCGCACCCAATCCAGATAGCGGCGGATCAACGGCGTGTCGGCCTCCTGTTCCCGAATCGGTCGCAAAATATAGGCGGCCATCATGGGGGTCAACAACCGTGCCACCAACAGAGAGACCAGCACCGCCGCTGCCGCCGTGACTCCAAAAGAACGAAAGAATTTGCCCGGTACCCCCCCCATGAAAGCGGTCGGCAAAAAAACCGCCACCAGGGTCAAGGTGGTGGCAATAACCGCCAGGCCAATCTCATCCGCCGCCTCCATGGCCGCCTGCCAGGGGCTCTTGCCCATCCGCAAATGGCGGACAATATTTTCAATCTCCACAATGGCATCATCCACCAACACCCCAACCACCAACGCCAACGCCAGCAGCGTCAGGGTGTCCAGGCTGAAACCTGCCTGTTTCATCACCAGAAAGGTGGGAATGATGGACAACGGAAGAGCGGTCGCCGAAACCAGGGTGGCACGCCAATCCCGCAAAAACCACCACACCACCAGGATGGCCAGAAAGGCCCCTTCATAAAGCAGCTCCATGGAGCCATCAAAGTTATCCTGTACCCGGGCCACCGTATTGTAGGCTTCCGCAATCCTGACCTGGGGATGGGCGGCCTGAAAAACGGCCACCGCCCGCCGAACCGCCTCGGCCACCGTCACCTCGCTGGTGCCCTTGATCCGGGTGATTTCAAACGCCACCACCGTCTCCCCATCCAGCAGGGCGATCGTGCTGGGCTCGGCAATGCCATCGGTGATGGTGGCCACCTCGGCCAGTCGGATGTGGCGGCCATCGGCCAGGGGAATATCCAGTTGGGCCAGGGGCTCTGCCGACTCCAACGCCCCCAGGGTGCGAAACGACTGGATGCCGTTGCCCACATCTCCGCGACCGCCTGAGGCATCCTGCTGCACCCGTTTGAGCTGGGCTGAAACATCGGCCGCCGAAACCCCCAACGCTGCCATGCGCAGAGGATCCAGGGCAATCTCCACCTCCCGGTCCACCCCGCCGATACGGGCAAACTTGCCCACACCGGCAACCGACAGGATGGCCTTGGCCAGGGTGTTGTCCACAAACCAGGAGAGGTCGGTCATGTCCATGGCAGCGGAGGCGACGGTAAAGGTGACCAGACCCCGACCACTGGTGGTCTTTTTGGAGATGATGGGGTTGTTCATCTCCTGGGGCAGATCGGTGCGCACCGTATCGACTGCGTTGCGCACCTCATTGAGGGCCACTTCCGCATCTTTATCGATGGAAAATTCGACCGCTATGGCTGCCGCGCCATCGGTGATGGTGGTGCGGATATGCTCCACCCCCCCCAGAGAGGCCACCGAATCCTCAATTTTGCGCGCGACCTCTGTCTCCATCTGGGTGGGAGCCGCCCCCTCCAGGGTGGCCAGGACCGTGATGACCGGCAGTTCGATGTCGGGAAAATTCTGGATGCCCAGCGAGCGAAAACTGCCCAACCCCAACAGGGTCAACAGGGCAAAGAGCAGCAGAGCCGGTACAGGATTGCGGATGGACCAGGCGGAAACATTCATGGGGCAGCCGTTTTGCTGGCAGCGGTACCGTTTGCTGCATCCTCCAGCACCCGGACCCGATCCCCCTGTTTCAGGAAGGCCCCCCCGGCCGCCACCACCCGGGTGTCAGCCGCCAAGCCGTCCACAATCTCCACCCACTCCCCCTGTCGCCGCCCGGTGGTCACTTTAAGCTGTTGCACCAGCCCCTCTTTGTCCACCGAAAAGAGATACCGGTTGCCATCCCGCAACACCAGGGCGGTGGCGGGCAACACCAGCGCGGCCTTGCTCTCCCGTTGAATCTCCCCCTGGGCAAACATGCCGGCCCGGGCGGGTGTCTCCGGGGGAAGATCCACATAGGCAATGGCTTTGCGGCTGGAGGGGTCGAGGGTGGGGGCCAACAGACGTACCGTCCCAGCCACCTGCTGGCCATCCGACAGGGTCAAGCTGGCCCGTTGCCCGGGGCGAACAGCCAGCAGCTGTTCGGCGGTCAACTCCGCCCGCCACTCCAACCGCCCTTGTCGGATCAACCGGAACAGCTCGGCTCCGGGCTGCACCACACTGCCCAGGGTGGCCGTACGGGTTGCGATGATCCCCCCATCGGCGGCAACGATTTCGGTTTGCGCCAGTCGCACCTCTTCCAGCTGCAAAGCGGCCTCAGCCGCCATCAGACCGGCCCGCGCGCTCTCTTCCGCGCTCAACAACTGGGTGATCTGCTGCTCGGAGAGGGCACCGGAACCGGTGATGGTGCGGGCCCGTTTGGCATTGGCCTCCGCCTCCGACAGGGCGGCCTTGGCCTTTGCCACATTGGCAGCCTGTTGGGCCCGGCTGGCCTGGATGGCCTTTTGCGACAGCCGCAGCAGCAGTTGACCCCGCTGCACCACCGATCCCACATCCACAGCCAGTTCGATGATGGCCACCCCGCCCAGTTCCGCCGCCACCACCGACTCCTGCCAGGGGGCGATGGTGCCGCTGGCCTGCTCCAACACCGGCCAGGTTTGACTCTGGGGCAGTACCGTCTGTACCGTCAGTACGGTCGAGGGGTTGGCATACCCCGGGGCAACCCCACCGCTCCCAAGCAGCGCGAGCCACAACAACAGCCCCGCTGCCTGCGAGGGCGACCTGCTCAGCACGGCAGCCTTACGAAAGATTGAACGGCAGGCCATCCTCTATGCCCCTTTGTGATCGGCTGGAGGGGTTGGGTGCCAGCCGCCACCCAACGCCTTGTAAAGAGTGATCCATGCCTGCACATGGTCCCGTTGCAACACAATTTCGTTGCGTCTGGCATGGGTGAGCCCGCGCTGGCCATCGGCCAGCACCAGCAGGCTGATCCCGCCGGCGCGCCAATGTTTTTCCAGGCTGTGCAGGTTGGCCGCGTACTCCTGACTGCTGGCGTGGGCCTCCGTGCGGCGATGGCGGCTGCTCTCCAGGTTGACCAAGGCCAGCTCCACCTCCTCCACAGCGGCACGGATGGCGGCCATCAGGCGGGCTTGCGCCTGACTGAAACGGGCCCGGGCCTCTTCAACCCGGGCACTGCGGCCTCCGCCGTCCAGCAGGGGCAGCAACAGGGCAGGCCCCAGCGACCAGGGTTGGCTGTTGAGTGTGCGTGAGGCGGTTTGCAGACTGCTCAAGGAGAGGGAGCCCAACAGCATCAGGCGGGGGTAGCGGTTGGCTTCGGCGAGGCCGATGTCGGCACTGGCGGCGGCCAACTCCCGCTCCAGGGCGGCCAGGTCGGGCCGCTGCGCCAGCAGGTCGGCCGGCAGGCTCTCCACCACAAAGGCGGCCGGGGTCGGAATGGCGGCCTTTGCCGCCCCCAACAGGCTCCGCAGCTCCGGTTCAGCCAGGCCGGTCAGGGTGACCAGGGATTTGACAATACCCTCGCAGAGGGCCTGTTGTGCCAGCAGCGCGCTGGAGCTTTCCGCCTCTCTGGCCCGGGCCTGGTTGAGATCGACCGGTGCGGTCAGTCCGGCGGTGACCGCCAGAGCGGTCAGGCGGGCACTCTCCCGGCGGGAGTTGAGATCCTGGAGAGAGAGATCCTGCAGCTGACGGCAGGCACGTTCCTGCAGATATTTGCTGGCCACCTCCGCCGCCAGGGTGACGCGGGCGTCGTGCCAGCTGTTTTCCCGGCCCGCCAGGCGGGCGGTCGCGGCCTCGGTGGCCCGTCGCACACCACCAAACAGATCCAGCTCCCATTGGGCATCCACCTCAACGGTGTAGGCTGTGGACTCCGGGGTGGTGTTGCTGTGGTCTCCCAATCGCATGGCACTGGCGGAGCCGTCGGCTTTCGGTCGCCCGTCAGATTGTCGGCTGACCACGGCGGCACGGGCCTCTTGAATGGCGGCCAGGGCGCGTTGCAGGTTGGGGTGGGTGGTGGCAGCGGCCTCTTGCAGGGTGAGCAGAGTGGGCTCCTGAAACTGGGCCCACCAATCGGTCAGTTTGGCCGTTGAGCCTGCATGGGGCAGCGGGGCTTGCCATTGGCTGGCGGTTGGCAGGGCGGCATCGGGTTGATAGTCGGGACCGACCGCAGAGCAGCCCGCCAACAGTGCAAGCAGCACAAGCTGTTGAATGAGGGGAGGAAGAAATCGTTTAATAAAAATAGTCAGGCCCATGGGTTGCGTCATTCCATCCAGGCGGTGGACCGGGAGAAGAGTCCCAATCCGGGGTATGGCAGCGACAGCCCTCCCCCTCCGCACCACCAGCACGGGTCACATAGTATTCCCTTTCGATGCCATAGTAAAGGGAGATGGGATGAGTTGATGATCGGCGTTTGGCTCGGCTGGCTCTGTGGGGGCCTGTGGCAGCCTGCCGCCTCGCTCGGGGCGATCATGGCTGGCATCCGGGCGACAAACCAGCTATTCTCTGATGCTTCGACCATTTACTACTGGGTGGATCCTCCATGACACCGGAAACAGAAAAGCAGAAGCGGCCAGAGGTTGGTTTCCAAACCCTGGCTTTGTGGTCTGTCGGCTTGCTTGCCATTTATGGTTTGAGTGCGGTGGCACCCTGGTGGATTTTTATTCATCTCGGCCCCGCATGGGGGTTGTTGTTCAGTGTGGTGATCATCATTCCATGGGTTTTTGCGGTTCAGTACCGGCCAGCGGGCATCGACATAGGCCCGTTTTCCATCCCTTTGATATTGAATGCGTTCGGTGTGTTTGTCAGCTGGACGTTGCGGGTCATCTGATCCTTTGGGAGGCTGGAGGCTGTATGCTGAGACAGGCCCGTTTTATTCTCTGTTGTGCCGGTGCGTTGCTGGTTTATCAAACCGATCGGGGGGGACTTTTTTACGCGGCGGCTGTGGTGGCCTTTGCCAATCTGTTTGTCGGTCAGTTTATCTGTGGTACTCGGGGCTGTCAGGTGCCTGCACATCGTCGTTTCAGCCGGGATCCGGTCGTACTCTTGCATGATGCGACGGCGGTGGGCGGGCTGCTGTTTTGTCTGTTGGGGGTCGGTCGGATTGGATGGTTCTGAATGGTGTTCTGCTCTTTATCTTGTTAATCTTTTTAAACAATTGCAGGGATCCGGGGAGCGTCACGCTCCCCGGTGGGGTGCAGGGGCGAAGCCCCATATGCGCTAACATGATGACCACGCCCATGTTTTTTCTAATCTTTTTAAACAATTGCAGGGGTCCGGGGAGCGTCACGCTCCCCGGTGGGGTGCAGGGGCAAAGCCCCTGCATGTAACGGGCGCGCTTTCCCCAAAGCCCATTTGCGCAGCAAATGGGCGCAGCGCGCCCAAAACGCCCCGCAGGGGCACTCCTGGAGGGCGGCAGCCCGACTGAGAGCTGGCCAAGTTAAGAAGGGCTTTGGGGAAAAACCGTTCCTGGCCTTGTATCAGAAAAAAAACTGAATATCCGAACCTTCTGCTTTCTTATCCAGGCATTGCCCATAACATAACCGTGCGCGTCGGGCTGCCGCCCTCCCAAGGTCGCCCCTGCGGGGCGGTTTTGGGCGCGTTGCGCAAATTTTCTGCGAAAATTTGCTTTGGGAAAACGCGCCATTCAGCAGGGGCTTTGCCCCTGCACCCCACCGGGGACCGTGACGGTCCCCGGACCCCTGCAATCACTTAAAAAAAACCAAAAAAAAAAAAAAAAAGGACGGCCCCCAAAAAGGAGGCCGTCCCCGTTCAACCCACCCCGCTGCCCACTCAGGCAGTAGGAGCCGCCGCCGCCGATGTTTTCCAGGCCGCCGCATCCTCAACACGCGCCACCACCTTGGCCAACCGCTTGGCATGATAGTAGATGCGCTTCATGTTCTCACGAATATCCATCTGCAGATTGAAAGTCTCAATACTCCCCGCCGCACTGCCCGTTTGCAAAGAGCTGATCTGTGCAAGCCGATCCTTGGCATCCATGGCAGCCAACTCATCCTTCATCTTCATGACCGACTCAGCCGTCTTGTGATCATCCGCCACAAAAGCCATGGCCGCAAATTTGAACGACTTGAATACACTGGTATGATACTCGGTCATGCTCGCAATCACCTCGGGCGAAAACTTGACCTTGGCCTTGCTGCACGCCTCGGCCAAATGGTAGAAGTTGTTCTCAATCACATCACCCATGGACTCAAACTCACTGACCGCCGTCATGGCAGCCAACACCTCATCCGCCGACTGCGGCGACATGGTGGTACCACCCACCCGCGACAGATAGTGGGTGACCGCCTTGTGAATATCATCCACCTGGTCATCCATCTTGCGAATCTCTTCCATCTGCGCCATGTTGCCATGGAAAACAGCCGCCGGCAAACCGGCGATCATTTTTTCCAACACATCAGCCATGACGTTGATCTCACGCCGCACCATCCCCAACGCCAACGCAGGGGTTTCAATATAGGAGTCGTCCAAATATTTTGGCCGATACACCCCGGTATCAACCTCTGCCACCTCCTCGCCCGCCTTGGGCTCCGGCACCACCCACATGCACCAGCGCGCAAACAGACCACCAATAGGCAGAAACATGCACGCCATGATCACATTGAACAACGTGTGCGCATTGGCAACCTGCCGAGGCACCTCAGCCGCCAACCGGGCCGCCCCCTCCAAATGGGGATAGGCGGGGGATATTGTCCGGCACAACTCTGCTAATTGTGGAATAAACCAGGCAAAAATTGCCACACCCGCAATCTTGAAAGAGACATGGGCAACCGCCACCCGCACCGCCGGCCGGGGCCGACCGATGACCGCCAAACCCGCCGTCGCACAGGTACCAATGTTGGCACCAAACGCCAACGCAATACCGGCATCCAGAGAGATCAACCCCTGCATCGCCAACGCCACCACCACACCCATGGTAGCCGAAGAGGATTGAATGACACCGGTAAAAAGCGTGGAGACCAGAATGCCAATCACCGGATTGTCAAAGGTACGCATCATCTCAATAAAAGGCTCGTAGCTGCGCAGCGGCGACATGGAGTCGCTCATCACACCCATGCCAAAAAAAATCATGCCCAAACCGAGAATCAAATGTCCATATTGCTTGAAGTTTTCCTGCTTGCCGACAAACACCATGGTGAAACCGACGGCAATCAACAGGGAGGCATACTTGGTCACCTTGAAGGCCACAATCTGCGCCGTCACCGTGGTGCCGATATCCGCCCCCAGAATCACGCCAATGGCCTGGGACAGATTCATCAAATCGGCGGTCACAAAGCCCACCAGCAACACCGTGGTGACCGAACTGGATTGGATGATCGCCGTCACCACCAGACCCGTAAACAAACCGGCTACCCGGTTGACGGTCAGGGTGGCCAGAATCGACTTCATCTTTTCACCGGCCACAATCTTGAGGGCATCGCCCATCTTCTCCATGCCATAGAGAAAAATGGCCAGGCCACCAAACAGACTCATCGTAATTGTGCCAAACTCAATGTTTTTACCCGCTTTGGCGGCCTCGGCGGCCCAGGTGGTGGAGAGGGCCGCCAGACACAGGCCGAGAATGCCCAGTGACAGCAACCTTTTTGTCCATGTTTTTGATAGCAGTTCCATATATTGGTCCTTTTTTTTATGGTTAGAGTGTCCGTTTCTGCATAAATTTCTTGTATTTTTTACTCCTGGTTACAGAAAGAAGGTTGATAAATATTGCCCGCCGGGAAAGCCTGCTGTCCCATTTTTCTCCGGGGTGACCCCTGAACGCCTGCGCAGCGCGCCGCTGCCGCAAAGCCGTCGACGCACTGCGCAAAAGCAAGCGGCCCGGGGGAACAACGGCCCCCGAGCCGTTCTATACAATTTAGAGCTGCACCATGATGTCGTAGAGTACCGAACCGGCCGCCGCCACCCGGTCACCCAGGTTGGACATATGCCGATAGAGTTCCCGATGCTTGAAGAGGGTGATGGTCTGCATCATGAGACGGGCCTCTGTCTCCTGGCCCTGGATCCCTTCCGCCTGCCGTGCATTGGAGTCCGCATCCAACAAAGCGGCCAACGCCTTGCGATAACAGGTCTCCACCGTATATTCCGACTGGTGGACAGCCCGCTCATCCTCAACCGCACCCAGGGGGTCGAAGGAGAGCTTGCTGTAGCCCCGCTTCAGCGCAGTCGTCCCCTCGCTCATGATTTTCGCCATCTCCAGCATGTAGGGATCGGGCGTCAGTTGCAGAGCCTCCACCTCCCGCACCGTGGTTTTGGCATAGTTGGCAATCTCATCGATGCTGGTAATGGCCCGATAGATATCCTCCCGGTCCAGAGGGGTGGCAAAGGCTTTGGCCAGGATGGCCAAGTTGCGCGCCTTGATCTCGTCGCCCCGCTTTTCCAGCTCACGAACGGTGATCCCCTTTTGGGCATCCCCCGTCTCCATGAAGGCCACCAGGGTCTCCATGGACTCCGCCACCACCTCGCACTGATCGTTGAGCAGCGAGAAAAAGTCAGGCACCTTGGGGAAAACATTGTTCAATATTTTGGTCAGCAAAGAGACGGGAGGCCCATCGCTCACTGGGGCAGCCGCCTTGCCGCTGGTCGAAGTACCACTCATGACAAATACCCCCTTAAGAGACCTGTACCACAATATCGTGAAGGACGGCACCGGCTTTGGCCACTTGGTCGCCCGCGTTGGACAGATGCCGATACAGCTCGCGCCGCTTGAAAATTTCGGTGACGCGACCCATGACACGCCCCTCCATGCTGGACTCCTTGCTCTGCTGAATGTGCATCACATGCTGGTCGGGCTGGAAAAGAATGGTCAGGGCCTTGCGATAGGCCTTTTCCACATTGCGCTCCGATTTGCGCACCGCCAGGGCATCGTCCTCGGCCATGGCAGGATTGCTGCCCAGTTTGGCAAAACCGAGCTTCAGGGCATCGGTCCCTTCGCTCAAAATACGCGCCATATCCATCATGTACTGGTCGGGGGCCAACTTGAAATAGCCCATCTCCTGAATGGTGGTGTTGGCATAGTGGAGAATCGTATCAATCGAGGTGATGGCCCGATAAATGTCCTCCCGATCCATCGGGGTGGCAAACGATTTGTTCAGCACATACATGCTATGGTTTTTTACCTCATCGCCCTTTTTTTCCAATGCAGCGATGGTATCGGCCTTGCTCGCATCCCCTCCCATGAACTCCACCAGGGCTTCCATGGCTTCGGAGACGACGTTGCACTGCTCATTGATCAGACTGTAAAAGTCTGGCACGCGGGGATAAACATTGGCCAAAAGTTTGGCTGCCATTGGGGAACTGCCGCTCATTTTGAATACCTCCAGTTGCTGGGGCCTATGCGGCCCGATAGATTAAATCACCCGAATCGTTGTGTTGCAAACAGGCCTGCGTACGGTCAGATGGCGTTGCCAACAAACATTTTGACAATGTAGAAGGTCAAAATGGAGACAGCCGCAGAACCGGGAATGGTGATCACCCAGGTACTGACAATCTCTTTGGCTTTGGCCCAACGCACCGATTTGGGCCGTTCCGAAGAGCCGATACCCATGATGGCAGAGCTCACCACGTGGGTGGTGGAGACGGGCGCACCGATCAGAGAAGCGGTCAAGATAACGGTCCCCGACGTCAACTGGGTATCCAGGGCGTGCAGGGGACGCACCTTGTAAATACCAAAACCCACCGTACGGACAATGCGCCAACCACCGGAAAGAATCCCCAGGGTAATGGCTGCCGCACAGGCAAAGATCACCCAGGTAGGCACCACAAACTTGTCGATAAAACCGCCCAGCACCAGCACCAGGGTGATGATACCCATGCTTTTCTGGGCATCGTTGGCACCGTGGGAGAAGGCAAGGCCGGCGGCGGTGAGAAACTGGAACCGCTTCAACCAGCGGTTGGCGGAGGGCTCCTCATTTCTCATCAGCCATTTCATCCCCTTGTGGATAAAATAACCGGCCCAGAAGCCCAGCACCGGCGAGACGATCAGGGAGAGCAAAATTTTGGTAAAACCGGTCATTTTGCCGTGCATCAACTCGGAAAAGCCCCAGATCACGTTATGGGAACCGGTTGAAACCACAACAGCCCCAACCAATCCGCCCACCAAGGCGTGAGAGGAGGAGGAGGGAATGCCATACCACCAAGTGGCCATGTTCCAGAAAATGGCCCCCCAGATACCGCAGAGAACGATGGTCAGGGAGAGACCAGCCGGCAAATCACCGATAGTAATAAACTTACCGATGGTGTTGGCCACGGCGGTCCCGCCCAGAATGGGACCGAGAAATTCAAAGGTGCCGACAATGATGACCGATTGAATCGGGGTCATGGCGCGGGAGGCGATGATGGTACCAATAATGTTTGCGGCATCGTGAAAGCCGTTGGTGTAATCAAAGATGATCACGATCACAATAGCTGCCACGGCCAGGATAAAGAGCGTATCCATGGGTTTCCTTTATTTTGTGGTGACACAGAGTTAGGTCGTTAGAGACGCGGACGGGTACAAGCAGCTACTGTGGTACGGAATGTTCGGTTGCGCGCACCTCCGAACAAGGGCCGGACCCAGGAGACACCTCTTGGGCGAGTCGCACCAGCCAACGGATATGGAGGGGGAATATACAATCAGGAACCGTTTCACCGGAAGGTTAAATCTAAATATTCGCAAAAATATTTTGTCAAACATTCTTGGGTCAACGGGATGAAAACCGGAAAAAATCATGATTGATTGCAATAATATATTTGATTTTAATGCTGTTTTTGTGGGCTGGCCGTGCCGTTGAGGATTATTGCGAATCGGTGACAGTTTGACCAGGAGGCCCGACCACTGATCAAATCAATTGATTTTGGTGTTTAACTGATAAAAATTTTTAATCAAACGGGAGACAAAAAGGCCGCGCGGTTTGGGGGCGCGCTGTTTTTGTTACAGAATGATGGAAAAGAGGACAAAATGGAGGGTCAGGGGTGGCAGGAGGGTGAAGAGGAAGCGGTTGTAGGCCAGCTCTTTGTCTCCCTTGCCCAGGGCGACAAAGACGGCTGCCATGCCGAACTGGGCCCAGCCCAGGGCACAAAACATCCAGACGGTATGGACAACAACCAGATCATGGGTATGGATCAGGGTTTGCAGGAGGGTGTAGCTGGCCATGCTCCAGATCAGGGCCGCCAGCCACCAATGGCTGGGGGCGAGGTTGCCGATTTCCCGCAGGCCGTGCAAAAACAGGTAACGGAGATAGGCAGTCCATGTATTCATTACCGGTGGTACTCCCCTCTGTTGACGGCCAAACAAATTGTGTTGTTTACACGCTCTGTTACGGTGTTGCGCCGCTGTCGCGCCGACCTCCCAGGCGGATGCCCTCTTTGCGCAGCAGGCGTGAGACGGCGTCATCTGTCACTTTGAGTGTTCTGGCGATGGTGACGCCGTTCCATGCCCGCTGTCCGGTGGGTGGCGGTGTTTCCAGCAGTTGCAGCACGGTTTCCCGGAATTCTGTGCTGTACTGGGGGGGTCGCCCGCTTCTGGGCATATCCATCAGGCCGCAGACACCGGACTGGGCGAAGCGGTTGCGCCAGGTGATGACGGTGTTGGGGCTGGCCTGAAATCGGCTGGCCACCGCATGGATCGGTTCCTCGTTGAGGCAGGCCAGCACCATTTTGGCCCGTTCCACCAGACGAAACTCGGCCGTTTTGCTGCGCACCAGGCTCTGCAATTCGTGCAGGCTCTCTGTTTGACACACAATTTTTTTCGCTTTTCTGGGCATCGTTCTCAACCAATCACCGGACGTTCAGGGTCGCGCATGTTTTACGCACGGTGACTGTTAAATCAAGAAGCAGACCAAAAAAAGCATGTTAAAAAATGCTTATAATTCAAATAAATAGCATACAATTGTCAACAAGGTGCAGGGAGGCGGGATGCAGCCTGCGCCGGGACAGACAGTGGAAAAAACAGCCAAAAAATGGTTGTACAACAGCCTGTTATAAAATCCACCCCGTTTGTGGAGCATGCACAAAAAGCTGCATCCTGTTCTGTTCTGTTCTGTTCTGTTCTGTTCTTAATCCTGTCAAACGATTGCAGGGGTCCGGGGACCGTCACGGTCCCCGGTGGGGTGCAGGGGCAAAGCCCCTGCATGTAACGGGCGCGCTTTCACCGAAGCCCATTTGCGCAGCAAATGGGCGCAGCGCGCCCAAAACGCCCCGCAGGGGCACTGCTGGAGGGCGGCAGCCCGACCGGGAGCGGGCCAAATGGGAAATGGCGTGGGAAAAAAACCGTTCCTGGCCTTGTATTAAACAGGAAGCGCAATACAATCAAAGCGTATAATATCCGAACGTTCTGGTTTTTTACCTGAAACCGTTTCCATGACATAACCGTGCGCGTCGGGCTGCCGCCCTCCCAAGGTCGCCCCTGCGGGGCGGTTTTGTGCGCGTTGCGCACATTTTCTGCGAAAATGTGCTTTGGGAAAACGCGCAGTTCATGCAGGGGCTTTGCCCCTGCACCCCACCGGGGACCGTGACGCTCCCCGGACCCCTGCAATCGTTTAAAGGAAAACCACCGGCACCGGGGACCGTGACGCTCCCCGGACCCCTGCAATTGTTAAAAACAGCCTCACAACTCCCGCTGGGCATTGAGCAGACGACGGTTGAGCGACTGCCGGGTAATCCCCAACAAGGCCGCCGCATTGCCCTGATTGGAATCCGTCTGGCGCATCGCCTCGTTGACCAACCACTGGCTGGCCTCCTTCAGGGTGGGCAGTCGACCGGGCGCGATCAATAAATCGGTGGCAGCAGAGGCCGCCTGCTCAACCGACTGAACCGCTCTGGCAACAGCACCCTCCCCACCGTGGGTCACGGCAAAGGCACGCACAGCACTGCGAAAACGGTCCAACGCCAGCACAGAACCCGTGCCATGGTTGGCCACCGCATCATAGACCAAAGCCCGCAACTCCCGAACATTGCCGGGAAAATGGTAGGCGGAAAGCAGCGGGAAAATTTCCGGCGGCACCTTGGGAGCCGCTTTGTTCATCGAGGTCGCCGCCTCCCGCACAAAATGACTCACCAGAAAGGGCAAATCCTCCAACCGCTCCCGCAGGGGCGGAATCTCGACAAAATGGCTGGAAAGACGATAAAACAGGTCGGCCCGAAAGCTGCCTTTGCTCATCTCCCGCCGAATCTCCCGGTTGGTCGCCGCTATGATGCGAGCCTGGGAAAGCTTGGGAATATCCGAACCCAAAGGATAATATTGCCTGTCCTGAATCAACCGCAGCAACTTGACCTGGGCAGACGGAGGCAGATCACCCACCTCATCCAGAAACAACGTCCCCTCCCTGGCCTGGGCAATCAACCCCAAACGCTCATTGGCCGCCCCGGTATAAGCCCCCCGGACATGACCAAACAGAGTGTCGGAAAACATCACATCATCCAACCCCGCCACGTTGATGGAGACCATCTTGCCAGGCCGACCACTGGCCTGATGCGCTGCATGGGCGATCAACTCCTTGCCCACCCCCGTCTCCCCCGTAATCAAAATTGGCTCGGCAGAGTCGGCCACGGCCTCCAAATACTGGAATATCTTCAACATACAACGGTTTTTGGTCAGAATGGAACCGAAACAGGCGGGGTTTTTCAGTTGGCCGGAAAAAAGAACATTCCGCAACGAACCCACCTGATCGCGCAAGGCATGCAGCTCCAACGCCCGCCGCACGGCCGAAACAAAACGACTCTCCTCCACCGGCTTGATCAAATAGTCAATCGCACCTGTCTTCATGCAGGAGACAGCCCACTCCACATCCTGGGAGGCGGTCACCACCACCACCGGAATTTCAGGGCGCACCGCGGTCAACTGCGCCAACAGGGCAGGACCGGGCAGATGGGGCATGATCAGATCCAACAGAATCACACCCACCGAACGCTGTTGCAGCCAGGGCAGCAACTGACGGGGATCGGAAAAGGAGACCGTCGGCCCAATACCGTGACTTTCCAGCAGATAACTGTTGCTGAACAACACCTCCTCCTCGTCATCCACCAGAACAACCGGGACATGTTCGCTCGCTGCGTGTGACTCAAACATGGTCTGCCCTCTTCAATCTTCCTGCGTTGATAAGCGGTAGGAATGCGCCACCTGAGCGGGTCGCCCCGTCTGTTTGGTATCCAAAGGCAACAACACGGTCATGCGGGTTCCCTCTTTGGGTTTTGAGTGGAGTTGGATGCGCCCTCCATGATTGGTGACAATCTCCTGCACCAGGGAGAGCCCCAGACCGGTGCCACCCTTGTCCGAACGGGTGGTAAAAAATGGATCAAAAACATAGGATTGCACCTGGTCATCCATGCCACACCCCTCATCCTCCACCAGGATGCGCACCTCGCCGTCCAGCATATCCGCCCTGACCTGGATCGATTTGGAACGGTCCGGCAGCGCAAACAGGGCATTCATCACCAGGTTGATCACCACCTGTTCCAACTGCTGAAAATTACCCCAGACCAGCAACAACCCATCGGGCGCGCCGGAGGAGTCCAGCTGAAAGGTCAGAAAATCGGTATATTTTTTGATCTGATGATCCAACAACAGCAGTGCAGCCCGCACAACATCGGCCACATTGACAAAATGAGCCATGCTGCCCGCTTCGTTCCGGGTCAACTCTTTCAGGCTGGCCACAATGCTGCTGATGCGATCCGCACTGTGGCTGATGCCATCGATCAGGCGCGGAATCGCCTCGACAGCCCGCTCAAAGGAGACCCCTCCCAGGGCAAAATCACCCGCTGTTTGCTGATGGGCACGCAAAATGGGCAAGGCATCCTGCCAACCCCGCTTCAAAAGGGAGGCGTTAAAATGGATGGCATTGTTGGGGTTGTTGATCTCATGGGCAACCCCGGCGGCCAAAAAGCCCATGGAGGCCAGACGGGCGTTGCGCAGTGCCTTCAACTCCAGAAAACGCCGTTCACTGACATTGGTAAACAGCACCATGGCCTCAATCAAAGTGTTACGGCGACGGATGGGGGCAATGCGCACCTCCCACCACATCGACTTGCCAGACTGGTGCGAAAACTGGTTGGGCTGCCCGGTCAAAAGCACCGTCTTGAACACCGTTTGATAGACATCCAACAGATCGCCCGGCAACACATCCAAAAAACAGCTCCCCTCCTGCAGCAACGGAGCCTGCCTCTCCTGATCCAGCAACGGCAGATCCCGGTTGACGGCCCGCACCATGCTGTTCCGGTCGACGATCAGGACAATATCCGGGCACTGCTCAAAAAAGACCCGCAAGGTCTCCTCGGACCGCTCCCGCTCCATATAGAGCCGTGTGCGCTCAATCAGGGAACGGCGGGTCCCATTCAAAAAATAGGTCGTCGTCAGGGTCAACAACAGTCCACCGACCAGCACCGCAAAAGGGGCACCGGCAAACCCTTCGGCACTGCGAAATTGCGGGGTGGCCGCGCAGGTGATGGACCAGGAACGGTCCGCCACCGGGAAATGCTCGGTCAACAAGAGGTGTTGCTGCGATCGCCACTGCTGCCAGTTGCCAGCCGTTACCGTGCCGGGGGAGGTGTCGCTCAACCGGCTGGTATAAAAATCAAGAAACTGGGGTGCAGCCGGATCGGTCTCATCCAACAGCAAAAATTCCACCCCACGCGGCTCCAGAATGCTGATGGAAAGGTTGGCCAACTGGGAAAGATTGATCCGCCCGACCAACAACCCCAGCAGCTCCTTCTGTGCGGAATCAGCGACAGCAGAGCGGGTCGCCAGAACCGGCACCACAATCACCGATTTGAGATCAACATCACCGCCATTCTGGCTCGCATCAATACGGGCCGTCATCCGGTGGGTCGTGCGGGAGCTTGCGATACTCTCCTGCAAAAACGGTATGTTATAATACTCCTGCTCCTCCATGCCCACCGTGATGAGATCACCCGCTTCAGGCCACCAGGTCAGCGACGAAAGCCAGGGATGCTGATCCATCAAGTGGTGCGAAAAACGGCGAAAACGGGGCTCATCCATCGCAGGCATCTCGCTGACAAAATGGCTGGCAACGGCGATGGCATCAATGGCGGAACTCATCCCTTTCTGAAAAATCCGGTTGCGGTTTTGTGCCACCCACTCAAATTCAGTCCGATGGTAGGCCGCCATCTGCTGCGTTGCCAACAGCCACACCAGCCCGGAGATCGACAGGCCAAACAGCAGCACCAACCAGGTCGCCAACGGATGATCAGGAGACAACAGACGCCGCAACAAAAAAGGGGTAAAGGAAGAAGAGGAGACCATTATCTGCCATCCCAAAAATGCATCAGAATGTTACCGCCGGGCGGGCGCAGCAAACTTTGCGCTGACCACACCCGTTGCATTAACAAAATATCATTAAATTTTAATATTATAACAATTAAACAGCCAGAACACACCCTCTTATTGCTGCACACCCATAACGACACCATCCGCCAAAGGGCCACAGTCTAACACATTGAAGTAAAATCAGAAGGTAAAATTTGTGCAAGCTGGCATGATTCATGACCCTGCTATCCCGTGTTCGGAGATGCCGGTATCGGCTGGGACCGAAACCTAATGGTCAGTTTACAATGGAGGATAGGAAGTTACCGTGGAGAAAAAAACAGTGGGGCCAATGTATCGCTACGTCACTGCGATCGCGGGCGTTATTGCCATTACTGTCATCGCGAGACTCAACCTGGAAGGGGTATTGCCATTGATGGCAGGCATCACCTGTTGCGGTCTGTTTGCCGGCCTGCTGCTGCGTGCATCGATCACCCCCTCTTATAACAGCCGATGCTGACCGGCAGAACCGTGCATGTTTTTTTTAACCGTAAGTATCAGTCAATCAAAAGGATAAAATGAAGATGGGCAACAAATCGCTTTCGCTGTTTGGTAACATCCGGGCGTTGGAGAACAAAATCAGCGAATTTTTGGACCAGCTGTCCGAGAGCAACATCATGTTTCGTGCGGGGGTGACCGCGTTCCTGGAAGGCGGTGGTGCCAACAGTGAAACCTTCAAGAAAAAACTGGAACTGGTCAGTGCCATGGAGAGCCGGGCGGATGCGCTGCGGCGTGACATTGAGACGGAGATGTTTCAGGAGGCCCTCATCCCGGATTTTCGCGCCGATATTTTGAGCCTGCTGGAAAATCTGGATGAGATTGTCAACCACCTGGAAGAGACCCTGATCAACTTTTCCATCGAAAACCCGGAATTTCCCAAGGAGTTTAACGCCGACATCCAGAAGCTGCTGGAGTCGGTGGCCAATTGTGTGGAGGCACTGGTCGTTTCGGCGCGGGCCTTTTTCCGGGATGTCGGTTCGGTACGGGACAACAGCCACAAGGTGATGCTGTACGAAAAAGAGGCGGATGGGATCGTCCTGCCCCTGAAGAGCAAAATTTTTGCCGGTGCCATGCCCCTGGACCGCAAGGCCCAGTTGCGCAACTTTATCGATAGCATCGACCACATTGCGGACAATGCTGAGGATGTGGTGGACATGCTGGCCATCGTTACGATCAGACGGGCGGCCTAGGGTTATCTGAAGGAGTTATCATGGAACTCGGTGTACTAGTATATCTTTCCAGCGGCCTGTTCCTGGGCTGGTCCCTGGGAGCCAACGATGCGGCCAATGTGTTTGGCACCGCGGTTGGCACCCGCATGATCAAATTTTCAACGGCCGCCATCATCTGCGCCATCTTTATCACCCTGGGGGCGGTGATCAGTGGGGCCGGGGCTGCGCACACCCTCTCCAAACTCGGGGATATCAATGCCCTCGGGGGTGCGTTTGTCGCGGCCTTCTCGGCGGCAGCGGTGGTGGCCTGGTTGACCATTCTGGGTCTGCCGGTCTCCACCACCCAGGCCATCGTCGGTGCCATCATCGGCTGGAACTTTTTTACCGGCATGGCGACCGACTTCACCATCTTCAACACCATCATCGGCACCTGGTTTCTCAGTCCGGTATTGACAGCCATCTTCAGTTATTTCATGTACAAAGCGGTTATGTGGATGCTGAACCGGATGCAACTGCACATTGTCCGTCTGGATGCCATGACCCGGTTGGCTCTGCTGATTGCGGGGGTGTTGGGCTCCTACTCCCTGGGAGCCAACAACATTGCCAACGTCATGGGCGTGTTCATCGGGGCCAACCCTTTCCAGGATTTTGCGATAGGTGGCCTGGTCATCACCGGTTTGCAGCAGCTCTTTTTCGTGGGTAGCATAGCGATTGCCGTTGGGGTCGCGACCTACAGCAAAAAGGTGATGATGACTGTGGGGGACTCCATCGTCCCGCTGACCCCGGTGGGGGCCTTTGTGGTGATCATCGCCACTTCGTTGGTCCTCTTCCTGTTTGCCTCCTCGGACCTGGAATATTTCCTGGCCTCCCTGGGGCTGCCCACCATTCCCCTGGTACCGGTTTCCAGCTCCCAGGCGGTGGTGGGAGGGGTGATCGGCATTGGCATGATCAAAAACAGAAGAAACATCAAATGGGGTGTCACCGGTCGAATCCTGGTGGCCTGGGTCCAGACCCCGATCGTCTCGGCCCTCTTCAGTTTCATGATGTTGTTTATCATGCAAAATCTGTTTGGCCAAACGGTGTTTGAAAAGGTGGAGTTTCAGATTTCCCAACCGATCCTGGTCCGGCATGCCAACAATCTGAATGTCAAGCCGTTGGAGGCTTTGATCGGCAAGAGCTACAGCACCTCTGGCAGTCTCAAGAAGGATGTGGACAAACTGGTGCCCGATGCCGAGTACAAGAAGGTGTTGAACTTTGTGCAGGAGGCCCGGATGGAGCGGATCACCGTTGATCCCGTCAAGTTTCCGGAGTTGGACAAGAGCATCGATCTGTTGACCAGGGAGCAAATTGATTCGGTCAAGTCCCTCGCGGGCAAGACCTTCGATTATCGTTGGCAACTGGTGGATGCGCTGACGGTCGGTTCCGAGTCCTGGCGCATGAAAGAGCGCACGGTACTCAACAAAAAGTATAACAGGCAGGTCCAGCATCGGTTGGATGTGGTGTTGGATCTCTATACGGAAAAGATGAAGTAGGCCTGTTGCCGTAAACGATCTTGAACGAGTGGGGGCGGATGCCGGATGATCCGCCCCCATTTTTGTTGTGAGTTCTCTTTTCTCGCCGTTTGCAGGCCGGTATCACGTGATCAAGACTTGACCGGCGGGCTGTTTTTGTGACAAATGGTCCTTTCAACGCCGGAGTAGGCTGGGCGATCGCCGGTTCGCTGTTTTGAACGGGAGGAAAGTCCGGGCTCCACAGGACAGGATGCCGGGTAACACCCGGCGGGGGCGACCCCAGGGAGAGTGCCACAGAAAGCAAACCGCCAGCCGGATGGTATGGAGTTGATCGGTACCATTGCTGGTAAGGGCGAAACGGTGCGGCAAGAGCGCACCGCGCTTGCGGTAACGGAAGCGGCAGGGAAAACCCCATCCGGAGCAAGACCAAATAGGGGGGCGTCAAAGACGGTTCGTCCAGTCCCCGGGTCGGTCGCTAGAGTTGTGCGGTAACGTACACCCCAGAGGAATGATCGCCAGCCCGACGCTTGGCAAGGTGTTGGGAGACAGAACCCGGCTTACAGGCCTACTCCGGTTGCCCTTTGTCTGTTGTGATTATCAGGAGAGATCCATGTCCGAAAACTGCATTTTCTGCAAAATTGCTGCCGGGACCATTGCGACCCAGTTGCTCTATCAGGATGAGCTGGTATTGGCTTTCCCGGACATCGCACCCCAGGCTCCCGTTCATGTGCTGGTGATTCCCAGGCGGCACATTGTCTCGCTGGAGCTTCTCACCGAGGCGGACCGGGCTGAAATGGGCCATCTGCTGGAGCGCACGGCCCATGTTGCCCGGCAGTTGGGGTTGCAGGCGGGCTATCGCACCATCATCAACACCAACGCCCACGGAGGCCAGGAGGTGTTTCATCTGCACCTCCATATTCTGGGTGGCAAACCCATCGGGCCGATGGTGGCGCGCTGAGCGCGCCGCTCCCCAGCCCCCTGCAACTGTTTTAAAAGATCAAAAAAAAGCACGGATACGGGCATGAACAAACTGTTGGCACGGCAGCTCGAGCGTTGTTTGGGCTTGAAGGAAGGAGACTCTCCAGATGTTTTGGCTGAATTACACCATCTCGGAGAAGGAGAGAGCCTGTCACACAAAGCGGCCGCGCTGTTGTCGGGCCTGAGTGATTTTTTTGAACGAGTGAACGCGAGTTATGAGCAAAACGAGCGTGATCTGTCCTTGTTGCACCGAAGCTCTCAGCCAAGTTCCGACGCATTGAGCCATGCCAACGAGCGGCTGCGCGCGGAGATCGCTGAACGCAACCATATCGAGCAGGAGCTGCGCCGCAGCGAAGCCACCACCAGGGCTGTGCTGGAAACGGCGGTCAACAGTATCATCGTCATTGATGCGGACAAAACGGTCCGCATCTTCAACCCTGCGGCGGAGCAGACCTTTGGTTACGCCGCCAGCGAGGTTCTGGGCCAGAACGTCAGAGTACTCATGCCCGAGCCCTATCGGGCAGAGCACGATGCCTACGTGGACAACTATCTCGATACGGGCGTGCGCAAGGTTCTGGGTATTGGCCGGGAGGTTGTCGGCCAACGACGCGACGGTACTGTATTTCCGGCCGAACTGTTTGTCAGCGAAATGCAGGTGACGGGCACGCGGATGTTTGTTGGCATCATTGACGATATTTCGGAACGCAAGCAGGCGGAGGAGACCCTGCTCCTCTCCCGCAAGGTGTTTGAAAATGCCGGTGAGGCCATCCTGATCACCGACGCAGAGGGCCACATCACGGATGTCAATCCCGCCTATGAGCGCATCACCGGCTACCGACGGGAGGAGGTGCTGGGCAAAAACCCCAACATCACCAAGTCCGGGCGACATGACCAGGCATTTTACCAGAATATGTGGAACCGGCTGACGCAGGAGGGACATTGGGAAGGGGAGGTATGGGACCGTCGCAAGGGGGGAGATGTGTTCCCCAAATGGGTTTCCATCAGTGCCATTCACAACCATTCCGGGCTGTTGACTCACTATGTTGCCATATTCCTCGACATAAGCGACCGGAAGGATGCCGAACAGCGACTGGAGCAGTTGGCCTTTTACGATGCGCTGACCGCTCTGCCCAACCGGCTGTTTTTCCGTGACCGATTGGCCCAGGCCATCACCCAGGCCAGACGCCAGGAGACCCAGGCGGCCCTGATGTTTATCGACCTGGACCGCTTCAAATGGGTCAACGATAATTTGGGCCATGCGGCCGGTGATGAACTGCTCAAAGAGATCAGCCAACGGTTAAAACTGTGCGTTCGTGACAGCGACACGGTCGCCCGTCTGGGCGGTGACGAGTTTACCATCATCCTCACCGATGTGAATGGCCCGGAAAACGCGGCCAGAGTGGCGGAAAAGCTTATCGCCTCCGTGCGCAAACCGGTAATGCTGTCGGAGCAAAATGTCCATGTGGGTGCCAGTGTGGGAATCGCCATTTTTCCCAAGGATGCCGACGATCTGGATACGCTGGTCAAATTTGCTGACATGGCGATGTACCAGGCCAAGGAGGCCGGGAGAAACACCTTCCGCTTTGTCTCCGGGGATTTCCAGGCACAAGCACACAGCCGGATGGTGATGGAGGATGATCTCCACCAGGCACTGGAACGACAAGAGCTGGTTCCCTACTATCAGCCCAAGATGGATCTGTCTGACAACCGATTGATCGGAGCGGAGGCGTTGGTTCGCTGGGTCAAACCGGACGGAAAACTGGTCAGTCCTGGCCAATTCATCCCTTTGGCAGAGGAGATAGGACTGATTTTGCCCATCGGCCAGCGCATGCTGGCGATGGCTTGTCGGCATACCGTACTCTGGACCCGGGAGCGCGCCTGCCCGTTTCAGGTGGCCGTCAATATCTCTTCCAAGGAGTTTCAGGAAACGGGCTTGATCAAGCGCATTGTCAATGCGTTGGAGGAGTCCGGGCTGCCTGCGGAGCGACTGGAGATAGAGATTACCGAAAGCATGGTGATTGGCAATGTTGAAAAGGCCATCGGGGTCATGAAGGGACTGAGAAATTTTGGCATATCTTTGGCCATGGACGATTTTGGCACCGGCTATTCCGCCCTGGGTTATCTCAGCAAATTTCCGCTCAATACCCTCAAGATAGACCAATCCTTCGTGCGGGATCTGCCGGATTGTCACGGGAATGGTGCCGTGGTGGAGACGGTGATAAACCTGGCGCATGCGCTGAAAATGAAGGTGGTTGCGGAAGGGGTTGAAACCGCAGAGCAGATGGAATATTTGCGGCAGAAGGGGTGTGACACGATTCAAGGCTATCTGTTTGGCAAGCCCATGCCGGAGGCTGAATTTTTTGCTTTTTATCAGCGGTATTGCAGAGGGGTTGCGGGGGAAAAGCCCGACATGCGCTGACAGGATTGCAATCGTTTTTGTGTAAAAATCATGCGGGCTGAACCACCCCCCTGCCCCGCAGCAGGGCAATCAGGGAGGTCAAGGCAACCAGGGCCTCTTTCATCTGATATTTTTGAATCATCTGAATGAGATCGGTCACATCGGAGGCCAGCTCGGGCGGAGAGCGCAGCTCCAGCAACCGGGCCAGAATGGGTTCACAATTTTTGGGCCGCCGCTTCTCGACATGCGGAAGCAGCGACTCCAATATTTCCAACAACTGGGCCGACGCCACGACAGGCCCCTCCATGTCACGGGCAACCGATTGCGCCGGCAGGGCAGCCGACAACTGCCTGATGGAGTCCAATACCATCGCGAACGCCGCTGCCAAATCCGCCGGTTGCTCCCCACCCGCCTGGGGATTGTTGGCCAATACCGCTTCCCATTCCGCCAACAACAGTGCCAACCGGGTCGCCCCCAAAGTGCCCGCCACCCCCTTGAGGGTATGCGCCAGACGCCGTGCCCGTCCCATCTCCCCCTGGGATACGGCAGCCTCTATCTCGGCAATGCCATGGGCATGGTTTTCAACGAAAGTCTCCAACAGGGAGCGGTAAAGGGCGGTATCCCCGGCAACATGCGCCAATCCAGCCCGGACATTGATGCCCGCAACAGCCGGCAATACCACCCCCCCCGGCCGATTTTCCACCACCATGGCACCACGCTCCGACCCCGGCAATACACCTTCCCGCACCCTCGGCTTGATCCATTTATTCAAGGCAAGAAACAGCTTGTTGGGATCGATCGGCTTGGCCACATGATCATCCATACCCGCCTCCCAACAACGGGCCAAATCCTGCACCATGACATTGGCCGTCATGGCCACAATCGGCAACGTCTCCCCCTGAGGCAGTCTGCGTATGGCCTGCGTCGCCTTGTAGCCATCCAGGATGGGTATTTGCAGATCCATCAAAATCAACTCAAAAGGCTCCGACTTTTCCACCTTCTCGATCGCCTCCAACCCATCCCCGGCACACTCCACCACCACCCCCGCCATTCTGAGCAAAGCCTGTCCAACCTGCTGATTGATTTCATTGTCTTCCACCAGCAACACCCGGGCTCCCGCAATACTCTGATTGGGATGCGACACGGGCACAAAATGTTTGCCGGCCCGAATCGGCTGCGGCACCTCTTTGCCAAACAGATGCATCACGGTATCAAACAAGGTAGACAACTGGATCGGCTTGTCCAGATAAGCGTTGGGCTGGGCAATTCCCAGAGACTCTATGGTCCGGCGAATCCCGGCCTGTTCGGCCAGAGGCGACATGAACAGCACCGGAATCTGCACCTCCTGCTCCAGTGTTCTCAGACAATGCAAGGTCTGCACCCCGTCCAACCCCGGCATCTGCCAATCCAACAACAGCAGATCAAAAGGCTTGCCGGCCTGACTGCACCGTTCCAACTCGATCAACCCCTCCAGGCCACCCGCCGCCAGGACGACATGAAAGGAGAAGGATTCCAGAGCGGTGCGCAACACCTTTTGACTGGAACGGTTGTCGTCCATGACCAGAACCCGCTTTTGCTGAATATCCTCCGGCAGTTGCAGGGCGCGCCGCCGGTGGTGTTCCGGCAGACCAAAACGGGCAGAGAACAGAAAGGTGCTGCCCTGGCCCGGTTTGCTCTCAACCCGAATGGTGCCCCCCATCCCCTCCACCAGACGTTTGCTGATGACCAACCCCAGCCCGGTACCGCCATATTTGCGGGTCGTGCTGTTGTCGGCTTGCGAAAAGGCCAGAAACAGCCGCTCCAGTTGCTCCGCTGTCATGCCGATGCCGGTATCCTGGATGGTGAACTGCAGCATCACCTCCTCTTCCGTCTCCTCCAACCGCTCGATGGAGAGCAAAATTTCGCCGGCCTGGGTAAACTTGATGGCGTTGTTGGTCAGGTTGATCAACACCTGACCCAGCCGGGTGGGATCCCCCATCAGGGTCCGGGGCACCCCACGGGCGGTGGCAAAAATAATTTCCACCTCCTTGGCAAGGTTTTTACCCATCACCAGGGTGGAGAGATCCCCCAGCACGTTGTCCAGATGGAATGGAATCGACTCCATGGTCATTTTCCCCGCCTCAATCTTGGAAAAATCCAGCACATCATTGATCACATGCAGCAGGGCATGGGCCGCATTGTGTATTTTTTCCAGGTAATCCTGCTGCTGCGGGGTGGTTTCAGTATGCAAACACAGGTAGGCCATGTTTAAAATGGCGTTCATGGGGGTACGGATTTCATGGCTGATATTGGCGACAAAATAGCTCTTGGCCTGATTGGCGACCTCGGCCTTTTCCAGAGCCCGCTCCAGTGCCGTCTGGAAGGCTTTGATCTCCCCCACCATGTTGCGGAAGGCGTTGGCCAGATCCCCGATCTCATCTGCGGCCTGCACTTCCAACGGCCAGTCCCGCTCCCCCTGACCGACCCGAATCGCTGCCTTTTTGAGTTGCAGCAAGGGCCGGACAATGGTGCGGTTGACCAGCATGGCCACCAGAAAGAGGCCCAATACGATCATGGTGACAGAAAACCACAAGCCGATCTTGATATGGCGCGCCAGATCCGTCCATATCTCAGTGGATTGGGCAGTCATCTCCTGCTTGCTGTGCTGAATCAGTTGCACACACAATTTTTTGACCGCATGAACCTTGCCCTCCAGAAAACCTGTCTGTTGGGTAACCAGCAGATCCTGATGTACCAATTCAAAAAAGGTCCGGTTGTAGAGGTCCAGGTTGGCCAGCAGCACCCCTTTGTCTGCTGCCGGCAGGGCGGATTCCTGCATCTGCTGGCGCAGATCCAGCAAAATTTCACTGATGCGATGCAGATATTTTTCATCCTTCCGGTTCAGATAGTCCTTTTCATGCCGTCGAATGGTCAGGTAATTGAGCGAGGCTTGAGCCAGCTTGAAGGGGGTATGGTCCAGAAGGTCCAATGCCGCTTCCAGTTCGTGGGCCGACTGGCGGGTGGCACCCAACAGGCCGGACTCCTCATCCAGACCCTTGTCCCTGGAGAGTTGGATAAGATAATAGAACGCATTCTGAAACGCTCCGATACTTTCGATCACCCGATCGGCCAGGCGAACCCGTTCCAGGTCACCCATGGCTTGATGGCGCACCCTGAACTGCTCCGCGTGGGAGAGGGCGTCGGCGATCAAAAATTCCATCACCTTGGGGGCGTTGATATATTCCTGCCACTTCTGGGCCCGCAGCATGGATTCATAGATGCTTTCGGACAACTCCATATCCGTCCATCGCTGGGACATGCTCTGCTGGGCATCCTCTCTGGCGGACATCAGTATGTAATAGTAGGAGAGCATCATCCCCAACAGCAGGACAGCGATGGACAAAAAGGTGACCAACAATCTGGCATGAATGGTCTGGAGGCGTCCAAACATGGTCTTGCTCCTGGCCTGGGGGCAGGGTGCGGGGCAGGGTTAGCGTCCCCCCCAAGGGTGATCGAAAGGCTCTGTCGCCTCTTGTTCACTAAATTTTTCTTTAATTTTTAAAACTTCAGTTATATTATCCAGGAACAGCCGCACCAGGGCGGGGTCAAAGTGGCGACCACTCTCCTGTTGGAGCAGAGCGACAGCCCGGGGGACGGGCCAGGCCTCTTTGTATGGGCGTTGGCTGGTCACCGCATCAAACACATCCGCGACGGCGCAAATGCGGCCCACCAACGGAATGTTTTCTCCGGACAATCCTCTGGGATAGCCGCTGCCATCCCATTTTTCGTGGTGCGTATAGGCAATCTGAAAGGCCATTTTCAGCAGTGGAGACTCCTCCTTGCCGATAATGTCCGCGCCCATCTCCGGGTGGGTCTTGATAATGTCAAACTCGGCCGGGGAAAGTTTGCCGGGTTTCAGCAGCACGTTGTCGGGGATGCCTATTTTGCCCACGTCGTGCATGGGCGCGGCGTGCAGCAGCAGTGCGCTTTCGCTTTTGCCCATGCCGCAGGCGATCCCGATAATGTGGGTATAATGGCTCATGCGCATGACGTGCAGGCCGGTTTCGTTGTCACGGAACTCCGCCGCCCGGCCCAGTTTGCGAATGATGGCCAGTTGGGTCTCCTGCAACTCGACTGTGCGTTGTTGGACCTTCTCTTCCAGGATCAGATTTTGGTATTTGACAGCGTCGTGGGCCTGTTTCAACTGGATATGGGTGGCCACCCGTGCCTTGACCAGTGGGGGACTGATGGGTTTGGTGATATAATCCACGGCTCCCAGGGCGAACCCTTCCGTTTCGTCGGTGATCTCCTTGCGGGCTGTGACAAAAATGACCGGTATATCGCGGGTTTCCGGCTGCAGTTTCAGCCGACGGCACACCTCGTAACCATCCATATCCGGCATCATGATGTCGAGCAGGATCAGGTCCGGTCGGTCCTCCAGGGCCACCTCCAGAGCTGTTTCGCCATCCAAGGCTACGCTGACCTCATACTGGTCCGCCAACAGATAGACCAACAGATCTATGTTGGTCTTGGTATCATCCACCACCAGCACGACAGGCGTTCTCGAATCGGTCACACGCTTTGACTCCCTGGTCGATGAACGGGACTGAATCAAAACAACAACTATATTTTGTTATACAATGTCCATTTAATTCTAACATGGTGTGATTTGTCGAAACAATGATTCATGCAAGCCCATGTACCGATTTAACGCGACCGTGATTTGAAAGCGTTGTTACCCCTCAGCCCTGCTCAAAACGACGGGCCAACTCCGATAAAATCTGCTCTGGCGTGATGTCATGCAGCGTCAACATGACCAGGCAATGAAACCAGAGATCGGCGGTTTCGTAGACCAGGGCATCCGCCTGACCGCTCTTGGCAGCCAGAATGGTCTCGATGGCCTCTTCACCCACCTTTTGCAAAATTTTGTCCTCTCCCTGCTGGTAGAGGCGGGCGACATAGGAGCGAGCGGGGTCAGCATGACGGCGGTCCAGCAGGCGTTGGTGCAGATCCGCCAAAACGCGCGCCGGGTCGGTTGTTTGCATAACGCTTCACCTGGACTGGATGGCCATAAAACGGGGAGGCAGCACCATGGGGTCGCCAACCGGAATCGGCAACCCCATGGTGGAGCAGAGGGGGTGGTCTGCCCAAAAACTATGGCTGGATCACGTGATGGACGGGGACATAATAACCCATCTTTTCCATGGCATAGACAATAATCTCCACGGCAGCCTCGGGCGTGATATTATCGGAGTTGATGACCAGATCATAAAAGGCGCGGGGGTGGGGATAGCGTTTGTAGATCTCCCGCACAAACAGTTTGCGCTCCTCATCCACCTGGGCAATCCTCTCCTTGGCGGCCTTGGGCTTGATATTTTCCCGCTCGGCCACCCGGGCGATACGCACCTCCAGCGAACCCTCGATGCGAACCCGAAAGACCCTCGGGTGGTTGGACAGCACCAAATGGGCCCCACGGCCGATGATCACCCCACCGCTCTCGGCAATGGCCAGGATGGTCTTGACCAACCGCCGGTAAAAGCCTGTCTGAGAAATTTCCCCTTTGGTGAACATGGCATGGATCCAATCCTCCAGCACGCTGGGTGCCCGTTCATCGATCAGACCCATCAGGAACTTGTCGGATTTGGCCTCCTTGACAATGCCGTCCAGCATGCTGTAACCGAAGCAGGGAACGGTCAACTCCTCTGCCAACAGCTCCGCTATTTTGCTGCCATTGGCACCAAAGGAGCGGGAGATGGTGACGACCGGGCACCGCTTTTCCCGATTGCACTCCTCCGCCCGCTTGGGGTCAAAATAGGACGACATCGAGATGCCTTGAATACCGATCAGTTTGCCCATTGTCAGCCTCCGTAGAAATATAGTCACCAACCCCCAGCCGCATGGCGTATTAGAGCAGATCCGTACAGGAAGTGTCAAGCCAAGAGCCCCCGCTTACAACAACCGGATCGATAACCGGATCGATTCAGCCCCCTCCCCCGTAGATGAGGGCCGGATCTTTTTCGACCTCTGCAATCTCCTGCCAGCCTCCCTGCCGCGCTTCCAGGTAAAAACAGTTGTGTCGGCCGGTATGGCAGGCCACCCCCACCTGTTCCACCAACAGCAGCAGGGTATCCCGGTCGCAATCGGTACGTATGGCCCGAATGCGTTGGATGTGACCGGAACTCTCCCCCTTTTGCCAGAAGGCCTGGCGGCTTCTGGACCAGTAGCAGGCGACGCCGGAGCGGAGGGTTTGGGCCAGGGAGGCCCGGTTCATCCAGGCCATCATCAACACCTCACCGCTGTCAAACTGTTGGGCGATGGCGGGAATCAAACCCTCCGCATTATATTTGAGTGTATCCAGATCGGGCAGTGTGTCCATGGTACTCCGCAGGTAAAGGGGCAGGGCAGACAGCGTGTTCAGAGGCGCACGGTCACGCCTTGTTCCCGCAAATAGGCTTTGGCTTCCGGGATGGAGTGTTGGCGAAAATGAAAGATGGAGGCGGCCAGAACCGCGTCTGCTCCTCCCTGCTGCAGACCGGCCAGCAGGTGGTCCAGGGTACCGACACCACCGGAGGCGATGACCGGAATGGTGACCGCCTCGGCAATGGCACGGGTCAGGCGCAGATCATAGCCCTGTTTGGTGCCATCCCGGTCCATGGAGGTGAGCAAAATTTCGCCGGCCCCATATTCGGCCATCCGTCGGGCCCACTCGACAGCATCCAGGCCGGTGGGTTTGCGACCGCCATGGGTAAAAATTTCCCACCGCTCCGGCAGCCCGCTGGCATCCCAGGCGACCGATTTGGCATCGATGGCGACGACAATGCATTGGGATCCGAACTGGTTGGAGGCCTCCTGGACAAATTGCGGTCGAAAAACGGCGGCGGTATTGATCCCCACCTTGTCGGCCCCGGCATTCAGCAGTCGGCGAATATCGGCGTTGGTACGGATCCCCCCCCCGACAGTCAGGGGAATAAAGACCTGCTCGGCGGTTCGGCTCACCACATCCAGGATGGTATCCCGATCCTCGTGCGAGGCGGTAATATCCAGAAAGGTCAGTTCGTCAGCCCCCTCCTCGTCATAGCGACGGGCCGCCTCCACCGGGTCTCCCGCATCCACCAACCCTTCAAACTGCACGCCCTTGACCACCCGTCCGGCGCGGACATCCAGGCAGGGAATAATTCTTTTGGCAAGCATGACTTTGTAATCCCACCCATGTTGACAGATGCGCCCCATTTAACCATGCGCGTCTTCGACACGCAACGGCGTATCAATGGCCATACCCACACGGTCACAGGGGTCTGGAGCGCGCCACGATCCCCACCAACATGCAACAGATTGAAAAGACAAAGAAAAACAATAAAAAACCGCATCATAAGGAAAATGTGTGCAATAAAAATTTATTTTATCCATTAAGCCTCTTGACAGACGAGGATTCCCAAGGCACCATGGCAGCAGAATCAGCATTTACTAATGAACCCTGTTATCGAAACCATTTCCCTTGAATATTGTTCTGGCCACACGCAACCGCAAAAAAACGGTCGAGATTCGCCGCATCCTGGCAGCAACAGGGGTGGTGTTGCAGGATCTGACCGATTTTCCAGAGTGCCCTGACGTGGTTGAAGACGGCGTGACCTTTCAGGAAAATGCGGCCAAAAAGGCGTTGCAGGTTGCCCGGTGGACCGGCCTGCCGGCGTTGGCCGACGATTCCGGCCTGGTGGTGGATTGCCTGGGAGGAGCACCAGGGGTTTGGTCAGCCCGGTACGCCCTCTCGGATACCATCCCAAACCCTACCGACGCCGACAACCTGGATAAGCTGCTGCGGGCCGTGCGCGCCTATCCACCGAACGAAAGAACGGCACGGTTTGAATGTGTGTTGAGCCTGGCGCATCCGGATGGACAATTGAATCACTTCCACGGCAGCGTTGCAGGGTATATCATTGACTCACCCCGGGGCAACAACGGCTTTGGATACGATCCGGCGTTTGTGCCGGAGGGATATGACCAGACCTTTGCCGAAATGAGCGGCGCGCAAAAAGATGCCATCAGCCATCGGGGGCGAGCCCTGGTGGCCTTTGCGTCGGCGTTGCGCGGCATGATGGGGGCGACTGAATAGTGGTGTTTTGTGGCTTGTTAATGTTATAAATCTCTTTATTTTCAAGGAGGCATCCATGTCAAGATTGGTCCCCCCCCACGGTGGTGGTGCATTAAAGCCGTTGCTGCTCGCTGGCAGCGCGCTGGCGGCGGCCGTAGAGAAAGCGAAAACCCTCCCCCAGGTACGCATGACCTCGCGGGAGTCCTGTGATTTGATCATGTTGGGCATCGGTGCTTTCACCCCGCTGGATGGGTTCATGGGCCAGGCGGATTGGCGCAGTGTCTGTGAAAAGACCCACATGGCAGATGGTCTGTTCTGGCCGATTCCCATCACCCTGTCGACCAGCACCGCCCAGGCGGACAGCATCAAGCTGGGCGACGAGGTGGCACTGGTGGATGATGAGACCAGTGAGATTCGTGGCATTCTGCGTGTGACGGAAAAGTATGAGATTGACAAGTCGCTGGAGTGCCGCTGCATCTTCCAGACCGAAGACCTGGAGCATCCGGGGGTCCAGAAGGTGATGGAGCAGTTGCCGGTCAACCTGGCCGGTCCGGTGCAGGTGCTGTCGGAAGGGGAGTTCCCGGAGCGGTACAAGGGCATCTACATGCGTCCGGCGGAGGTGCGCGCCCTGCTGGAAGAGAAAAAGTGGCACAAGGTGGCCGCCTTCCAGACCCGCAACCCGATGCACCGTTCCCATGAGTTTCTGGCCAAGATTGCCATTGAAACCTTGGATGGGGTGTTGGTGCACCAGATTCTGGGCAAGCTGAAGGCGGGGGACATTCCGGCCGAGGTGCGGGCAGACGCCATCAATGTCCTGATTGACAAATATTTTGTCAAGGACACCGTGGTGCAGGCCGGCTATCCCATGGAGATGCGTTATGCGGGCCCCAAAGAGGCGTTGCTGCATGCGGTGTTCCGGCAAAACTATGGCTGTTCCCACCTGATCGTGGGACGGGACCATGCCGGGGTGGGAGACTATTATGGTCCGTTTGATGCCCAGTATATTTTTGACCAGGTCTCGGAAGAGGCTTTGAAGACCCGTCCGCTGAAGATTGACTGGACCTTCTATTGCTACAAGTGTCAGGGTATGGCCTCCATGAAGACCTGCCCGCACGGCAAGGATGATCGTCTGTTGCTGTCGGGAACCAAGTTGCGCAAGATGTTGTCTGAGGGTGAGCAACCGCCAGCGGAGTTCAGCCGCCCGGAGGTGGTGGAAATTTTGCAGAAATACTATGCTTCTCTGGCCGCCGAAGAGAAGGTGGAGGTCAAGTTGCACAAGGCGGCCACCGGCTAGTCGCCGGCTGATCGTGCCCCGCTGCTGCCGGGGGAAAGGGTGATGGATGCGGCGGCGACGCCCATCCATGACGGAAGCGATGCTTTTCAATCACGCGAAATGTGTGTGAAAATTCGTTAGTTTTTTATCAATCAACAACTCTTTTTTGGGAGAGGCCAACCGATGCCAAGTTGTGTAATTGCCGCTAAATGTGACGGCTGCAAAGGACAGGATAAGACTGCCTGCATGTACATTTGTCCCAACAACCTGATGAAGCTCGACAAAGAGCGGATGAAGGCGTTCAACCAAGAGCCGGAGCAGTGCTGGGAGTGCTACTCCTGTGTCAAGATTTGCCCGCAGCAGGCCATTGAGGTACGGGCTTATGCGGACATCGTGCCCATGGGTGGTGCGGTCATCCCCTTGCGTGGTTCCGACTCCATCATGTGGACCATTCGTTTCCGCAATGGCAATGTCAAGCGTTTTAAATTCCCGATTCGCACGACCGCGGAAGGTTCCATTGATCCGTATGCCGGCAAGCCGGCGGCTGACATGTCCCAACTGGACCAGCCCGGATTTTTCAACTCCGAGGGCGCGATGCCCGGTATTTCCAACTAACACGCACCATCATTGAACAGAACTATTTGGGGAGTGAACACATATGGGAAGCTTTGGGAATCCTGATATCGTTGAGACTGATGTAGATATCCTGATCATTGGTGGTGGCATGGCGGCGTGTGGTTGCGCGTACGAGTTGATGCGCTGGGCTCCTCCGGGGCTGCGGGTTCGCCTGGTGGACAAGGCGGCGATGGAGCGTTCCGGCGCGGTGGCCATGGGTCTGTCCGCCATCAACACCTATCTGGGTGAGCAAAAACCGGAAGATTATGTGCGGATGGTGAGCAATGATCTGATGGGTATTGTGCGTGATGACCTGATCTTTGATGTGGGCCGTCATGTGGACAATTCGGTGCAGTTGTTCGAGGAGTGGGGTCTGCCGATCTGGAAGCAGCCCGGTGATGAAGAGAAGACCCTGAAGCAGGGTGGTCAGCCGGTTCGTTCCGGCAAGTGGCAGATCATGATCAACGGTGAGAGCTACAAGTGCATCGTTGCCGAGGCGGCCAAGAAGGCGTTGGGGATGGAGAACATCCAGGAGCGTGTTTTTATCGTCAAGCTGCTGTTGGACACCCAGGTTGAGAATCGGGTTGCGGGTGCGGTTGGTTTTTCCAATCGTGAGGACAAAATTTATATCTACAAAGCCAATGCCATCCTTCTGGTGGCGGGTGGTGCGGTCAATGTATTCCGGCCCCGTTCGGTGGCTGAGGGTATGGGTCGTACCTGGTATCCGGTTTGGAATGCCGGTTCCACCTATGCCATGGCGGCCCAGGTGGGTGCCGAGTTGACCATGATGGAGAACCGTTTTGTGCCGGCCCGTTTCAAGGATGGTTATGGTCCGGTGGGTGCGTGGTTCCTGTTGTTCAAAGCCAAGGCGACCAACTGCCGGGGTGAGGATTACATGCAGGTCAACAAGGAGATGTTGAAGGATTATCCTCCGTATGGTTTGGCCAAGGTGCCGGCCAGCTGCCTGCGCAACCATCTGATGATGAAAGAGCAGCGCGAGGGTCGTGGTCCCATTTTCATGCGGACCGATGTGGCCTTGCAGGCGTTGGCGGCCTCTTATGAGGAAGAGTTTGGCGAGAAAGAGGCCAAGAAAAAGATCAAGCATCTGGAGGCCGAGGCGTGGGAAGATTTTCTCGACATGTGTATCGGTCAGGCGGGTGTGTGGGCGGGTGAAAACATTGAGCCCGAGAAGGTTCCTTCCGAGCTGATGCCCACCGAGCCCTATTTCCTGGGTTCTCATTCCGGTTGCTGTGGTATCTGGGTCAGTGGTCCGGCGGACATTGCGCCGGCCGAGTGGAACTGGGGCTACAACCGTATGACCACGGTGCAGGGTCTTTTCACGGCGGGTGATGGTGTGGGGGCTTCCGGTCACAAGTTTTCGTCGGGTTCCCATGCAGAGGGTCGTATTGCTGCCAAGGCAATGTTGAAGTTCTACATGGACAACAAGGGTTACACGCCCAGTTTGCCGGGTAGTGCTTCCGAGTTGGCCGAGGAGATTTACGCGCCGGTCCGCATGTACATGGAGCACAAGGACTACACCACGGCGATTGATGTCAACCCCCATTATATCACGCCCAAGTTGTTGCAGGCGCGTCTGCAAAAGATCATGGACGAGTATGTGGCGGGTGTGAGCACGCAGTATGTCACCAACACGGCCATGATGGAGATTGCGGTCAAGAAGCTGCATGAGCTGAAGATTGACTCCAAGAAGATGGTGGCGCGTGATCTGCATGAGTTGATGCGGGCCTGGGAAAATTATCATCGCATCTATGCTGGTGAGGCCCATCTGCGTCACATGTTGTTCCGTCAAGAGACCCGTTATCCTGGTTTCTATTACAACATGGACTACAACTTTGTGGACGAAGAGAACTGGAAGTGCTTCGTCAACAGCCGGATTGATCCCAAGACCGGTGAGTGGTCTGTCTTCAAGCGTGAGCACAAGGATTTGGTTACCAAGTAATCGGGTCTGTTTGGGGGGGGGAGGCGTTTGCCTCCCCCTTTTTTTTTTTGATTGGAAACTCTGATTTTTTTACGCTGTTAAACGATTGCAGGGGTCTGGGGAGCGTCACGCTCCCCAGTGGGGTGCAGGGGCAAAGCCCCATGTGCGCTGACATGGTTGCGGTCTTTCTTTAAACGATTGCAGGGGTCTGGGGAGCGTCACGCTCCCCAGTGGGGTGCAGGGGCAAAGCCCCATATGCGCTAACATGGTTGCGGTCTTTCTTTAAACGATTGCAGGGGTCTGGGGAGCGTCACGCTCCCCAGTGGGGTGCAGGGGCAAAGCCCCTGCTGAACGGCGCGTTTTCCCAAAGCAAATTTTCGCAGAAAATTTGCGCAACGCGCCCAAAACCTGCCCCGCAGGGGCAGACTCCTGGAGGGCGGCAGCCCGACTCGCACGGTTATGTCATGGAAAATGTTTGGATGAAAAACCAGCACGTTCGGATAGTACGCTTTACCAGAACGTTCGGATAGTACGCTTTACCAGAACGTTCGGATGGTACGCTTTACCAGAACGTTCGGATGGTACGCTTTCATTGTGTTACGCTTTTTGTTTGATACAAGGCCAGGATCGGTTTTTTTTCCAAGCCAAGTGACCTTTTGCCCGCTCTCGGTCGGGCTGCCGCCCTCCAGGAGTGCCCCTGCGGGGCGTTTTGGGCGCGCTGCGCCCATTTGCTGCGCAAATGGGCTTCGGTGAAAGCGCGCCCGTTACATGCAGGGGCTTTGCCCCTGCACCCCACTGGGGACCGTGACGGTCCCCAGACCCCTGCAATCGTTTGAAAAGATTAGAAAAGCATGGGCGTGGTTATCATGTTGGCACATATGGGGCTTTGCCCCTGCACCCCACTGGGGACCGTGACGGTCCCCAGGCCCCTGCAATTGTTTAAAAAAACTTTTTCAAGGATCAAAAAATGTCCAATGATACATCCAACAATAGCGATCGGGATCGCGTTTTGCAGTTGGACCCGGATATGCGGGATATGCCAAGAGAGGTGCGCGATATTATTTCGCCCAAACCCCTGACCGGCCAGGATACCCTGCAATTTCGTTGTCACCCCGGTATTGCCTGTTTCAATCAATGCTGCAGCCATATTGAGATTTTGCTGACGCCCTATGATCTGTTGCGCTTGCGCAAACGACTCAATTTGACGGCGGAAGCGTTTCTTTTTCAGTATGCCACCCCCTACACCATGAGCAAGGGACAATTGCCGGTGGCCATGATGCGGATGGATGAGGAGACGGGCCGCTGTCCTTTTGTGACGGCAGAGGGCTGTTCTGTCTACAGTGACCGTCCGGTGACCTGTCGCTACTATCCGCTGGGTTTGGCACTGCTGCATCGGCAACAGACCACAGGGAACGAGTCGTTCTATTTTTTGATCAAGGAGGATTTTTGCAAAGGACACCAGGAGCCGCAGCAGTTGCAGGTGGAGGCGTGGCGACAGGATCAGGGGGTGGTGGACTATGATGAAAAAAACCGCCACTGGATGGAGTTGATTGTCAAACGGCGGTCGGCGGGAGATGCCACCAGCACATCGTTGCAGCTTTCCGAGTTTTTTTACATGGCCAGCACCAACCCGGAAAAGTTCAGGCAGTTTGTCTTTAATTCCACCTTCTTGAAGCGGTATCAGGTGGACAAGGAGACGGCGGAGCGCATCTTGAAGGATGATGAAGCGATGACAGATTTTGCCCTCGCCTGGTTAAAAACGGTGTTGTTTGGGGATCAGGAGATCAAGGTCAATCCAGAGGCGATTGCGGAGTTGAAGGCCAAGAAGGGGGCCGCATCCTGAAACGGCGACCATGTATGTCGTCCTGTTAAACAATTGCAGGGGTCCGGGGACCGTCACGCTCCCCGGCGGAGTTATGCTGACGATCCTGTCCTTCTTTTAAACAATTGCAGGGGTCCGGGGACCGTCACGCTCCCCGGCGGGGTTATGCTGACGATCCTGTCCTTCTTTTAAACAATTGCAGGGGTCCGGGGACCGTCACGGTCCCCGGCGGGGTGCAGGGGCAGAGCCCCTGCTGAACGGCGCGTTTTCCCAAAGCAAATTTTCGCAGAAAATTTGCGCAACGCGCCCAAAACCGCCCCGCAGGGGCGACCTTGGGAGGGCGGCAGCCCGACCCGCACGGTTATGTCGTGGAAAATATTTGGATAAAAAACCAGAACCTTCGGATAGTACGCTTTAATTGTATTGCGCTTTTTGTTTGATACAAGGCCAGGAATGGTTTTTTTCCCAAGCCAAGTGACCTTTTGCCCGCTCTCGGTCGGGCTGCCGCCCTCCAGCAGTGCCCCTGCGGGGCGTTTTGGGCGCGCTGCGCCCATTTGCTGCGCAAATGGGCTTCTGGGAAAGCGCGCCCGTTACATGCAGGGGCTTTGCCCCTGCACCCCACCGGGGACCGTGACGGTCCCCGGACCCCTGCAATCGTTTGAAAAGATTAACAGAACTCAACTCAACTCAACATCCCCCCCGCCGCCACATAGGCACTCTTCTGCAGCTTGGAAAAAAGCTTCACCTGCGCCACCGTGAAGGCCCCAATATCCCCCCGCAACACCTCAAAATCAGCCGCCTCAAACCCGACAACCTGCGTAGCACTCAACTGACCGATATGAGCCGACAACCCCACCACCTGCACCGTACTCAACCCCCGGATCTGCCGGGCCGATAACCCCCCAATCTGCGTGCTGGTCAACGCAGCCAACCGGGTCGCATCCAACCCACCCAACTGCACCCCCGACAACCGAGCCACCACATCCACCGCTAACGCCCCCAACTGGGTCGTGGTCAAAGAACCCATCTGCACGGCGGTCAATCCCCCCATCTGCACCCTGGTCAAAAAGGCCAACTGGGTCGTACTCAACCCCCCCACCTGGGTCACCCCCAACCCCCCAAGCTGCCACGGCATCAACCCCCTGAGCTGCTCCGAACCCAGAACAGCCAACTGGGAAACCCCCAACCCCCCCACCTGGGTCACAGACAACAACCGAATCTGCCCCGAACTCAACCCCCCCACCTGCAGCGTGGTCAAAGCCGCCACCTGGGTCACCGTCAACCCCCGCAACTGGGGCATCACCCAGGCGGCAATCTGACCGCTGCTCAACCCCCCCACCTGCGTGGTACTCAAAGCCGCCACCTGCACCGAACTCAACCCCCTGAGCTGGGTCGTGCTCAACCACCCCAAAGCCGTAGCCTCCAAACCGCCAATCTGACCGAGACTCCAGGAGGCCAACTGCCGATTGGTCAACCCCGCCAACTGGGACTCCTGCAAGGCCCCTATCTGGGCAACCGTCAACCCCCGCAGCTGCACCGTACTCAACAACCGCAAATCGGTCGACTCCAGCCCCACAGATTGGCTGGTGGTCAACGCGCCAATCTGTACACTGCTCAATCCCCGCACCTGGACCGTACTCAACCCGGCCATATCGGCGGCATCCAACCCCGCCAATTGGGTCGTACTGAAAGCCGCCAGCTGCCGACTGCTCACCCCCCCCATCTGCGCAGCGGTCAACCCGGCGATCTGCGCCACCGTCAACGCACCCACCTGCACCAACGTCAAAGCCTGCAGCTGAGTGGTCGTCAACCCCCCAACCTGAGTCGTGGTCAACGCATCCACCCCGGTGCTGCTGAGAGCCCGTACCTGGGCCACCGTCAACACCCCCACCTGGGCGGCCGTTAAACCATCCATCTGGGTCGTGGTCAAAACAGCCAACCGGACCGGCGTCAGCCCCCTGATCTGCGTCGACGTCAACAAGGCAAGCTGACTGGACTGCAACGCAGCCACCTGCGTCACGCCCAACCCCCGGAGCTGCCCACTGCTCAACCCGGCCACCTCCTCCGCACTCAACCGGGCAATCTGCTCGCCGGTCAGAGCCGCCAACTGCTTTGCGGTCAACCCCTGGATCTGACTCATCGTTAAAGTGTTGATCTGGGTGGTCGTCAACGCCGCCAACTGTGCCGCCGTCAACCCCCTCATCTGGGTCGCACTCAACTGGTCCAGGGCGGTCAGGTAACCCAGTTGGGCCGTCGTCAACTTGCCAATCTCCGCCGCCGATTTTAATACAACCTGGGCAGCAACCAGCGCATCCTTTTGGGCCGCAGACAACTGGCCCACCTGCACCGCCGTCAACCCCTGCACCTGCGTGACACTCAAGGCGGCCAACTGGGTCGCTGTCAACGCCCCCAATTGCGACGTGGTGAGCAAAGCCATCTGGCTCTGGCTATAGGGCAGACTGAACAGGGTATCATCGGCAATATTCAGACTGGCCTGGCCCTGGCTGTAATGCTGATAGTGGCGGTTGAAAAGGGTTATATCCGCCCCCCGCAACCAACCACTGTCCCAACTGACCGTATCAGCCGGATCCAAATTAATTGTCAACGTATTGTTATCATTTGATAAAGACAACACATCCGCAACGGTCAGCGTCAAACGGTTGTTGCCGCTGCCACTGATGTCGATCAGCTCGACCGATCGCACCCTGTTGACATAGCTGGCCAGATTCAACTCCAGGTTGGCACCCAGGCAGAGCAGGGTATCTGTCCCGGCTCCCCCCTCTATGCGTTGGAAATCAAGATCAGCCAACACAAAGGTGTCGTTGCCCTCCCCCCCGAACAGCTGATCCCCCGCGCCCCCAAACAGCGTATCGTTGCCCCCGTTGCCCACCAGAACATTGGCCAACTCATTGCCGATCAAGGTGTCATCCTTGCGACCACCGTTGGCGTTCTCCATGTAAGTACCCAGTGCAATGGCCAGATTGTTGACCGCTGGCGTCCCCCCCAGCTTGCTGCCCACCGAACTGAACGCGCCGGGGTGCAGGTCAATGGTGCAGGCGGTGGTCTGGTTGGCGGCGTCAATGGTGTCGATTCCCCCCGCATCCCAAATGGTCTGGATAAAGGGAGCCTGCCAGCTATAGCTGTCATTGCCGACGCGGGTGTTGTTGTTGGCTCCGTAGAGCTGTTGCACCGCCGCAATATCCATCAGCATGGGGGAAGCGGGAGAGAGGTCGATCGTGTCATAAGGAGGGGTCGGAAAATAGGACATGATCGAGTGCATCTGATCATCATTGCCAAAAAGACGCCCCTGCCAGCTCTCCTTGCCGTTATAGTTGCCTGGATGATCCAACCCCAGGGCGTGGCCAATTTCATGGATCAGGGTGGTCAAACCATACTCGCCGTCAGCCAGCTCGCTGTTGGTCTGCCAGCGGCTGCTCAACCAGATGTACGTTTTGAGAAACTGCCCGTTTTGATCTGTCCAGGGGCTGCTGTATGTGCTGTTGCCCACGGTGGTGCTGGAGGCCCCAAAGCGGATCGTCGCCTCCTGACCAGGCGCGGCCTGCACAAAGGTGACACCACAAATATCCTGCCACAACTGCATCGCCCGCAGGGCAGCCGTTCGCTGGGCCGCCGTGAACGGAACAAATCCCCGTCGTTCAGGCAGGGAGTCGGCATCGTTGCGCACATCCGCCGCCGTCAGGAATTGATAGCTCAGCACCACATTGGGGCCTGTTTTGTGGCCGTCCTCCCGGGCAAGATGGGTCAGCTGCTCGATATAGCGGGCCAAGGTTGCATCCGGCCGGTCCGCCCACCAGGCCCCGTCCAGCGTGGTCGGGTGGTTGTTCAACGTTGTGCCGGGCGCAATGGTCTGGGCCGGCAGCAAAAAAGAGGGAGCGTCAGGCTCCTGGTATGGCGGGAGAGCGACCTCAATGGCTCCAGCCTGCGTTGCAGTCAAAAGGGTTGATGTCACCGTCTTCCTCTCCTCGGCAATTTTTTCGATCATGGGTCATCTGCCCACGACATCCCCCACGCTCCGCCCAGTCTGAACCAGCGCAGCAAGGTTCGCAATCCAAAAATGTTTTGTATAACCCGGACGGGAGGAGTGCAGGAGGCTGGGAATCATGACGCTTCCAGCCCCCCCCCGCCATTATCCGGCAAGGGGTGCAACAATTGATGACATAAAGATCTTGTAAGCATATATAACTTATTCAGATCCATAAAAATTTACATATGCAACAATTGTAAAAAACAGCATCAAACGTTGCAGGGGTTTTTTGTGTGGAGTGGAGTGTTCGGAAAAGGCGGCCACCGCTCCTGTTGCGGGAGCCAGAAACAAAAAAACGCCCCTGGTGGGCGGATTGCAAAAGCAACGGATATCGGGAAAACAACGAAAAAACAACGAGACAGGTGAAGTGCCAAGCCGACCAGGGGCTAGAGGGGGGGGGACCCCCGATCGGCTCGGCGGGAAGATACAGACCTGTAAGATCCGCCTCTCCTTTCCTAAAACGGACGTTGGAAATCCCTTTCCTGTCCGCACAACTGCTCCAGTAAAAGCCAAGCCGACCAGGGGCTAGAGGGGGGGGGTGCCCCCGATCGGCTCGGCGGGAAGATACAGACCTGTAAGATCCGCCTCTCCTTTCCTAAAACGGACGCCGGGAATCCCTTCCCTGTCCGCACAACCACTCCGAATAAAAGCCAAGCCGACCAGGGGCTAGAGGGGGGGGTGCCCCCGATCGGCTCGACAGGAGGATACAGATCCGTAAGACCCGCCTCCCCTTTGCCAAAACGGACGTTGGAAATCCCTTTCCTGTCCGCACAACTGCTGTGGAAGAGTGCCAAGCCGACCAGGGGCTAGAGGGGGGGGTGCCCCCGATCGGCTCGACGGGAAGGGAAGATCTGACGACCCACCCCCTCCTTCCTGCGGCCGGAGCAACAGGGACAAGGCCCGCTCCGGCATCACGACTGGTTTTTTGCATTCCGCCCGGGAGAAGGGTTCAACCGTTCCCCGTTGCCTTATATTACAGCATATACTGTGCCAGTTCTGCACTCCTCCTGACAAACCCGCAAACCGGCCCCGGGGAGGGGGTGCCCAACCCTCCCGGTTTTGGGTTGCGTGGCTAATCCGCTTTTTTGCGCCGGACCAACCGCTGGTTAAGAGCCTGCCGGGTAATGCCCAGGATGGAGGCTGCCAACCCCTGATTGCCCTGGCCCATCTTCAGCGCGTTCTGTATCAAAAACTCCTCTGCCTCCTTGATGGTGGGCGGACGCGCAGAATGGGGCCAGGAGAGAACGACACGCTCTGCATTGACCGCCTCCCGCACGGAAGCACCATCCTGATCCCCCCCCTGCTTGGCATGAATGCTCTCCTTGAAGCTGTGCAAGGACAAAACCCCCCGGCGGTGCTGGGCAACCGCATCAAACACCATCGCCCGCAACTCCCGAATATTGCCGGGAAACCGGTAACTGGCCAACAGGGTGAACAGCTCCGGTGAAGGGGTGGGGGACTCTTTTCCCACCGATTTGGAAGCCTCCAGCAAGAAATGGGAAACCAACAACGGAATATCCTCCTTGCGCTCCCGCAACGGCGGCAGGTGGACCTGGTGACCCGCCAACCGGTAAAACAGATCCTGCCGGAAATGGCCGGTGGCAATTCGCTCCTTGATGGGTCTGTTGGTGGCGGCCACCACGTAGATATCCGCATGCTTGCTGATGTCGGCACCGAGGGGAAAATATTTTTTTTCCTGCAACAGGCGCAACAACTTGACCTGACTGCCTTCACTCAAATCGCCAATTTCATCCAAAAACAGGGTGCCCCCCTGGGCTTTGGCGATCTGCCCCTCCCGGTTTTGATCAGCCCCGGTAAAGGCCCCCTTGCGGTGACCAAACAGGGTGTCGGAAAATACCATATCATCCAACCCCGCCACATTGACCGGCACAAAGGCCCCGCTCCGACCGCTCAGGAGATGCATGGCCTCGGCAATGGACTCCTTGCCCGCCCCGGTTTCCCCCGTGATGAGAACCGGTTCACGGGTGGTGGAAATGGCCTCCATATATTGAAAAATAGAGCGCATTTTCGGACTGTTGGTCACAATGTTCGCGAAGGCATCGTGCCGCTGCAGGGTATCATTCAGCAGGTACCCTTTCAGCTTGTCCACCTGGCGACGCAGCGATTGCAGCTCCAGGGTTTGTTGTACCGTTGTCAGCAAACGATCCTTTTCCACCGGCTTGACCAGATAATCCGAAGCCCCCTCTTTCATGCAGGCCACCGCCGTTTTGACATCCTGGACAGCGGTCAGGATAACGACCGTGATGTCAGGATGGTGCCGCTTGATCTCCCCCAGCAGATCAAAGCCGGAGAGATAGGGCATAAAAAGATCCAACACCACCATGGCCACCGAGTGGGTTGCCAAAAAGGGCATCACCTCACGGCTGTCCTGCAAGGTGGTCACCGGGTCAATACCCGCCCGCCGCAACAACAAACTGGCACCCAACAAAACCCCCTGTTCATCGTCCACCAACAGGACATGCGGCATCGCTGATTGCATAAAACTCCCCCCTGTAAGCAACTATTCTGGTTGGGCAACGGCCAAACCATCGCCGTCCATGATCGGCAAGCGAATATGGACGGTGGTCCCCCGATCCAGGCGTGAGGAAAAATGCATCTCACCGCCATGATTTTCCAAAATGCGATTGGAAATAAACAGCCCCAAACCGCTGCCACCTTCAGCCAACTTGGTTGAGAAAAACGGTTCTGTCAACCGCTGCAGATGTGGCTCCGCAATGCCGACGCCTTCATCCTGGATGGTAACCAGCACCACGTCCAGTTCGGGTTTAGCGGCCAGGGTAACATGAATCCCCCTGTTCATGTCCGGCAAGGCATGCAGAGCGTTCAAAATCACATTGATAAATACCTGTTCCATCTGTTGGCGATTGCCCCATACCAACGGGATCGTCTCGGGCAAGGTCCAGACAAAATGATGGGTGCGCTGGTTGATCTGATTTTTTAACAGGCTGGCCGTATGGGTGAGCAGTTTGATCAGATCCAGCGGTTCCGCAACCGCCACCTGTTCGTTGCGGGAAATATATTGCATGTTATTGATAATATTTTTTATTCTTGCCGAATGTTCATTGATGCTGTCAATCAGTGATGGAAAGAGGGGGCGCATCTCGGTGTAGGGCAGCCCGCCGATGGAAAAATCACCGTTGTGCCGGTAGTATTCGTGTAAAATAATGTCGATATCTTTCCAGGCATTGGCCAGCAGGGTACTGTTGAACATGATGGCGTTGTTTGGGTTGTTCACCTCATGCACGATGCCGGCTGTCATGACCCCGACCGTGGCCAGGTGGGCATTTCGGAGTGCCTGCTGCTGCAACTGATGCCGTTCCAGTTCGTCCCGTTTGCGTTTGGAAATATCCACAATGACGCCCAGCACGGCCCGTTCCTCTTCCTCCCCGTCCGGCAGGGTGATGGGGTAGAGTCGTATTTCGGCGGGAAAACGGGAGCCATCTTTGCGTACGACATCCAATTCCCGGCTGCCGCTCTGGTTGATCGCCACCAGGGGGAGCAGTATCGGTTGGGTGCCGGGGGGCACAAGGTCACAGAGAGAGCGTTGGCGCAACTCCTCTTCCGAGTAACCGGTCATGCGGCAGGAGGCGGGATTGGCGGTGAGTATGGTGCCATCCAGGCGGGCGATGGCCATGCCATCGATCGCCTGTTCCACCACAGAATGGCAAAGCCGTTCCTGTTTTCGACGTGCTTTGAGTGCCTGGTGGTGTGCTTTACGCAGGCGCAGGACCGAGATGCCGTAGGCCAGATTGGTCGCCAGCTCTTCCAGCAACAAGAGTTCCTCCTGATCAAACGCATCGGTTTCGTGGGCATAGATATTGAGGGCGGCGAAGGTGTGTTCGCCCTCTTTCAAAGGCAGGGCGACGGAGGAGTAGAGACCGTGGGTCATGGCTCTGGCTCGCCAGGGGAGAAAGCTGGGATCCTGGGAAATGTTGCGGGCTATTTGGGGCTCTCCGCTGCGAATGGCGCGGCCTGTTGGGCCTTGGCCCTGTTCGTTATCGGACCAGCTCAGGTTCAAGTGGGCGATATAGTCGGGGCTGCAACCGGCCTGGGCCATGGGTATCACCCGTTTTTCGGCATCCTGTTGCGCGTAGCCGATCCAGACCAGGCGGTAGCCACCGGTACCCACGATGAGCGGGCAAATTTTTTCCAGCAGTTCTGTTTCATTGTCAGAACGGACGATAGTGGAATTGCAATCGCTGAGCAGGCGCAGGGTGCGTTTGGCCCGGAGCAGGGCATGGATGGTATCGGTGGGGGAGATGGTCGTGGATGGCATCTATAGATCCTGTCACCTGACGCACAGAACGGGGTTGACCGGATCGGGGAGCGTGGTACTGTGTGGTTATGATGATTATTTTGACGCCCCCCCGGTCACCTGTTTTAGCAAGCACCCGTCATTGTGATATAAATGGATGGACAAAACAAGCCCTCGTGCGGGACAGGGGCAAAGCCCCGGCATGCAAGGGCGCGCTTGCTCTTTTTTAATCTTTTAAAACAATTGCAGGGGTCTGGGGACCGTCACGGTCCCCAGTGGGGTGCAGGGGCGGCGATTTTGCTTTTTTTAATCTTTTAAAACAATTGCAGGGGTCTGGGGACCGTCACGGTCCCCAGTAGGGTGCAGGGGCGGCGATTTTGCTTTTTTTAATCTTTTAAAACAATTGCAGGGGTCTGGGGACCGTCACGGTCCCCAGTGGGGTGCAGGGGCAAAGCCCCTGCATGTAACGGGCGCGCTTTCACCGAAGCCCATTTGCGCAGCAAATGGGCGCAGCGCGCCCAAAACGCCCCGCAGGGGCACTGCTGGAGGGCGGCAGCCCGACCGAGAGCGGGCAAAAGGTCACTTGGCTTGAAAAAAAAACCGTTCCTGGCCTGGTATCAAACGAGAAGCTGAATATCCGAAGGTTCTGGTTTTTTATCCAAAAATTTTCCGTAACATAACCGTGCGAGTCGGGCTGCCGCCCTCCCAAGGTCGCCCCTGCGGGGCAGTTTTGTGCGCGTTGCGCCAATTTTCTGCGAAAATTGGCTTTGGGAAAACGCGCAGTTCATGCAGGGGCTTTGGTAGAGTAGAGTGCAGGCGCGGTGGCTTTCGCCCCGTTTCCAGTACCCCCTCATCGAACCGTGCGTACGGTTTTCCCGTACACGGCTCTCCGACCATCTTCTTTCGTCAGCATGCGCACA
>PEAG01000117.1 GCA_002753505.1 Magnetococcales bacterium HCHbin5 | reverse complement strand
CGACAGCCAATTGAATGGCCTGGAATCGACTGCCCTGGCCTCCCTGGCCGACAGCCAGTTGAATGCCCTGACCTCTACCAACCTGACCGCCCTGGCCGACAGCCAGTTGAACGGCCTGACATCGCTCCAATTGGGCAGTCTGGCGGACAGCCAATTGAACGGCCTGACCTCCACTCAACTGACCGCTTTGGCCGATAGCCAACTGAATGGCCTCACCTCCAACCAGTTGACTGCCCTGGCCGACAGCCAGTTGAACGGCTTGACCTCGGCCCAACTGGCCAGCCTGACCGGCACCCAGTTGAATGGCCTCACCTCCAACCAGTTGACTGCCCTGGCCGACAGCCAGTTGAACGGCTTGACCTCGGCCCAACTGGCCAGCCTGACCGGCACCCAGTTGAATGGCCTCACCTCCAACCAACTGACCGCCCTGGCCGACAGCCAGTTGAACGGTCTGGGCTCGGCGGCCCTCGCCTCCCTGGCTGACAGCCAGTTGAATGCTTTGACCTCGGTCAACCTCACCGCCCTGGCCAACACCCAGTTGGACGGCTTGACCTCGCTCCAACTCACCGCCCTGGCCGACAGCCAGTTGAATGGCCTCACCTCCAGCCAACTGGCCAGTCTGGTGGGCACCCAACTGGATGGCTTGACCTCGATCCAGTTGACCGCACTGGCCAATACCCAGTTGGACGGTTTGACTTCGGCAGGATTGACCGGTTTGGCCATAACCCAGTTGAATGGTCTTTCTTCGATGCAATTGGCCAGTTTTGCGGCCACCCAACTGGCAGGTTTGACCGCTGCGCAGATGGCCAGCCTGGCAGATACCCAACTGGGTGGCTTGGCTTCGTCCCAAATCAGCCAATTCACGACAACCCAGCTCTCAGCCTTGACGGCCCCCGCGATTACCGCCCTGACCACGACACAGGTGGATGGTCTGCTCGTCACACACATTCAGGCGATAACCACAACCCAGATTGCTGCGCTCACGGATATTCAGTTGGATAGCCTGGATGCCGCTCAGACGGCTGCCTACGCCAGCACGGCCGCCTGGCAAGCGGCGGGAATCACGACAACCCAGATTACCGCCATAGGCACAAACAATATATCGGCCCCCATGTCCATACTTTTTGGGTATCCATCGACATAGTGCGGATTGCGGGATGATGACGATGCTCTTTTGACCATTGCAGGGGACTGACCGCTCCCCGGACTCCTGCAATGGTTTAAAAAGATTAATAAGCGAGGGTATTATGGCCAAACCATTCTGAGCGTTGAGGGATGTTGACGAAGGGCATTCATGACCCACCTTGTGCATGCTTTTTGTTCCAGGACTGGGCGATGTCAACCAGGGCGATTCGAGCCGATTTAAAATCAAACCGATTGATTGCACGCTCCAATGCTGCCAGATCCTGCTCATTGACCTCTCCCAGCAAACAGGGTTTGAGATCAGCCAAAGCGTTGATCGCCTTGCTGTTGCCCTGTCGAATAAAGTCTGCCAGCTGATCCAACAACGCTCGAACCTGTTCCGGCTCTGCTTCAACCCGCCCTGGTGCCACACTCTCCTTTTCGCCATCCGGCTCCAAAGTGTGAATGGCATCCAACAGCGGCAGCAATACCTGTTCCAGATGACTCAACAATGCCGGCCAATGATCTCTCTGGTTGGCATCGATCGACTGCTCCAGCATGGCAGCCGCCTGGTGCAGATCCACCGCCGATATATTGCCTGCCACCCCCTTGACCGCGTGAACCAGGCTCCTGGCCACCAGCCAATCATCCTGATGCTCTCCAGCCAATGCTGTGCGAACCTTGCCGACAACCTCGGCAAAATCCCGCCCGGACTCCAGTAAAAGGGTGCGCAACAGTTGGTGATTTCCCCCCAACCGTTCCAAGCCAGCCTCCACATCAATCCCTGGCAGATCCAGCGGAATCGTGCAGCCTGCCCGTTCGGGCGGTTTGGCCAACAGTAAACCAGCCTCCGGTTTGGCCCTCTGTCCAGGTGTGATCCATCGCAACAGGACAGCATACAGTTGTTTGCGGTCAATGGGTTTGGTGATATGACCGTTCATGCCCACATCCAGCGATTTTTGCCGATCGCCATCCATGGCATGAGCCGTCATCGCAACAATAGGCAACGTTGCAAACTGCGGGTTGGCACGGATGTGTCGAACAGCCGCATAACCATCCATCACAGGCATCTGTATATCCATAAAGATCAGGTCAAACGGGGTTTCCAGCACCATGCGGGTCGCCTCCAGTCCATTGCCGGCTACGCTGACTTTGAGGCCCAGCAACTCCAACATCTCCTTCGCCACCTGCTGGTTGATGGCATTATCCTCCACCAGCAATATTCTGGCTCCACCGACTTGATCAAACACAGCTTTGTGATCGATCCCTTCTGCCTCTGGTTGGTGGCGGTGAACCAGTCCCAGCCCCATGACATCCGAAACAGCATCAAACAAACGGGAGCGGGTGACAGGTTTGCTGAGAAAAACTTCCAATCCCGACGCTTTGGCCTGCGGAGAGAGCCCTGCATCCAAACCAAAGGCAGAGAGCAGAATCATTTTGGGACGAGGCAGATCCGTTCCATGCTCAGCGTGGAAGTCCGCGATTTGCCGGGCCGTTTCGATTCCATTCATTCCCGGCATTTTGTAATCCAACAACACCAGCGGGTAAGGGGTACCCGCCTCAATCATCCGGGTCACGGCCGCCATCGCCTCCTCACCGGAGGCCACCGAAAAGGGTCGAAAGCGCATGGTCTGCAGCGTAACCTGTAATATTTCCCGAGCAATATCATTATCATCCACCAGCAATACGGGCAGATCAACCAGGGAGTCCGGCAGCGCAGAATACTCTTGCTCCAACCCTGAACGTTGGGTAAACAGGGCAGTAAACCCGAACAGGGAGCCGACCCCTGGTTCACTTTCCACCCATATTTTGCCCTCCATCAACTCGACCAGCCGTTTGCAAATGGAGAGCCCCAGCCCGGTACCCCCAAATTGACGGGTTGTGGAAGAGTCTGCCTGGCAAAAAGGGGTGAACAAACCGGTAATCTGCTCTTTTGTCAGACCAATGCCGCTATCCTGAACCGTAAACCGCAACACAACCGGTTCTCCCTCGGCAGCGGGCGCAGCATCGACTGTCGGTCCAGGAGCGATTGCCTCCCTGCTCACCCAGACACGCACCGACCCCTGTTTGGTAAACTTGAGGGCATTGCTGATCAGATTCATCAACACCTGCTCAAGTCGCAGGGAGTCCCCGTGCAGAAGCGTAGGGCACTGCGGGTCAATACCCAAAACCAGCTCCAGATTATTTTCTGCCGCACTGTTACGAAAAATATCAGCCAGGTTTTCAATCACGCGACCTAGTGTAAAATCGGCAGATTCCAGGGTTATCTTACCGGCTTCAATCTTGGAAAAATCAAGAATATCGTTGATAATGCGCAATAGAGAGCGGGATGCGTTGGCAATCTTGTTCAGGTAGTCCCGTAACCTGGGTGACATTTCCAGATGCAGTGCCAGGTCGACCAGCCCGATGATGGCGTTCATCGGTGTCCGAATCTCGTGGCTCATATTGGCGAGAAACTCACTCTTGAATCGGGAGGCAATCTCTACCTGACTCATGGCGTTTTGTAATTTTCCCATCGCCAGTGTCAGCTGTTGTTCACCTCGTTTGAACTCGGTAATATCTTCATAGACACCCAACACCCCGACCACCTCATTATGGCTGTTCCGCAGCGGAACCTTGGATGTGCGCAGCCAGCGCAGATCACCATTCGGGGCGGATTGGGGCTCCTCATATCCCAGTTTGCCCTGACCGGATTCCATCACCTTGCGGTCATCCAGTTGGTAACGTTCGGCCTGGTCGGCCCAGCCCAAATGGGAATCATCCAATCCCAACAGCTCACTTGGATCGTTCTTGCCTGCATCCCGTGCAAAGGGTGGGTTACAGCCCATGTAGCGGGATTCCCGATCCTTCCAGAATATACGGATGGGCACCGTATCAACGACGGTTCTCAACAGGGCCTGTGATTTGGCACGCTCTTCCACCATCTGGGAGAGCTCCTGGGTACGGGTTGCCACCCGCTGCTCCAGGGTGAGCTTGACCTCATGCAACGACTCTTCCAACTGTTTGATGGGTGTGATATCCACCACCGTGGCCAGGTAGCACAGATCTCCAGACAGTTCCAATTTTTCTGCAGAAACCAAGTGGATAACGGGCAGGCCATCCCGGCGGACTGTCTTGAACTCGAGGCCATAAATGTGACCGGCCTCCTGCAAACCGCTCTCCAGCCTCTCGTGTTCCGAACCATACAGATCCTGGATTTGCAAAGAACAACGTGCCACCTCTTCACGACCATAGCCAAAGAGTTGCAGCATGAAATCATTGATCTCAAGCACCTTGTGGTCTGACCAACGCACCAGGAGCATGCCGACAGGACTGGCACGGAACACGGTGGCAAGTCGGGCATCGCTCTCCCGCAGCAGACGTTCATTCCGTCGCCGTTGCAGCATATGCGAAATGAACAGGGCAACACCGCTGCTGAGGGCCAGCAACAAGAGAAAACTGCGCAGATGTTCCTGCTCTATCCTGGCAAGCTCTCCCACCGGTATCAAAGTGGTGAGAAACGCCTCACCCTCTTCCAGCGTAGTTGTCTTGAGAAGAAAGGGTATCTTACGATTGTCAAAGCGTTTCAATTCCGGGGCAAGCGCGTCAGACCAGGGAAAGATGTCAACCTTGTCAAACGTATTGCGCTTGTACCGATCCATCTGCGACTTTTCCGACAGGGTGGATATTTTTGCATCCGGCAACAGGCGCATCTCCAATGTTTTGTCCCGCGCCAATATCACCACCCCGTATTGGTCACTGATCAATACGTTGGCATGCCCCATCCAGGAGTCCAAAAAAGAGAGATCAATCTTGCCAGCCACCACCCCTATGATGCCATTGTTCGCATCGGTCACCGGGGACGAAAAAAAGAGGCCGGGGAGATTGGTACGCCGCCCCATCGCATACTGAATGCCCTGCCGTCCGGCCATCGCCTCGGTAAAATACTCCCGATCACTATAGTTTGTTCCAACAAAGCTGTCTGCTGCCAGGTAATTGCTGGCAAGGATGGCGTCACCGGTTGTGTTCATCACCCATATGACACTCATCACCCCCAATTTTTCGGTAAATTTGGATAGCCAATGGTCCAGGGAGGCCAGTTCGGCCTCCCTGGACCAACTCTGACGTTTTTCCTCTCGGGTTTGTTGGGCAGGGGGAAGTTGCAAAAAGCGACGGAGTTCGGTCTGCAGTGTTTCGTTCTGGCCGACGGCGGCCGGGATGCCATGCAACATGCCCAACCCGCTGCGGAGACCAACGGAGAGTTGATCGCTGATTTGGATTAAATCTTTATCGTGATCGGCCAGGATCTCGCCAGCCTGTCGTTGAATGTAGTAGCCTGTCAACCACCAAAGGAGCGAGCAACCGATAACAACTGCCAACAGGACGCGAAAAACATCGAAGTTTTTTAACCCCAAGGTGCGGGCCTCAACAGTACGGATCGACTCTTTCATCGCAGGATTGTTCATCTAAACCCGTCGTCTGGCTCGGCAAAGGTTGTAGCGGTTACATCACCCATAAGACAGCCATACCTGCAGTCTAGCAAACGCAACCACTGATTGTAAAATGGAAAAACAAGGCTGTGGCGGCCTTGGGTTCCCCTTATCGATCCTTGAGTGCCTGTTCCAACCGCTGCCAGGCTTTTTCCTCGCCTGGCAGCCCAAACCGCAACGCTCCCCACGCAGGAAAGTGGCGTACCAGGATCCCTTGTTCGGCCAGAAACAACCACCACTCCCCTGCTTTTGCCGTGACAACCCATTGGAACAGGGCGGTACCCCCGGCAGGAGCCAGATCATGACGACTCAACAGGCTTGCCAACCGGTCGGATGCCAGCGGGAGCGCGTGGCGCGCAGCTGTCTGCCAAGCCACATCCGTCAAAGCGTGGCTGGCTAACCATCGGGAGGGGCCTGCCAGAGACCAGGGGCCCAACAACTGGCGAAGCTGTTGCAGCAACGCCCACTCTGCCAAAACAAATCCCAAACGCGCCCCTGCCAAGCCAAAAAATTTACCGATGGAGCGCAACACGATCAGCCCCGGCAAGCCCAAGTGGGGCACAAGGGTATGGGCCGGGGTGGCATCCATAAACGCCTCATCCACCACCAGCCACCCCCCCCGCTGCTGCAAACGGTTGTACCAGGATAACAACTTTTCGGATTTCAGCAAGGTACCTGTAGGGTTGTTGGGATTGACCACCACCACCACCTCAAAACTTTCCACGGCAATTTCCAGTGCGGCCGGGGTCATGCCAACCACCTGATGGCCATTCATCTCCCATGCCTGGGCATGTTCGCTATAGGTGGGTGTCAGGACTGCCACCCGTCCAGGTGGGCGCAACCGGGGCAACAGCTGGATGGCGGCTTGCGAACCCGCCACCGGCAGGAGCAGAGTCGACTGATAGTAGGCGTGGGCTGCCGCCTCCAACCCGTCCGCCTCTTCCGGCAATCTGGACCAGCACCAGGACGGAATGGCCAACGGTGTCCAGCCCAGGGGGTTGATGCCCGTCGACAGATCCAGCCACTGTGCTGGCGGCAGACCGAAGCGTGCCGCCGCCTGACGAATGCCCCCACCATGTTCAAGCAAGTGCGATACCTCCCAACAGCAGCGAGACCACAACCCACAGCAGGATGGCGTGGCGCAGCAGAGCGATGGCGCGTGGAATATCCTCTCTCGTTGGCGACGGCCCTGCACCCAACAGTGGGCTCTCTACCCGACAGCCGTGATAAACCGCCTCCCCCCCCAATTGAATGCCCAAGGCACCGGCCCCCACTGCCATGACCAGAGTCGCATTGGGACTTTTCCGTTCCGGGCAGCCACGCCAGGCAGACCAGGCCCCGCCTGTATGGCCTACCAACAGGTAGGTTATCGCCGTCAGGCGCGCCGGCACATAGTTCAGGCCATCGTCCAGGCGGGCTGCTGCCCAGCCAAAGTGCAGATAGCGGGTATTTTTATAGCCCCACATGGCATCCAGCGTATTGGCCAATCGATACAACAACGCCCCAGGGGCTCCCAGCAGCAAAAACCAGAACAGGGCCCCAAAAATGGCATCACAGCCATTTTCCAGTAACGACTCGATGGCAGCCCGTACCACCGCCGCCTCATCCATCTGATCGGTCTCCCGGCTGACCAGGCAACCCACCCGCTGGCGGGCCGCCTCCAACCCCTCCCCATCCATGGCCTTCAGCACCGCCATTCCATGTTCCATCAGGCTGCGTCCCCCCAGGGCCAGATAGAGAACGACACAATGAACCGTAACCGCAACCCAACCGCCCGTTGCGGTCAACCAGAGAGAGAGCAAAAGGGTTGGCCCGAGTAACAGTAACAGAGCCGACATGCCCCGCATTTTTCTCGCCCAGGCCGGGAGGGTTGAAGGGCCGTACAGCCATTGTTCAACCCCCATGCTGCACCGCCCAAAACCCACCAGAGGGTGAAAGCGGGGGAGCTCCCCAAACAGGAGATCCATGCCTAGTGCCGGGACGACAAGCAGACTATAAATCATTACAGTAACTGTTTCTGAACACGTTATTGCTCCACGATTTAATATTCAATGCCCTTTACGGCACGCACCCCGTTCTGGAAGGCATGTTTTACAGAAACCATCTCTGTTACAGTATCTGCAACGGAGATCAGCGCGTCAGGGGCATCTCTGCCCGTTAAAATCATGTGCAGTTGTGGGGGTTTTTCCTGTTGCAGGCAGTGAATGACGTCGGAAACTGGCAACCATTCCCAGGCCAATACGGCGTTGATTTCATCCAGCACGATCAGGTCATAGTGTTGGGAGGTGATTTTTTCCCGGCACAGTAGCCAGATGCGTTGGCAGGTTGCGCGGTCCCGGTCCAGGTTGGGGCTGTTCCAGGTAAAGCCATCGCCCAGGGTTAACCATTCCACGCCCAGTTGGCGTGCGGCCTTCTCTTCGCCTGTTTTGCGGGTCGCCTTTTTGAGAAACTGGATCACGCAGACCCGTTGTCCCCAACCGACTGCCCGGAGGGCCATGCCGAAGGCACTGCTGGATTTTCCTTTGCCGTCTCCTGTCAGAACCAGTATTCGGCCTGGTGGTCGGTTGGAAACCTCGCTGCTTTCTATACTCATATACAAGCCTTTGTTTTCTTGATCTTTTAAAACAATTGCAGGGGTCCGGGGACCGTCACGGTCCCCGGTGGGGTGCAGGGGCAAAGCCCCATATGCGCTAACATGATGACCATACCCATTCTTTTTCTAATCTTTTCAAACTATTGCAGGGGTCCGGGGACCGTCACGGTCCCCGGTGGGGTGCAGGGGCAAAGCCCCTGCATGTAACGGGCGCGCTTTCCCAGAAGCCCATTTGCGCAGCAAATGGGCG
>PEAG01000116.1 GCA_002753505.1 Magnetococcales bacterium HCHbin5 | reverse complement strand
GTGGTTTGCCAAACACCCGGATGGCCCGCCGGTGAAGCGGTTGTTTCGCGAATTGTTGGCCGTTGGGTTGGAGCGGTTCAAAGGGCCGCACTCCCTGCCGCGCATTCCTGAAGAGCTTGAGGAGGTGGTGAACATGTTGGCGACACACGTTGAAAAATGGTCGAGGGAGATTGAGCAGAAAGGATGGCAGGCTGGTATTCAGGCTGGCAAGCAGGCAGGCCGACAGGAAGGCCGACAGGAGGGCCGACAGGAGGGCCGACAGGAGGGCCGACAGGAGGGCCGACAGGAAGGCCGACAGGAGGGTGAGGCCACGATTCTGACCCGCCAACTCCAACGCCGCTTCGGCAACCTGCCTGCCTGGGTCACTGACAGAATCGCTTCGGCCGATTTGGCCACCCTGGAAGAGTGGAGCATTCGGATACTGGATGCCACCACGATCGAGAGTGTCCTTGCAGATTCCTCGTGACAGGAACGCATTGGGGCTTTTTGCGTCGCTTTCCCCGGCCCGCAATCGCCTGAAAGAAGCAAGAAAGCGGGTTATCCGGTGGAACCCAGTCCGTTGGCAATGGCGTTGATGGTCAGCAACAAGCAGGTTTGCAACGCTTCGCTCTCCTCCCTGTCAACACCATGTGGCTGCCGAAACCGCCGCAACAGATCGATCTGATGACGGTGCAGGCATCGCAGTGCCTCTCGCCGACTGGACAAGCCCTGATACAACTCCTTGTGATGGCTCTCCAATGGCTCCCCATAGAGCAGCTCCATCTCCTCGCAGGTGCGCTGGTACTCCCCGCTGATACGGTCCATGAAACGCTTGCGCAGCACATCCTCTTCCACCAGACTCGCATAACCCAGCATAACCTCCGGGTCTACATTGGCCAGACTGGTGGCAATGCTGTTGACAACATAGTAGAGCGGCGGCCAGGTAAAGGTGTTCTGGCGGAGCAACTCGAAGGATGCAGGGTGCTCCGTCCGCAGTCGTGCCAACGCCATGCCAACACCATACCATCCAGAGAGCAAAAAACGGCTCTGGCTCCAGCTGAAAACCCACGGAATGGCTCTCAAATCGGCGATGGTACGCTCTCCTCGTCGCCGGACGGGACGCGAACCGATACGGCTTGACTCGATTGCATCAATGGGGGTGGCCTGGCTAAAAAAGGTCAGGAAACCCTCTGCATCCAGCAATTCCCGATAGCTTTCCCGACTGAAACGGGCGACCTGATCCATGATGCCTGGCAGCCGGTCCAGATCGGCCTCGGAGGGGAACCAGGAGGCCGTGGCACCAGCTGCACCCGCAATCAGCAACTCAAGATTGTGGGCCGCGGTCATCCGGTTGGCATACTTCTGGGAAATCACCTCTCCCTGTTCGGTCAACCGCAGATCATCTCCCAACACTTCGGGGGGCAGTGCGCGCAAAAAGCTGTGTATCGGCCCCGCCCCACGACTGATTGATCCCCCCCGGCCATGGAAAAACCGGATCTTGACCCCACTTTGGCTACCCACCGCGCTCATCGCTTTCTGGGCCTGATACAGCTTCCAACGGCTTGCCCAGATGCCACCATCCTTGTTGCTGTCGCTGTAGCCTATCATCACCTGCTGTACCAGCATGCTTTCCCCCTGCCGGTCCGCGAGTATCTCCAGGGAGCGGCGAGTCATCGGCTGGGCCAGAAACTCTGCCAGAATTTGTGGACTGCGCTCCAGATCGTCGATGGTTTCAAACAGGGGCACCACCTCGATCGGACAGGCCGGACCGTTGTTGCCCTCAACCAACAGCCCGGCCTCACGGGCAAACAGGTAGACCACCAGCAGATCGGAAAGAGTGCGCGTCATGCTGACGATCAATCCACCCACCCCCTGGGCCCCGAACTGCTCCACATGGTTTGCCAGTACACGATAACAGGCCAATACGGTGTCTGCCTGCGACCCAACCTGTACTCCGCTGCGGACAAAAGGACGCGGGGATTGCAACTCCCGGTTCAACAGGGCGCGCCGTTCCGCTTCCGGCCACTGCGCATAGCCGGCCTCTGCCACCCCGGCCTTGCACAAAAACTGATCGAGAGCCTGGTCGTGAAACTGGCTGTTTTGACGAATATCCAGGCGGGCCAGATGAAAACCGAAGGCACGGAGATGATCCTCCACGGGCACCAGCAGCCGCCGTGCCAGGTGGACCGCTCCGATTTCCACCAGGGAGTCCCGCAGCAGCTCCAGATCGGCCAACAGCTCGGCAGGCTGGCGATAAGTGGCATCCAACCACCTGCCGGAATCCGGTGGCAAGGCCGCCAGCATCAGATTGAGCATCTGTCGCCAGGGCTCATTCTGGTTGCGCCGCATGGCCGCTCTTCCGGCTTCCCCCAGTCCCGATTCCAGCGTGCGCATGCGTGCCAGCAGGGTTTCGGGGGCCGACTGCACATGGGCCGACAGACTGAGCTTGCGGGCGACCCCCTCCAATCTTGTCCGCAACTGCTGCAGCGCATGGTGGCGCAACTCCAGCAAGGTGTCCCGGGTCACCTCAGCCGTCACCAGCGGGTGACCGTCCCGATCCCCGCCCACCCAGGTACCAAAGGTAAGACGTGGCAGCGCGGGTTCCTCATCCAACCCGGCCACTCGCCATGCCTCCTCCATGCGCCGCCGAAGCGGCAACAGGGCATCGGGAAAAACCTGTGCCAGGTAGTGCAGCACATTGCTGCGCTCCGCCTCCAGCGTCGGTTTTTCCAGCAGCACATCACCGGTGCGCCACAACCGTTCCAACATGGCCTTGATATCCGACCGGATCTCCGCCTGCTCCTGGACAGTGAACATGCTGTTTTCCAGTTGCAACAGCAAAAGATACAACTCCCGATGGTGTTCCAGCAGCGTGCGCCGTTTGGCTTCGGTGGGGTGGGCTGTCAATACCGGTTCCACATGAACCTGAGCCATCGCACAGCGAATCTCCCGGGTGCCCATGCCCGTTTTTTTCATCCGCGCAAAATGGTACTCCCAGGCACCAGGAACCTGTTGCCCTTCGCCCAGGTTGCGCAACCGACGCCGGGATTGCATGGCCAGGTTTTCCTCTGTCATGCTTTGCAACTGAAAGGCGATGGAAAAGGCCCGGGTAAGCTTGGGGGACCAGTCGGCCGGGTCCGGTATTCTGCCGGGGCCGTTGAAAGGCATGCACTGCGCAATCTTGCCTTCTCCCATCGCCTCCAGCAGTTCCTGAAAGCAGGCCACCAGGAAAGAGTGGCCTTGAGTGGTGCGTAGCGGGTTCAAAATGGCAGTTGGAGTCTCGGTCATGGGGCTGTCTCACACGGGCTGTTCGGCAACAGGAAGGCTGACCGAGCATTGTCACTCTTTATCCGACCTCGTCAACAGAAAAAATCGGGCCTGTCGCTGTGGCTTTTGCTTTCGGCAGGTAAAGGCAGGGGTGACACAGAGTGAAGCTCTGGTGTACACACTCCTTTCTCTTTTACATCGGGTGCTCTGGTCTGATACGATGAGTGCCTGTTTTTTTGTTTGAAAATGCAGAGGCTGGGCGGGCAACCGAAGGGCAGGGGCACGCCTGGTCCCGACCATCTGATTCACTTCAGGTATTTTGTCAGGAGGAGATCTCCGGTGCTGCGCGAACTCTACCAGGCGGTCTCATCGGATATTCATGAAGGTCGCTCCGAAATTCGGCGCATCATCGGCACTCTGTGGATGTATCCGATCAAGTTGCTGGCGTTATTCATTTTTTCGCCTTTTATAACCATTGGGGTGATCTGGAAGTCGGGCCATGCTGTCCGACGTCTTGTCGCACTGGCCGGCTTTCTGATTGCGTGGGGCATGGTCTGGGGTGTCGGTTCCTGGTTGGCAACCTGGGGATCGGCACTCTTGATCATGTCTCATGTCAGCGTTCTGGTGGGCGTCGGCTTTATCGTCGGAACCTATACCTCTGCCATCATCGGGGCCATGGTGCAACTTTTCCTGTTCAATGCCATCACCACACTGTTCCTGAAGATGAGTTCTACGGATGTATTGGCCTATCTGTCCCAGCAAATGGCTGATCAGGTGACAGGAAGGGAGCCACCCGACAAGACGGGGGATCCCCCAGTCGTGAACCTGGATACAGGGGTGGAGCACCAAACAAAGTAGATCTTGTTGTTTCAAAGGAGTTTGTCATGGCGCGCCTTGTTGTAGAATCTGTCACGACGGTTCTTGGCTTTCCCCTCTCCCTGACGGTTGAGCCTGGAGAGTGCCTCGGTTTGTCGGGGGCGTCCGGGTCAGGCAAGAGCCTGTTTTTGCGTGCCTTGGCCGATCTTGATCCCCACCAGGGCAAGGTCTGCCTGGGAGAGATGGAGTGTGCCAACACGGCTCCCGACCAGTGGCGTCGCCTGGTGGGACTGCTGCCTGCCGAAAGCGCGTGGTGGGGAGCGCAGGTTCAGGACCATTTTGATCCATCCCCTGCCTGTCTCTTCCTGTTTGAACAGTTGGGCTTTTCCGCAACAACCCTTACCCAACCTGTACAGCAACTCTCTTCCGGGGAACGGCAGAGACTGGCCATCATTCGTACCCTTTCGGTCAATCCACGGGCATTGCTGTTGGACGAACCGACCGCCAATTTGGATAAAACCTCCGCTGAACGGGTGGAAAAGCTGATTGCTCACTACCGGGAGACGCAGCAGATTCCGGTCATTTGGGTCAGCCATGACCCGCAACAGATCAAACGTGTTGCGCACCAGCACTGGCATCTGCAAAATGGCCGTTTGCAGCGGGCCCAGCCAACCGATCAGAGGGGTTAAGCCGTTCATGGACATTATTTTGTTGACCCCCTTTGATCTGGGTCTGGCAGCCAGTTTGGTGATTTTGCTTGCCATTTTTTCGGAGTATGGCAGGCTGAAACTCGGCATTGGTCGCAAACTGGTCATCGCTGCGGTCCGCGCCAGTGTACAACTGATGGCCATCGGTCTGGTTCTCAAGGTTCTTTTTGAAAGCAACCACCCTTTGCTCATGATGCTTATGGCCACCGTCATGCTCCTGATGGCCACCCGTGAAATTGCGGCGCGTCAGGAGATGGGTTTTGTTGGCTGGTGGGGCTTTGCCATTGGCGGGCTCTCCCTTCTTCTCTCCTCTTTTCTGATCACTCTGTTTGCCCTGACCGTCATCCTGTCACCCACCCCCTGGTATACACCCCAATATGCCATCCCTCTGTTGGGCATGCTGCTGGGTAATACCATGAATGGTATTGCGCTGGCCTTGGATCGTTTGACCAGGGAGGTGGTGCGCGAGCGGGGTGCCATTGAGGCCCGATTGCTGATGGGGCACTCCTGGCAGATGGCCATCCAACCCTACATGCGGGAGGCGATCCGGGCCGGGACAATCCCAATCATCAATACCATGGCGGTTTCCGGCGTGGTCACCCTGCCCGGCATGATGACCGGTCAAATATTGGCGGGCAACCCTCCGGGCACGGCATCCAACTATCAGATCATGATTCTGTTTTTGATTGCGGCGGGTACAGGATTTGGCATCTCGGCCGGGGTATGGCTGGCCTCACGCCGCTTTTTTGATGAGCGGCAGCGACTGCGGCTGGACCGATTGAAAAAGCGGGCTTGAGAGGGCGATAAGGAGGTAAACGTCCATTTCTCCCCAGGGTAGCCATCTGTCCTGATTGGTGAGACCATCCCGGAAAACAAAATTTCAGGAGGTCGGGATGGGCACAAGCGGCAGCGATGGAATCAAACTGACAGAGAAGCAACAACTCTGGCTTGAGCATTGGCACCAATGCCAGGCAACGCTGGGGACGATCAAGGCGTATGCCGAACATCACGGATTGAGTCTGGCGTTCATGTATTGGTGGCGTCGTGCGTTGATCGATCGGGGGCTTTTGGCAGGCAAGCCAAGATGAATCCAATTCAAAAAGTTGATTGTGCTGCCCGACAATCATCAGCCTGTTCCGTTCCGTATTGTGTTTCCGAATGGTGCGGTGGTGGAATGGGTGGATGAGCGGATGGAACGGACCAAAGAGTTGTTGGGTCTGGTAGCCTCTTTGCCATGATGAGGCCAGCCAACAGCCTGCTGGAGGTGTTCGTTTGTCTGGAACCGATTGACTTCCGCAAGGGAATCAACGGACTGGCGTCGATGGTCGAAACCGAGTAATCTGGAAAAGAAATGAATATACTGTCCCCCGATTTCGCAGTTTGCGGCTGGTTTTGGTCGGAGTGTTTGGTGGTTGAACCGTGGTCCGGGAAGGTATACGCTTTCCCGGACGGTCGGATGAAGGTGGGACATTCTTCGTGCCGTCATGGAGTCTATTTCTTGTGTCGCCTGATAAACTGATGTCCGATTGTCATCGCAGAGTTGTTTTTTGTTTTGCGCTAGGGCATTTTGTGTGGTAAACCTGCAAGCGGTGGTTGGGGTGTAATACCTGCGCACCGCTGGCTCATCGCCACTCCTGCGGGTTTTGTTCGCTCTGCGATGGGGGAGAGTTGTCACGTTGGTGAGTTTGGTCGGCAAATAGGGGGAAGCGATTATGGTGGAGGCGAGGAAATGGATATGCTGTCCCTTGATTTCCGCATGAGGCGAGGAAATGGATATGCTGTCCCTTGATTTCCCCTTGATTTCCGCATGGGAGGCGTTTGAGTCGCTGGTGGTTGCATTGTTCCTCGTCGCGTTGGTCGGACGAGAAGAGTTTGAATTGATGGTGGTTGGTGCTGTTCCCCTGTGCATTGGCCGGACGAGAGTCGGTTGAGTGCTTTCTCGGCCTGGAGCAAGGTGACTGGCGCGCCGACAGTTGGAGAGAGTGGTCGCCGTGGTGTAGCCATGACAGATGAGCAGCGTTTATTTGCTTCGTTTCTGGGTTTTAAATAAGTGATCGAACTTTGTCAGAGTAATATACGGAAATTACGAGAAACTGGTTGGGTTAAATTGGCCAGCGGTATTCACGATGAGGCTGGGTTAAAGAATTTTACCCTACAGGTTGCCACAATACTTGGAAAACCTGTTAGAGGCCGTTCACAAAATCTAGTTGAAGAGATTGTCCCGAAAAAATCTACAGATGCTCCTGCTTCATCGCTTAGTAAGAAATATGGATTTAATGCTTTTCCTTTCCATGTGGATACTGCTCATTGGACTATTCCTGCTAGATACTTGGTACTTTGCTGTGCAAACCCTGGGGGTAGCGTAACTCCAACATTACTAGTCAATCGAAACTCAGTACAACTTTCTTGCGATGAATCTCACAAAGCGATGTCAAGTGTATTTCTTTTCAAAAATGGACGGAAATCATTTTACTCAAGCGTTTTTAGTGTTTGTAATAAGTTTGTCCGATATGACCCTGGCTGTATGGAACCTCAGACGCCCGATGCGTTTCAAGTGTTAAAATTATTTTCATACGAGCGGATTGGGCATTTAGCTCACAGAGTAGATTGGCGGGTTGGTGACGTGGTGATTGCAGATAATTGGCATATGTTGCATGCTAGAGCACTGGTTAATGAGAACCCCTCAAACAGATTACTTTTTAGGTGTCTTGTGTCATGACGGAAAATCAACTGAACTTAGCACTCAATTTTGACGCAATCTTTGGGAAATCCAAGAGGTATATTTGCAAGGCTCTCTCGAAAAAAGAAGAAGGTGATTTAGATGAATATCAACTGTGGGCATCGCTTGCACTTGAATTGCTTGGGAAAGCCGCTCTTTCCAAAATACATCCTTGTCTGATCGCTGATCCAAACCACTTTCAATCGATCTTTGCAGCCGCAGGAAAAAACATATCCACAGATATTAAAACAATTACGGCAAATACCCTTTTTGATCGGTTAAGGCACGTGATTCCTCACTTTGACGAACCAGTGAGAAAATTTTGCGCTGGAATTTCTCTTAGAAGAAATGCTGAACTTCATTCTGGAGAGACTCCTTTTTGTGCAATGCGTCTAGAAGTTTGGGAGCCTCGGTATTGGCATGCAAGCCAAGTTATATTGCATGGAATGGGTGCTTCTTTGGGTGACTGGCTAGATGTTTCACAGGCCGATGTTTCCAGGAGAATTATAAAATTCGCTATGGAAGCAAAATGCCAAGCTGTTTCTATTCGGGTAAATCTAGCTAAAGAAGTATTTGAAACACGCACACAAGCAGACCGCAATAAAGCTATTGAAGAATCGAAACATCTCAACGCTTACCATTATAAGAACCTCTTCACATTTTCTGAGGATCATAGGTGGGCATGTGTGTGCCCATCTTGCAATGGAAAGGCCTATATGGCTGGTCTTAAAACCGATGAAGAAGTTATTGACCAACATGATGACGACCCGGATGGTGCCTGGGAAGAAGTTGAAACGCACTATTCTGCTGAACAGTTACATTGCCCGGTTTGTGACCTTTTTCTCGATGGTTATTATGAAATTGAGTGTGCCAAACTAGATATTTACCATTCAGAGATTAAAGAAAGGGAAATGGAGTACGTGCAAGAGTATGGGAACGAGTGAAACCTGGGAAATCGGGGGACAGTATATTCATTTCTTTTCCAAAAGGAAATCGGGCCTTGATCATCGTTTCGTCCACTGCCACCCCCCATCACGCAGCGAGCAACCGGAGCTGTGAGACTGGCTGAGACCGCCGCTTCGCAGGTCTTGCTGGCAAGTCGATCCTATCCAGCAAA
>PEAG01000115.1 GCA_002753505.1 Magnetococcales bacterium HCHbin5 | reverse complement strand
CAGGGGCAAAGCCCCTGCATGAACGGCGCGTTTTCCCAAAGCCCATTTTCGCAGAAAATGGGCGCAACGCGCCCAAAACCGCCCCGCAGGGGCGACCTTGGGAGGGCGGCAGCCCGACTCGCACGCTTATGTTACGGAAAATGTTTGGATAAGAAAGCAGAACGTTCGGATATTACGCTTTGATTGTATTACGCTTTGATTGTATTACGCTTTGATTGTATTACGCTTTGATTGTATTACGCTTTGATTGTATTACGCTTCCTGTTTGATACAAGGCCAGGATCGGTTTTTTTCCAAACCAAATACCTTTTGCCCGCTCTCAGTCGGGCTGCCGCCCTCCAGGAGTGCCCCTGCGGGGCGTTTTGGGCGCGCTGCGCAAATTTTCTGCGAAAATTTGCTTCGGTAAAAGCGCGCCCGCTCATGCAGGGGCTTTGCCCCTGCACCCCACCGGGGACCGTGACGGTCCCCGGACCCCTGCAATTGTTTAAAACAATTCTATTAAGGGGGCGAACGCTACCGTTACCAACGTTTTTCAGCGCGCACCAGCCAGACGCGGTGTTCAGTCGATTTGGCGCACTGCTCGATGCGACCGGAATCAATATTGATAAACCAGGCATTGGCCGGGTTGGCGGTGTTGATATCCTTTGACCAAAAGTTTTCAAAGGGAGAGACACCCACAAACGCCCCGCACGCATTCCATTCGATCAACAACGGAAGCTCCTCTTTGGTCGGCAACCGCCACTCGCCACTACGGGAACCATCGGCAAGACCACAGTCACCATTCATCAGGTTTCGCGCGGTACTCAGTGCCTCGATCCAGCTCTTTTTGCCAAAACACTTGACATTTTTCAGGCCGACCAGCTGGTGTTTGGTATCGGTAATGGTGCCGTTTTCGTTGTCTATATAACGCGCAGTGGCCCCAGAGGGAGCGGCCTTCGGTGCCAATGCACCCAGTCGCTCGGATAACGATGGACGCGGAGCATCTCCAGCCACTGTATGGCCAGCCACTGTATGGCCACCAGATCCGACACTCGCCCTGCGAGGCTCGATGGGAGGACGACGCAAGGGCAAACGGACCGATGGGGTTGCGACGGAGGGGGTTGCGACAGAAGGCGTTGCGACAGAAGGCGTTGCCTCGGAGAGGGCGGCCGTAGAAAGTGTGGCCTCGGAGGGGGTGGCCGCACTGTCGCCGGGGTTGCTGTCATTGCCAGCGGCCGAAGCCGATGCATCGTGCTGTTGGGCAGGCTCCCCGGTACGCGGCGGATAAGGCGCAGAGGTGCTGCGCAACGCGGAACGATCAAAAGCCGGCATGGCACGCCGAGCAGCCGACTGGGCAATTCTGCTGCTCAGGTTGCGCATCAGAGGGGTGGTGACACCGGAGCTGCCCACCATCTCTTCACGCCACTCCGCAATGCTCTGCGGCCTCTCATTGGCGGAAATCCTGATGGCATGATCAATGGCCTTCATCACCCGTTCCGAATACTCTCCCCGGGCAATCTGGGCCACGGGTGGCATGGGGTCGGGTTCCTGACTCAACATGGCCGTGGCGCGTATATTGGCCGACAACGGTTTTACCTCTGTCACGGCCCAATACATCACCGCACCCATGGCAAAAATATCGGTCCAGGGACCCTGTTTGCTGCTGTCCGCATTGCCCTGCTCCAGGGGAGCGTATTCGGGCGTCATCACCACGGTCATGGCATGGTTGCCCACCCCCATGGTCTGTCGGGTTGCACCAAAGTCCAACAACAGCGGTTGCCCGTTGTGATGCTGGATAAAAATGTTGTCGGGCTTGATGTCACGGTGGAGAAAGCCCACCTTGTGCATGGTCTCCAGGCCGCTCAGCAGGGGCAAAACAATATCCAACAGCCGCTTTTCTGTCATGCCACGCTGTTTTTTGACATGGGATTTAAGACTGTCCCCCTCGACAAAGGGCATCACCATGTAGACAGTACCCAAGGTCTCAAAAAAATAGAGGATGGGGACAATGTTATCGTGGGTAAATTTGGCCAGGGTCAATATCTCCTTGCGGAACCGTTCCAGCCCCCAGGCAAACATCTCCTCATCCTCTTTCGAGTTGCTCTTTGGACGTACCGAACCGTCCGCTTCCCGAATGGCCATGGAACGGGGAAAATACTCCTTGATGGCAACCTGAGTATTGTCACTGGTATCGACAGCCCGATAGGTGACACCAAACCCCCCTTGTCCCAGTATGCCCTCTATTCGATAATTTTTTAAATCACTGCCGACAGCAATTTGCTCATTGTCCGCTTTGATCATCTCAACGATCTCCCAAAAAGCGAATGATGGTGAAGCCAAACCAAATAACCCAGAACAGAGCGGACGACACTCCATCTAAATAAATAACGTGACGAGGCTGGAATACGATAACAGCGCAACCGTTTGTCTGTCTTTACAATCTGTTATACTCCCGACAGCCTAATCCATTTCCAGGCTGTTGTCACGCTGAAAGATTAAAAAATCCGATTTGTCTGTTTATTGTCCGTACACCCGCATGGGCAGCCAGGTGGCCAGAGCGGGCCAATAGGCGATAAGGAGGAGGGTAAACAGTTGTATCAAAATAAACGGTATCACCCCTCGATAAATGTCACCGGTGGTAATTTCAGCCGGTGCCACTCCCCGCAGGTAGAAGAGGGCGAAGCCGAAGGGCGGGGTCAAGAAGGAGGTCTGTAAATTGATGCTGATCATGATGCCCAGCCAGACAGGGTCGAGCCCCATGGCCAGCAGGGGTGGGCCGACAATGGTGACGACCACAAAGATGATTTCGATAAAATCGATAAAAAATCCCAATAAAAACATCAATAACATGACTGCCAGCACGGCACCAGAGGCACCGCCCGGCAGGTTGCCCAGGAGGTTTCGGACCATCTCATCGCCGTTGAAGCCCCGGAAGACCAGGGAAAAGAGGGCGGCCCCCACCAGGATCAAGAAAACCATGCTGGTTATTTGGGTTGTGCTGCGCATGACCTCTTGCAGGCGGGAGAGGGAGAGGGAGCCTTGTTGCCACGCCAGCGCAGTGGCACCGACGGCACCCAGGGCGGCGGCTTCGGTAGGGGTGGCCACTCCTCCCAGGATGGAACCCAACACGGCAATGATCAGCCCCAGAGGCGGCACCAGGGCCCGCAGCACCCGCAGCCACAGCTCCTTGCCCTGCCACGGTCGCTCGGCGGCGGGAATGGCGGGGACCGCTGCTGGTCGGAGGATGGCGATGGCGACCAGATAACAGATGTAGAGGCAGACCAGCAGCAGGCCGGGAATGATGGCACCGACAAACAGATCCCCCACCGAGATGGTACGCGGGGCATAGATGCCCATATCCAGTTGTGCCTGTTGGTAGGAGGCGGAGAGGACATCGCCCAGCAGGACCAGGATGATGGAGGGTGGAATAATCTGACCCAGGGTGCCGGAGGCGCAGATGGTGCCGGTGGCGATCGCCGGGTCATAGTGGCGACGCATCATGGTGGGCAGTGAGATCAACCCCATGGTGACCACGGTGGCACCGACAATCCCGGTGCTGGCTGCCATCAGCATGCCCACCAGCAGGACCGAAATGCCCAGACCGCCCCGCAGGGGCCCGAAGAGGGCCGCCATGGTATCCAGCAGATCCTCTGCCACTCGGGACCGTTCCAGCATCACCCCCATGAAGACAAACATGGGGACGGCGATCAGGGTATCGTTGGTCATGATGCTGAACAGTCGGTTGGGCATGGCCTCCAGGAAAGCGGCATCAAAGATGCCCCCCAACTGGCCCAGGAAGGCACCCAACAGGGCGGTTCCGGCCAGGGAGAAGGCGACGGGATAACCGACCATCAACACCAGACAGAGAGCAGCAAAGAGCAGAACGGGGGCGAGATTTTCCATCGATATTACTGCTCGGTTGCGGTGAAGAGGGTGAGCAGGGCATGGCCGATTTGGGCAACGCCCTGCAGGATCAGCAGTGCGGGCATGAGGAGAATGAGGCTTTTGAGCAGCCAGATCAGATTCAAACCGCCGGCCTCGCGGGAACCCTCCTGCAGGGACCAGGAGGCGGCTACATATTCCCATCCCACCCAGAGCATGAAAAGGCAGACCGGCAACAGCAGCAGCAGGGTGCCCAGCAGATCCACCCAGGCCTTGCCCCGTCGGGAGAGGGGGCGGTAAAAAATATCGACCCGGACATGGCCATCCAGTTTCAAGGTATAGGCTGCACCCAGCATGAAGAGGATGGCGTGGAAATAGGTGCTGACCTCTTGCATGGCAATCCAGCCCACATTGAACAGATAGCGCAACAGAACCACTGCGCTGGTGAGCAGCACCATGGCAAGGGTGAGCCAGGAGATGGCCCAACCCAGGCGTTCAGAGCCGGTATCAATCCAATCGGTGAGTCTTTTCAGCATGTGCATGGTTTGGGCGGTTATTGCAGGAGGTTGCACAGTGGAACAGGCAGCATCATAACAGGAACCCTTCCAGAGCGCAAAAGAGTATGCAACGGGTGGTGTTGCATCATTTTGGCTTTGGTCAACCACTGTTTTCGGGTATCTTGACCTCTTGCAGTCACATTTCAGACAGGATTCAGGCGGGAGTGATGTGGGCATGGCCGTGATGCGCTTTTTACAGGAAAAATGGTTTTTGACCTCCCAGCAGCGGGTACGGCAAAAACGCCTGTTATTGTTGTCGGATCAGTGGCTTACCGTCTGTGATTGGCATAATGGCCGCTTGACCGATCTGGGCCGTTTTCAACAGGGCGAGGCAGCGGACCAGGCCGCCTTTGGCCGTTTTTTTCAACAGTTGTCCCGACAGAACGCGGCCGTCGGGCCGGTCTATCTGCTGGTGGATCTGATCGAAGAGGAGTTGCGTCGGGAGCGGATTCCAAAAATGTGGGGTGGCAACCGGGCGGCGGTGTTGGAGCGTCGTCTGGAACGCATTTTTCCGGGCACGCCGTTGCGCCGGGGGGTCTCCCAGGGGTATGACCGGGAGGGGGGGGAGTGGATTCTGTTTTCCGGTTTGACCCGGCCCGAGCTGGTGACCCCCTGGCTGGCCGCTTTGCAGCAGGCGGCGCAACCTTTGGCGGGGATCTGGTCCCTGCAACTGTTGAGCCGGGCCCTGTTGCGCAAGTTGACGGTCCGTTCGGAAAATGCCCTGTTGGTGGGGCTGCATTCGGGGGGGTTGCGGCAGACATTTTTTCATCAGGGGCGCACCTTGATCAGTCGCCTGACCCCTGTCAGTGGTCGGGCCGCCACAGAGTTGGGGGGGGTGTTGCGGCAGGAGGTGGAAAACAGCCGGGGCTATCTCAAACATTTGCGGCTGTTGTCCGGCCAGGCTCCGCTGGATCTGTTTGTATTGGCCCAGGGCGAACTGCTGACCGATTTGGCGGCTTGGCCGGCAGAGTCCCATGAGTATCGGGTCCACCTGCAAGATGCCAATCGGTTGGGGCAACAGATCGGGCTGCTGGAAGGGTTGAGCCAGGGCGCATTGGAGCGGCTCCATGGCCATCTGCTGCTGCAAAACCCGGAACCCAACCATTATGCCCCGGCAGCGGATCTCTGTTACCATGCCAGGAGGGTTGCCAAAACCGCTCCGCCTCCCGCCAGCACCCCATCGACGGAACCCCAACTGTCGGCGGTGGTGGAACGACCGGTACGCCGTCTGGGGGATCTGCTGGTGGAGAAGGGAATCATCACCCCGGACCAGTTGCAGACCGCTTTGACCGAGCAGAAAAAAAGCGGGGAATCGTTGGGCAGGTTGATGATTTATCTTGGCTTTGTTTCGGAATCCGTCATGCGGGATCTGTTGGCGGAGAGTCTTTCGCAAGAGAGTATTGATCTGCGGGAGGTGTTGCCCCAGCCGGAGGTGTTGCAGTTGGTGCCGAAAGCCTTTGCCCAACGCCATGGCGTGCTGCCGGTGTTGTTCAAGGCGGAGGAGCGGGTTTTGGTGGTTGCCATGTTCAACCCGTTGAATGTGGCGGTACTGGACAAGTTGCAGGCACTGTTGGCGGCTGCCCGGTTGACGGGTGCGACGGTCAAGCCCATGTTGGCCGGGGAGGGAGAGATCAGCGCGGCCATCGACCGCTTTTATGGGTTTGACCTTTCGGTGCGGGCCATTTTGCGGGAGTTGGAGACCGGTGAGGTGGATCTGGACAGTTTGACCCGGGACTCCCCCGAGGGCGGCCACGCCATCAGCCATCCCATGGTTCGGCTGGTCAATGCGCTGTTGACCGATGCCATTCGTCGCTATGCTTCGGATATCCACATCGGTCCCACCAGCGGCGCGGTGCGGATCCGCTATCGGATGGATGGCGTGTTGCGGCTGATGTATAGCCTGCATCGTCAGTTGTTGCCGAGTCTGTTGGTGCGCATCAAGGTGATGGCCGGGATGAATATTGCCGAGTCACGCACGCCCCAGGAGGGGCGGATCTCTTTTTTGTATTCTGGCCGCATGGTCCATTTCCGGGTGGCGGCCCACCCGACGATCCACGGGGAAAACCTGGTCTTGCGGGTGTTGGATCTGCGGGAAGAGATCAAGGGGCCCAACCATTTGGGGGTTTCCGCGCCTAATTTGCAGCGTCTGCTCTCCCTGTTGAGCCGCCCCATGGGCTTGATTCTGGTCACCGGTCCCACTGGCAGCGGCAAAACCACCACCTTGTACTCCTTGTTGAACCATCTGAATCGGGAGGGGGTCAATATCATGACCCTGGAGGATCCGGTAGAGTACCCGTTGCCCACCATCTCTCAGACCCATGTCAACCGTTCGGTGGGATTGGATTATGCCGCCGGTATCCGCTCCATGCTGTGGCAGGATCCCGATATTATTCTGGTGGGGGAGGTGCATGATCGGGAGACCGGCATCATGGCCCTGCAGGCGGCGATGACCGGCCATCTGGTCTTTTCCACCTTGCATGCCAACAGTGCCATTGGAGCCATTCCCCGCCTGCTCAATTTGGGGGTGACGCGGGATTTTATCGCTGGCAATCTGGGTGGCATCATCGGGCAGCGGTTGCTGCGTCGTCTCTGTCCCAGCTGCCGGCGATCCTGTCCGGCAGATTCCCGGGAGATGGCCCTCCTGGGGCTGTCGGCCACGGCCGCGCCTCCTGTGATCTATCATCCCGGTGGGTGCGAGGAGTGTTTTCAATCGGGTTATCGGGGTCGCTTTCCGGTGATGGAGGTGTTGATTGTGGATACCGCTTTTGATGAGCAGGTTTTTAACGGGGCCTCACAGGAGCAGTTTCGCCGACTGGTGGAGGGGCAGGGGTTCCGTTCCATGCTGGAGGATGCCCGGTTGCGGGTGTTGGCCGGGGATACCTCCCTGGCAGAGGTGAGCCGGGTTTTGGATCTGCTGCCGGAGCGGGATGGAGCGGCCCGGGTTGCAGCGGTGGAAGGGTAGGAGGTGCGCGGATGCCACACATGAAATACACGGCGGTGGACCCCAAAGGCAAAATCAGCCGGGGCTGGATGGATGTCAGCACGGTGGATGCGCTGGAGCTGCGTTTGGCCCACCTGAATCTGCTGCTGGTGCAGGTGCATGATGGGGAGAGCCGCCGGGATGTGGTCCGGCGGTTGCTGTTGGAACGGAATGCCGTTTCACGCAAGACGCTGATCCTGTTTTGCATTCATATGGGGCAGCTGATTCATGCCGGGGTGGCCATTCCGGTCGCTTTGGAGGAGGTGCGGGCCAGCATTCCCCAGCCCGGTTTCAACACGGTGTTGGCCTCCATGGTGGAGGATATTCAGAGCGGCAAACATTTTTCGACGGCTGTGCAGAGTCATCCCCACTGTTTTCCGCCTCTGTTTGGCAGTTTGATTCAGGTCGGGGAGCGGACGGGCCGTCTGGAGGAGATTTTTGCTGATCTGGCGGACAGCCTCAAGTGGGAGGAGGAGCTGCTCTCCCAGACCCGCAAGGCGTTGCGCTATCCCCTGTTTGTCGGGGCAGTGGTGGTGGCACTCTTTTTTTTCCTGATGATTTATCTGGCACCGCGCCTGCTCTCTTTCCTGCCGCAGATGGGGGCGACGTTGCCTTTTCATACCAGGCTGCTGATCGGGCTGTCGCAATTTGTCATCCAGTGGTGGCCGGTATTGCTGTTGGTGCCGGTGTTGGCCTATGGAGGGGTCCGTCTGGCATCCCATTTCAGTCCGCACTTTCGGCGGCAGTGGGACCGCTGGTTGTTGCGGATATGGTTTTTTGGGCCGTTGATGCGCAAGATCCACCTGGTCCGTTTTGCCCATGTGTTGGCGTTGATGTACCGTTCCGGGGTCTCCATTCTGGATGCCATGGCGAGTACGGCGGCTTTGAGTGGCAATAAGGCGATGCAGCAGGCCATTGAGCAGGCCCATCAGATGGTGTTGGAGGGGGCGGCGGTGAGTGACAGTTTTCAGCGGACCCGGCTTTTTCCGGCCCCTTTGCCCCGATTGTTGCAGGTGGGCGAGGCGGCCGGGCAGTTGGATGAGGCGTTGCGCAATGCGGGCTATTTTCTCGATCAGGAGGTGCGGGAGTCCATTGGCCAGATTCAATCCCTGTTGGAGCCGATATTGACCCTGTTTGTGGGCTCCCTGTTGGCCTGGGTGATTCTGTCGGTGTTGGGGCCGATTTATGATGTGATCACCCATGTCCGCTTCTAGGGGCGGGGGGGTGGCGGCCAGAGGCCTGTCAGGGGAGGCGGGCTCGGCGGTGTTGTTGATGATGACGGTTCTGGTGAGTGTGTTGGCGGGGCTGTTGCTGGAGGGTTGGACAGCCCGGCGGGCCGCTTTCCCGCTCTGGCTGGAGGATGCCAAGCTGTTGGCGACGGCGCAAGAGGGATTGCAGGCATATTTTGCGGTTGCCGCTCCCCAGGGGGCTGTGCTGCCCTGTCCTGATGGCCAGGGGGACGGGGTGGGGGAGCGGGCATGTTCCGGGGCGGTGGGCCATATTGCGGTGGGGTGGTTGCCCTGGCGTACCTTGGGGTTGATGCCGTTGCGGACGGCGATGGGGGGCAGGGTTGGGTATGCGGTGGCGGTTGGGT
>PEAG01000114.1 GCA_002753505.1 Magnetococcales bacterium HCHbin5 | reverse complement strand
CGAAATTAAAGAAAGTCAGTACTGGTACACTTTGGGTGAACATGGGTGGTACACTTTGGGTGAACACGGGTGGTACACTTTGGGTGAACATGGATTGGTACACTTTGGGCGGCTATTGACAACTGGGCCCGCTTGAGTCCCATCTTGCCGTTAATGGCAATGTTCAATGAATAATCAGCCTCCAGAATACTCCTGAGAATATTAATATCCATGGGGTCATCATCGATGATCAATATTTTTTGTTTCAGTGGCTCAGTATTCATCATGAATCTTCCTTGGATGGTTATTCCGCTCAAACATCGCTCAATCCAGCGAAACACCAACAGTTTGTGCAATTTCAGTCAATGTTTCACAGGCACCCTCATAGTCGTAGTGCTTGAGCCTCTGCGTCATCGCCTGAAGGAGCTCCTCCACCGGTTGGCCTCGCAGTTGGGTGGATAACGGCTGCAACAGTGTATCCGCCTTTGAGTCCTGTTCCCGCAACAGCACTGCCAACTCCCGCAGCAGTGTCACGAGGGTTGTCATGTCGTGGATTGCCTTCGGCGTCGGTGCAACCGCTGTGGCCGGAGGAGACGCAAAGGCAGCCAGTGATTGCATCACTTCCGACAGGGATTCGTCAAACAATTTTTTGTTCTTGTTCAATTGACTGCTCTGCAGGGCGATACTCTCCTCCAAATTTTTCGCTGCCATGTGGAGTTTATGTGCCCCCAATTGCCCGGCAATGCTTTTGATGGTGTGGGCCAACCTCTCTGCCAGCGCGTGTTCATTACTTTCCAAGGCACGGGCGATTTTTTCTGCATCCTGGGCGTGATCTTCGTACATCTGGCGCAGCAACTTTTCGTACAGTACCCGGTTGCCAGCCAGACGTTCAAGTCCGGTTACGGTATCCACCCCCGCCACGCTGAAACAGGAAACAGGCTCCTCCTGCAAAACGGTACTCTCTTGGACGGGTTGAAGCAACAAATCCGCGACGGGCAACTCCATGGCGACCCACCTGGCCAAGGTACGGTACAAATCGTGCAGATTGATCGGTTTTCCGACATGATCGTTCATCCCAACCGACAAGCACTTTTGTCTGTCTTCCTCCATCGCATGGGCCGTCATGGCAATAATGGGTAGAGCTTTGAAGCGCGCATTGCTCCGAATAATACGGGTGGCGGTCAGACCATCCATCTCTGGCATCTGCAAATCCATCAACACGATGTCGTAAGGGCTGGTTTGCAGCATGCGCAAGGCGATCCCCCCGTGTTCGGCCTCTTCCACAACCACCCCGATACGTTCCAATAACTCACGAATAACCTGTCTGTTGATCGGGTTGTCTTCGACAACGAGTACTCGAGTACCGCCGAGAGCCGCCTTGAGATGGGCATCTGTGGAGCCCAGTTCGCCTGCTGGTGGCGTATAAACCGCTGTCGTGCTGAACATGTCCAGCAGGGTATTGAACAGGGAAGAGCGTCTGAGCGGTTGTTCAAAGCAGGCACTGATGCCCGCACTTTTCGCCCTTTGAGCCACCAGGGCACTGTCACCATTGGTCAACAAAACAGACTTGGGCATCACAACATCAGGGAAACGTTTGGCCAATTTACGGCTGAGTGCCGCAAACAACTGAACCATATCCAGGTCTGGATGGTGCTGGTTCATGACCAGTAATGCATGCGGTTTGTCGGCTTTGTGCGCCTCCTGCAGTGCGGTTGCCGCAGCAGAGATGTCATAGACCGTCGTCGTTATAAAGGTAAGAGATTGCAATATTTTTTCGATCTCCTTCGTGGAGTCATCCTCTGTACCCAACAGCAATACATTCAACTGATGCAGCGTAGAGGCCGGAATGGATGGCCGCTCTCCATGACGGGATTTGATCTCAAAGGCTGCCGTGAAATGAAAGGTGCTGCCAGTTCCCTGTTGGCTCTCCACCCAGATCTTGCCCCCCATCATGTTGACAATTCGCTTGCATATCACCAACCCCAAACCGGTCCCTCCATATTTGCGGGTGATGGAACCATCGGCCTGGACAAAAGGTTCAAACAGTTCCAACAACCGATCCGGGGAGATGCCTATGCCACTGTCATGAACAGAAAATTTGAGCAAAATCTGGTTGACACGTTGTTCACCCAGAACGGTCAATACGTGAACCTCACCGCGCTCGGTAAACTTGATCGCATTGCCGATCAGATTGGTCAACACCTGTTCCAGACGCATGGCATCCCCCCACAGGGTGGGAATGCCTTCCGGGACGGACCATTGCAGGGCAATGCCCTTTTCATCAACCTGATGAACAAACATGTCGTTTAAATGGTTCAAAACGTCTTGCAAATGGAATGCAATGGGGGTCAACCGCATCTTGCCCGCCTCAATCCGGGAAAAGTCCAGAATGTCGTTGATGACGCTCAACATGGATTGAGAGGATTTGTCAATCTTGGCCAGATAATCCTGCAATTTTGGTGTCAATTCGGATTTCAGTGCCAACTGGGTCAAGCCGATGATGGCATTCATGGGGGTACGAATTTCATGACTCATATTGGCCAAAAATTCACTTTTGGCCTGGTTGGCCAGTTCAGCAGACTTCAGGGTCTCGTTGAGTGAATTCATCAGCAAGCGACGTTCGGAAATATCATGGGCAAAGGCGGTAAAATAGAGATCCTTGCCTCTGCGGGAGGTTGCCAGGGATACCTCAATATCCACCGTACTGCCATTGCTCCTCATGGCGGTGACTTCAAACCGCTTGGTAAACACGACCGCAGAATCCGCGTGTTTGACAAAGTCGGCCATCTTCGTCAAATGTTGGGTACGCGATTCAGGAGGTACGATCAATTCAGAAATTTCTTTGCCTGTGATCTCCTTTTTTTGGTAGCCGAACAACTTTTCCGCTGCCGGATTAAAATCCAGCACCGCGCCCGTGGCATCCGTTGTGATAATGGCATCCATGGCATTGTCCAGTATCGAGCGCAGCAGGCTTTCCCGGTCTCGGAGTTGTGCAAATGTGTTGACCAGATTCAGATGGGTTTGGATGCGGGCCTTGACGATCGGCGGATTGAAAGGCTTGCTGATAAAGTCCACAGCTCCCAAAGCCAGGCCATGGGTTTCATCCTCTTCGCTGTTTTTTGCAGTGATAAAGATGACCGGTATGTTTCTTGTCTCTTCCCTGGACTTTATGCGGCTACACACCGCAAAGCCATCCAGTGTTGGCATGATAATATCCAACAAAATCAAGTCCGGATGAATGACAGAAACAAAGTGAAGGGCATCGTTGCCGTTCAGGGCAAAGTACACCTTGTAGTCATCATGCAGCACATTGCGCAGTATGTGAATGTTTTCGGGGTGGTCGTCCACAATCAAGATTTTTTGTTTTGCCGCCTTCATCACGCTTCCCCAGCCCCGCTTGTTCCCATCTGCTGTTGAAGCTGTGCCAGGGCAGTCAGGGCACTCCGGTAATCCAACCGATAAATTTGTGCTTCCATCCGTTGCAAGATTTCCTGGTAGTGGGTTTGGGTAAGCATATTTTTCAAGGCGGCTAGGCTCAATTCGGCGTCGGTATCCTGTGTTCGCAAAAATTGAGACAACTCCTGCAGCAGAGACTCCCTTTGGGTCACGGATGGAAAAGTGTGCGACGATTTTGGTACCCTGGTGGGAACAGGCGTTGTTGCCCCCTCCTCCTTCAGGCTGTTAACGGTGACGAGAACACGGTTCAATTCCGTCTCGAATATGATCAACAGGTTAGGCTCTTCCTGGATTGTCCCCAGTTCGATGGACTCTTCCATGGCGTGGGCCGCCTGGTACAGGTTGGTGGCGGCCAGATTGCCAGCCATGCCCTTCATGGTGTGTACCAAATCCTGCGCGGTTGAGAGATCATCCTGGTCCAAAGCCTGTCTGATTTCGGTGGCGACCGTAGAATAACGCAAAAATCCCAACAACATCCTTTTGAGAAATGGCTGCTGCCCCCGGAACCGCTCCATGGCCACGGCCAGGTCAATACCATCCAAAACGGCTGGCAGAACGTTTTCACCCATGACGGCAGCTGTGGGTGCAATAACATCGACAGGGCACCCCTCTCGATGCGGTTTTGTCTGTTTTGACCGTGCCGCAGCATCCCCTCCCGTGTGCGGCCCTGAATCCGTTGAGAAGGCTGGATGTGCGGAATCGATTTGTGTAAACGGGCTTGTACGGTCGCCTGGATTAAGCCATTTGATCAGCGTTGAATAGAGCTGTTGGATGTGGATGGGTTTGGTGATATGGTCATTCATTCCAGCCGCCAGGCATTTTTCCCGAATACTGTTCAAAACGTGGGCGGTCATGGCAATAACCGGCAGTTGGGCAAAACGTTCATCGCGGCGCAGTGCGCTGGTGGCAGCATAACCATCCATTTCCGGCATCTGTATATCCATCAACACCAGGTGGAAGGGAGCAGAGTTTGCCAATAATTCCAATGCTTCCCGGCCATTGTTGGCAATTTCGACGACCAGGCCCACCCGCCCCAGAAGCTCTTGTGCAACCTGTTGATTGATACGATTATCCTCAACCAGCAAAATTCGGGCTCCGCCAATTCTGCTGGCAACGATGGACTCCTCAGCCAATACCAACTCCAAACGGTCTTTTTTGGGGACGCCCTCTCCAAAAACTTCCAGGATGGTATTGAACAGGTGAACCCGAGAGACAGGTTTGTGGAGGAAAAGGTCTACGCCGGCACTCCTGGCAAAATGTTGAATGGTATTTTTACCGAAGGCGGTCAGCATGACGATCTTGGGCAGGGGCGCAGGCGGTGTCACAAGCCCCAGTTTGGTACGTATGGCGACGGTGGTCTCGATCCCATCCATCCCCGGCATCCGCCAGTCCATGAATACCAGATCAAACGGTTTCCCGTCCGTATTGGCGGCCAACAACTCAGCCAGGGCGGCCTCACCGGAGTCGACGGAAAGGACAAACAGCTCAAAGCCGTGCAGCATCTCCTCCATGATGGCCCGAGTGAGCTCATGGTCATCGACCACCAGAATGCGAATCTCCCGCAGATACGCTGGCACAACCCAGTTGGCATTGGTCACCGACTGGCAATGCAGGAGAACATCGAAGTGGAAGCTGCTGCCCTGATTCAGAGTACTTTCCACCCAGATATGGCCACCCATCATTTCGACCAGTTGTTTGCAAATGTTCAACCCCAGTCCAGAGCCGCCATAGCGGATGGCAATGGAAGGATCAGCCTGGGCAAAAGGGCTGAACAGTACATTGATCCGCTCGGCAGGGATGCCAATACCCGTATCCTGGACTGAAAATTGCAGTTTAACCGGGCCCATGGAGACTTTGCTGGGATGGGCCTTGACAATAACCGTTCCATGATCGGTAAATTTGATGGCGTTGCGTAACAGGTTGGTAAATATTTGCTGCAGCCGTTTGGCATCACCCACCAGGGCCGGGAAATAGTCGGGGGGAACGGCAAATACCAACTCAAGACCTTTGTCGGCTGCCTGGTCACCGAACAGATCTGCCAGATTATCAAACAAATCGAAGGGATTGAATGGTACCGGATAGAGTTCCAGCTTGCCTGCTTCAATTTTGGAAAAATCCAGTATGTCGTTGAGACATCCCATCAGCGCGTGCGATGCCTTTTCCACCTTTTCCAGATAGTCTCGTGTGCCGGCATTGGGCTCAGAGCGCATGGCCAACTCGATAAAACCCATGATGGCGTTCATGGGGGTGCGGATTTCATGGCTTAAATTGGCAATAAAATCGCTTTTGGCGCGACTGGCGGCCTGGGTCGTCTGGATCAACAAGGCATCCTTGTCCTGGATGATCTGCTGGCTGCGCTGCAACTCCCGGTTTTTTCTGACCGCATTCTCGTAAGTGGACAACAACAGGTTCATGGTCTGTCGGCGACCCGCCTTGATCAGATAGTTCTCACCAGCAAAGGTAACCGCCATGCCTTCCGGGCTGCCTGATCCGCGTTCGCTGGCAGGAATTTCCAGCAGAAAACGGATCTGCTCCAACAGAACCTCGTCGTTGACCGGTTTTGTCAGGTAACCATCTGCTCCAGCCACCAGTCCGTGGATCACCTCCTTGGGGTCATCCAGCCCGGTAAGCAACAGGACAGGGATGTGTCGCAGCTTTGGATCCTGTTTGATCTCCTGACACAGTGTATAGCCATCCATGTTGGGCATGGTGATGTCGCTTATCACCAGGGATGGTGTATGGGCCCGCACCAGAGCCAAGCCCTCTACACCATCCTTGGCCGAAAGAAGCGCGTAGCCAGATTTTTTTAGCAATCTGTGCAATACGACTCTCTGAACGGCACTGTCTTCGACGATTAAAAGTGTATTCGGTTCTATCTTGGTTGTCATTACCCGCGCCCAGACCAAATTCCACGTACAAGATCATTGACATTCCAGAGCTGTCAAAACGACTCTTCAGGATACATCATCGGTTAACATATTTCAAGAGTGGTACACCTTCCTATCCGTGTTTGATCCAGTCTGGTTGGCAGCCACCCGGCATTGTTACATGCAAACAGACAATGTTTTTGCAAATCCACCCGCCTTGGCACGATGCAACATGCTGTTGGCCGCTTCCAGTAGTGGTTGTGGTTGCTCACCCCGAGCCGGTAGCAGGGATGCGTAACCGGCACTGACGGCAACACGAGAGCGCATAAACTACAATGCTTAAATCGTCACCTCCGGAAAACCGTCCCGGCCCAACGTGGCATCTCCATCCCGGCCCAGCAAAGGCCGTTCTGACAAGGGAGGGAGCCATCCATCACTTTGGGCGGCTATTGGTCCGAAACTGCCCGTTTCCAAACAACCTGGGGCAAGACAGACATTGTCAGGCCGCTTTTGAGTGCTGCGCAGAACTCGTTATATCCTCATATTCGGCATCAATTGTGTCATCATTGCTGTTCCGAGAGGCAGCGCATGATTTGGTTTTGCACGTTTCACCTGTACTGTCCGCATGGTGGGTGTTGCTGGAAGTGTTCGTGCTTTTATAGACCACATCGCCAATCTTCATGGAGGCTGCCGTCAATGCCTGAATTTTGGCTTCCATTGCTTCCACGTCATCCTTATCCATGACGCTTCGCAACTCCTCGATAGCGCGCTGGATGGATTGTCTGGTCGTCTCGTCCAACCTGCTTTCATTCTCCTTCAGTGACTTCTCAGTCATATAGAGCAGAGAATCCGCGTGGTTGCGTGTATCAATCCGCTTGCGTTTTCTGGCGTCTTCAACCGCATGGGCATCAGCATCCCGAACCATTTGTTCCACCTCACTCTGCGACAGACCACCAGAGGCCTGGATGGTGATGGATTGCACCTTGCCGCTGCCAAGATCCCTGGCCGATACCTGTACAATACCATTGGCATCAATGTCAAAGCTGACTTCAATCTGCGGAACACCACGGGGAGCAGGGGGAATACCATCCAGGTTGAATTGCCCCAGCAGTTTGTTGTCGGCAAACATTTCCCGTTCACCCTGTGCCACCCGGATGGTTACCGCTGGCTGGTTGTCCACCGCAGTGGAAAAAACCTGCGATTTTTTCGTCGGAATCGTTGTGTTTTTGTCAATCAACCGGGTAAACAACTCACCCATGGTTTCAACCCCCAGTGAGAGAGGCGTCACGTCCAGCAACAAGACATCCTTTACCTCCCCCTTGAGAACGCCACCTTGAATGGCGGCACCGATAGCCACCACTTCATCGGGATTGACCCCTTTGTGAGGTTCCTTGCCGAAAAATTCACTCACCAGTGCCTGTACCTTTGGCATCCGGGTCATGCCACCCACCAGAACGATTTCGTCAATCTGTCGGGTGGTTATGCCCGCATCCCGCAAGGCAGTACGACACGGTTCCAGGGTGCGCTGAATGAGCCCATCCACCAATCCCTCCAGGCGGGCACGGGTCAAAGTGGCGGTGAGATGTTTTGGCCCACTGGCATCCGCAGTGATGAATGGCAGATTTATCTCTGTCTGCATGCTGCTGGACAGTTCAATTTTGGCCTTTTCAGCAGCCTCTTTCAAACGCTGCAGGGCCATGGTATCTTTGCGCAAATTGATGCCATGCTCATTCTGGAAAGTGTCGGCCAAGTGGTCCATGATGGCTTTGTCAAAATCTTCGCCTCCAAGGAAGGTATCACCATTGGTCGCCTTGACTTCAAAGACACCATCACCAATCTCCAGAATAGAGACATCAAAAGTACCGCCACCCAAATCGTAAACGGCAATGGTGCGCCCACCTTTCTTGTCCAAACCATACGCCAGAGAGGCGGCCGTCGGCTCGTTGATGATACGCAATACATTCAGGCCTGCTATCTTGCCGGCATCCTTGGTCGCCTGCCGTTGAGCATCATTGAAGTAGGCCGGAACGGTAATGACCGCGTCCGTAACCTTTTCTCCCAGATAATCTTCCGCCGTCTGCTTCATTTTTTGTAAAATCATGGCTGAGACTTCGGATGGGCTCATTTTGCGCCCGTTCACCTCCACCCAGGCATCACCACCATCTGATGGGACAACCTTGTACGGAACCATTCCCAGATCCTTCTGTGTCATGGGGTCATTGAAACGGCGACCAATCAAACGCTTGATGGCAAACAGGGTGTTGGATGGATTGGTCACAGCCTGCCGTTTTGCAGCCTGCCCAACCAGTCGCTCGCCATTTTTGAGCAGAGCCACCATGGAGGGCGTCGTGCGAGCCCCCTCACTGTTTTCAATGACCTTCGGCTCACTCCCATCCAGAACGGACACGCAGGAGTTGGTTGTGCCCAGATCGATACCAATGATTTTGCTCATTTTATATCCTCCTCCTTCATCAAGTAACTCTATGCCCTGCAATGGATTTCCCAGCCATTGTCAAGAGACAGTATGGGTTCATGCACACAACTATTTCGGAAAAAGCATGGGCAGTTGCAACAAAGTTCACAGCATCTTCTGGGCCTTGATCATCGTTTCGTCCACCGACCATGATTATCGCACGCCAGAAAGGGGTGCTGTCAGGGTAGAAAAAGAGTAGGCTCGGTTTGGCAAGTTACCGATTGCCACGTCACC
>PEAG01000113.1 GCA_002753505.1 Magnetococcales bacterium HCHbin5 | reverse complement strand
TGGTACACTTTGGGTGAACATCCCGACGATCAAAAAGTCAGATCAGAGCCGGGCAAAATTGGTCGTCGGGGTGGTACACTTTGGGTGAACATGCCTGGTACATTTTGGGCGGCTATTGACATCCGTGTGGGGCTCTGGTGCCCGTAGCATATGCGTCGATTACTTGCGATCGCCCCGGTGCGGTGATAGCGGCCGCCGTGGCCATCGCCTTTCCAGATGACCGGCAATCGCCTGGTTTGATTATGGAATTTTCCGGATTGGTTACGGGAAATGAAGCAGAATCACGTGTTCGACACATGGCGCAAACAAACCTCAGATATCGCGGAAGAACTTCCTCCCAGATCGAAACGCTGGTATCCGAATATACTGTCCAGTGTTACGGATGCGCTTTTGCCGGGATTGTACTGGTTCCATGATGGTCCGAGGGATTTTCTCTTCGTCATTCAACCTGTTGATAATGATGGTCATGCCGCCAGCACCTTGTCGGCATCGGCCTCCATCGTTTCTTGCAGCTTCTTCTTGGCGGCCTTGGCCCAGTGCTGCCACTCCGGGATCGTGATGGAGATCCCACCAGCATAGACATCTGCTGGGGTTGACTGGATCGCCACCACCCTCTGGCCTCAAGGCCCAATGAGGCCTGTGTTGTACACCTCATGATAAGCCTCCAGGCTTTGACGGCGATGGCCAGGATTGTCGTAAAGCCTCCAGTACACCTCTTCAGTCTTGAGGGTTTGATGAAACCGTTCCAGGAGCCCCAGTTGTGTTGGAGTACGGTACTGGATGCGTACGTGCTGAAAACCGTCAGCGATAAACTCTTGAAACCGCTTGGCCAAAAAGGACGAGCCATTGTCCGTAACCAGGAACGGGGGCTTGGACAGCTTGCCGTGAATGGACCCAGCCTTGCTCATGGCCTGCTTGATAGCCTTGTTTACCTCGACAGCCGCGCAACTGGGGGTCAGGTGCAGTGCCGACAAGTAGTGGGAAAAATAGTCAATCACTGTTACCGCATACCACCAACCGTGATCGGGTATGTGGATATAGGTCACGTTGGTTTGCCACAGGTCGTTCGGCCTCTGGGGTAACAATTCGAAAAGCTTGGCTGCCTGATAAATATTCCCACATCGGATAGCGTTCCGCCAACTTGCGGACCGCAGTAGCCCCTTCCTCTTGGATGGAGGTCCTTTTTGGAACAGGAGTACGCCGATCCTCCTGGCTGACATGTCGATGGTACCACGACGACCTGCTGATATTCAGCAGTGCCAGCACCTTTGTTTGTCGGACAATGGGGTTGGACTGGCACACGACCGTCAATTCCCGGCGAAAATTGTCGTCGAGGAAAGGACGGCACCATTTTTTCTAGAATCACGTTGGCAATGGTCGACTCGCCGATGACTCGGTCACGTTCTGCTACTGCCGATTCCAACGCGGCCAATTGCTTTGCATTGTCAACCGTCTGGCGTTTTCCTGCAGCCAAACGCAGACGTGTCTGCGGCGATAAAATCATCTTTCCATTGGCCAATGGTCTTGGTGCTGACACCATAACTGGCGAGCCAGTATAGATGCCGGTTCCTCGCGCCGTAACAAGGCCAATACGATCTCTGTGCGCTGTTCTGGGGTCAAATTGGATGGTTTGCCCATGTTCTGTCCTCCTGTTCTTGTCGGTTGCTTGGGTCATTATCCGAAACTGACCGTTTCCAGGCAACCGGGGGCAATACACATTAAAATCAACTTTTTAAATCTGCTCCCGAAGTGGCCTTTTTTGTTCCGGCAATCAAACAGCAATCACCCGGATAAAATTCAGCAACCAGCGATCAGCCCAACATGGCACACGGTTGTTGTGCTTATGGGACTTTTACCTTCCTGGTTGGCATGAAACAGGGCATTCGATGGTCAGCGGTAGACTTCGCGCCGGTGACCAATCTTGATGACAAGGACGACCAGTCGGTCATCTTCGATGGTGTAGAGAATGCGGTAGTCGCCCGAACGGATGCGCCAGGATTCCGAGGGACCATGCATTTTCTTTGAACCAAGTGGACGGGGGTTGGTCTCCAGATTGATCACGGCACGCAAGATGCGGATGCGTGTTGCGCCATCCAGGCAGGCAAGATCTCTCTTGGCTTGACTTTTCCAGATAACCGAGTAGGTCACGCCAAGTCATCCCGCGTCAGTCCCATTTCGCGGATCACGTCGTCGAACGGAATGCCAACCTCTCCACTCTCCTTGAACTCGCGGTAGATACGGTCGGCATCCTCCGCGTCCTGCCGGTCTTCCCACTCCTCCAGGAAACGGTCCAGTGCCTCCTGCACCAACTCTTTCAGAGACCGCCCGGTCTCCCTGGATACCGCTTGGAACATCTCTTCTGTGTCCGATGGCAGTTCAATGGCCAACATGGTTCAAACTCCTGTGCCCTGGTGGCGTACCAGGGGGGTGACGTTTTTGGACTCTTTTCCGCTCAGCGATGCCGCTATCTGGCTGGAGATACGGTCCGCCGCACTCTTGAGGGGGTCGGCGGATAGGTGGGCATACCGCTACCCACATGGTACCCGCTTGAAGAAAAAATAGCGGAAATTGCCGGAAACGTCAATCCAGATATTTTGTTTATTTGTATGGCTTTATGTTCAAGGCCACTCCCGAAGTGGCCTTTTTTGTTCCGGTAAGCAGTTGGAAAAAATCTCATTGGCCAGTAAGCGGCTGTTTGCCCCCTTGCCCATCCCCTCCAGAGGGTCACCCATCAGCACCGCATCGTCCTGAAGGAGTCGTCTGCCTGGTCGGGGTAGAGTCCCGCTCCTTGCCAGGAAGCAACCTCCCGTTTTCTGACTGAAATAGCGTTGCAGCAGCCTGTTTGGTACACTGCGGAAAAACGTGCGGGGGTGAGATGGTTGTGGGCCATGGGCTCCTCCAGCGCAACAGGAGTCAAAAGGCATACGCGCCGAACCCCAACGGCTCGGGCATGGACTGAAATACATGGCGAAAGACCCGTTCGGTCATGTCCTCCACCTCATCTTCCCCGTAGCTGTCCACGGGCAGGCCGGTGTCATCTGCGTAGAGAAAATTGTGAATCGACACCCGCACCGCATCCCGGCTGACCTGCCGCTCCCGCCAGTCGTGGATACGCTCCACCTCGGCCCGCACCTTGGCCAGAAGTTCCTGGGCAACCTGTTTCACCCGCTCCCGCTCTTTCTTTGAGATATCCGGCTTGGCCAGCAAGTCGAACAGGGCCAGAGAGGCTTCATCCAGTCCCTCCCGAACCGCCCGTTGTTCCTCCTCATCCAGGATTTCACTGAGTTTCAGCAGTTCCTCGAACGTGCGTTCAACGGTGGCACGATCTTTCTCCCGGTTATACTCTTCCACAATCCGCTCGTAGTGCTGCTGGAAGTTGGTACGCAAGGGGTTTTGCAGCAACAACCGCCGAAGCCGTTTTTCTACCACCTCTTTGAGGCTTTGCACAGCGGAGTTTTGGGTCGGAGAACGTTCAAACTCCTTTTTTAATCGCTCAAAGTCGATGCGGCTGATGTCGTAGGGTACGGAATCCGTACCGGGTTCTTTCACCGTTGTGTCAATGCTCTCGTCCACCACCCGGTGCAGTTCCCGGATGATGTCATTAATGTCTGCCTTTTCCCGGTCCTCCTGGAGCCCCTTGTAGATGACGTTGACCGCATCCACGTCGTAACGGCAGGGATTGATCCGCTCCTTCAGCGGGATGCAGGCCTTGAACTTGCGAAACACCGCACGGGCCATGATCTCGAACCGCTTGCGAGACTCGTCGTTCTCGTTGGCCGCCTCCTTGGCCCTGAGAATGGCCGCGTTGCGGGCAAAGCCGGTCTGCTCGACAATCTCATCCAGGGGTGCTCCCCGCGCTTCCAGGAAGCCGCGTACCATACCAATGGCCTCCGCCAGATCGGCCAACAACTCCGCGTCGGGTTGCACCGGATCTGGCTCCTTGTCGTTGCCTCCATCGGTACCACCCCCGGCGAAGGTGGCCAGGGCTTGGCGCAGATTTTTCAGGATTCCGCAGTAGTCCACGATCAGGCCGTTGTTCTTGCCCTCGTGGACCCGATTGGCGCGGGCAATAGCCTGCATGAGGGTGTGGGCCTTGAGTGGCTTGTCCAGGTAGAGCGTAGAGAGGCTGGGCACGTCAAAGCCGGTCAACCACATGGCACAGACGAAGGTTACACGGAAAGGGTGATCGGCGCGCTTGAAAGCGGTCTCCACGTCGATCCGTTGGCCGTCCTGGGTCTCAAAACCGTTCTTGATCAGGGCGCGGTGCGGGGTGATATCCAACTCCCAGGACTTGAACTTCGCTACCTCGCCCTGTTCCTCGCTCACCACCACCGCCATGCGGGTTTCCCGCATCCAGGCAATCTGGCGGCGTAGGTGGACGGCCTGCTGGTCGTCAGATGTCCGCTCCGCCTCCCGTTCCAGTGCCGCCATTTTTTCCCGCCAGAATGGCTGCACCAAGTCGAACAGGCGCACGCAGGTAATCTTGTCGATACAGACGAACATGGCCTTGCCGGTCTCCCAGGCACTGGCATAGTGGTCAGCAAAGTCATGGGCAATCTGCTCCAGCCGCTTTTGCGCCGTGATCAGGTGGTAGTCCCGTTGGAGCTCTTTTTCCAGCTTTTGGGCCACGTCAATATCATCGATCTCCAGGGTTTCCAGTTTTGCCGCCACCCGCTCGTTCAGATCTGTAGTGGCCACCCCCAACCGGTCCCCTCGGGCGTCATAATAGAGGGGCACCGTGGCGTTGTCGTCCACTGCCCGCTGGAAATCGTAGGTGGAGACATACTGACCGAACACCCGCCGGGTGATCTCGTCATTTTCGAACAGGGGCGTTCCGGTAAAGCCGATGAAAGCGGCGTTGGGCAGGGCATTGCGCAGGTTCATGGCCAGGCGGCCATACTGGGTACGGTGGGCCTCGTCGGTGATGACGATGATGTCGTTTCGGTCGGACCAGGGATTTTTCGACTCCACGTCCTGGTTGAATTTCTGGATCAGGGTAAAGATGAACCCCTTGCGTTGTCCCAGAAGTGCTTTCAGGTGTTCTCCCGATTCTGCCCGGCAGGGGTCACGGTCGTTGTCCACCAGGCCGCACCCGGCGAAGGTTCGGTAGATCTGCGTATCCAGATCCTCCCGGTCGGTAAGAATCAGGAAAGTGAAGTGACCACCCAGCTTGCGCCGCACCTTTTTGGTAAACAAGACCATGGAATAGCTTTTCCCTGACCCCTGGGTGTGCCAGAACACTCCCAGGCGGCCCAGGCGTTCCTGTCGTTCCTCCACCGCCCGGACGGCCCGGTTGACCCCCAGGAACTGGTGGTTGCGGGCCATGATTTTAATGGGTGGTCCTTGATGGCTTTCGTCCCACAGAATAAAGTTTTCCAGTAGATCCAGGAAATGGCCCCGGTCGCAGATCCCCTTGAGCAGGGTTTCCATCTCTACGATGCCGGGGGACTCCTCTTCCAACCGTTTCCACTCGTGAAAGTGCTCGTAGCGACTGGAAAGCGTGCCGATCTTGGCGATTATGCCATTGCCCAGCAGCAGGATGGCGTTATGGTGAAACAGATGGGGGATGGTGTCCCGGTAGTCGGCCAAGTTTTTCTCAAAGGCTGAGCGGATCTCTTTATGGATGGCTTTCATCTCCATCCAGATCAGCGGCAAGCCGTTGACAAAACCGATCAGGTCTGGGCGGCGGCGGTAGAGTGCCCCACGAACCCACATCTCCCGAACCACCAGGAAATGGTTGTTGTCGGGATTATTGAAATCGATCAGGCGCAGGCGTTGCTTGATCCGTTCTCTCTTTTCGTTGCGGAAGGCCACCTGGACGCCATCCCGCAGCAGGCGATCCTTCTCCTGGTTGATCTGGAGAGGAGATTGGGAGACAGAAACCGCCAGAATCAGCCGCAGTGCCTCCTGATAGGCAGTGTCCGGCAGGCCGGGGTTGAGCCGAATCAGGGCCTCCCCCAGGTAACGGGTCAGCACCACCTGCCGGTCGTCAACGCGGCCCAGAGTGCCCTCAGGGCCGGGGATTTCGGCGTTGTGGGCATAAACAGACTCCCAGCCCAGGTGACGCTGGAGATAGTCTGCCGTGGTCTCCTGGACCAGGGTATCTTCGTTGAAGCGGCTCAAGGCTGCGTCCCGTTCAATTCAGGCTTGGTGACGGGTTGCGACTGACGCACCACCGGCTCCAGTCCGGCCTCCCTGGCTTGGCGTTGCGCTTTCTCAGCGGCCCGTTTCAAGGCGGCTTCGGCATGGCGGAAATCGGGATCGTTCAAACGGCGGACCGGTTCATCGTGTTGGGACATGGTTTTCCCCCTTATCAGTCGAAATTCTCCTTGTGTACGCTTCACAGGACGCAATGCGGATTATGTACGGTAAAAAGCGATTTGCCGTACATAATCCGCATTGCTGCTTCTGGATCGTACACAAGCGGGCAATCATCAGAACAGCTCCCGCCCTTCGGCGATGTTGATCAACCGGGGGAAGGCGTAGGCGGCGGAACGCCTCCCGGATCCTTCGCGGATCACCTGAATCATTCCCTGCTCTGCCAGAGCACGCAGCATGGCATTGGCGGTTCCCCGGTTGCTGATGCCGCTCAACCGGATAAAGGCTTTTGTGTCCAGAATGGGTCGGGTGAAAAAGGCATCCAGGGCCGCCACGGCGAATTGGGAGTGAGTCAAGTCCCGGAAGCGCGCCTTCATCTCTTCGTACAGGGTGTGAATCCGCCGGGCCTTGGTGATATTGCCTTCCGCCTGATGGTGAAGTGCTGTCAGGAAGAACTCCACCCATCCTTGCCAGTCGCCCGTATCGGAGATGGCCAGCAGGCGTTCACGGTATTCCTGGTCGGAGGCCTCCAGGTATTCCGAGAGATAGAACATGGGACGCTGCAAGATGTGCTTCTGGTAGAGCAGCAACGGAACCAGCATGCGCCCCAGGCGTCCATTGCCATCGTTGAAGGGATGGATGATCTCGAACTGGGCGTGGATGATGGCCAGTTGTGTCAAAGGGTCGGTCTCATCACTGGCAATGAAGGTTTCCAGATTTTCCAGGGCGTCCCGCATCACCATGGGGTTGGGCGGCACAAAGCGGGCTTCTTCGATGGTGCATCCTCTGGGGCCGATCCAGTTCTGGTCCGTGCGGAAGGCCCCTGGGGTCTTGTCGCCGCCGCGCACATCCTCCATGAGCATGGCGTGCAACGCACGGATCAGAGAGAGAGTCACGGGGTGCTCGTTGAGTGCCTCCTCGGCGGTGAGCAGTGCCCGTCGGTAGTTGGTGATCTCCTTGATGTCGCTGCGTTTCTCTTCGCTGAATAGTTCTCCGGCCTCGTGTCCCAGCACCTCGGTCATCGAAACCACCGTGCCTTCGATCCGGGAGGAGAGAATCGCTTCATGGCTGGTAATGGGCGATAGCAACACAGCCGCGTTGACCATGCCATCCAGAGTACCGTTATATCGCCCTATGGACAGGGAGGCCCTGTTGATGAACGGCACCAGCCGTTTCCAGTTCAGGTTGTCGATGGGAAGGGTGTCGGGAATGCAGGGGGCGCGACTCATACGACAATCTCCCCGTTCATCAGGCGGGGGAGGAGGAGGTCACGGGCGGCGCGGAGTTTGTGGTTTTGGGTGAGCAGGGTATCCGCCTGGGCAACCATTGGTTCTACTGACTGGGTGAACTCCCGGACCAACTGTTCAGGTGGCACCATGAAAGGGATCAATTTGAAGGTGTCTACGATGATGGCATCAAAGACAGCACCTACAGCCCGGCCTTTGAATTCAGTGATGGCCGCTCCCAAGGCAAAATACAAAATCTCCTGGTTCAGCGGCGGGAGTGCTACCAGGGCATAGCATGACTGATTCATGGCCATTGGCAATTGCGCCATATTCAGTTTCCCTACGGTGCCTCGGGCAGTGATGAAAACCGTGTGCTTAGGATAAAGTCGGCTGTTGCAGTTTTTCAGTCCTGCCTCAGAAAGTGTCTTTTCGGTCACGCCAGAGAAGATGGTATCGGTGGCGTCCTTGGGCGTGAAGAATGGTATTTCCCCATCCCAATACTCAGGGTTTCCGGTTTTTGGGGTGCCACCGCTCAACACTTCCATGGTGTCGAATGCTGTTTTCCTCTCCCACCCCTCCGGCACCCCATCCACGATCTTCACATGCTCATGGCCGGGAAAGCGGAAGTGGACGAACCACTCCCGGTAGAGCAGCCGGGCCGCCTCCTCCAGCAACCGGATGCGGCGGCGGTTGTTTTCGATGAGGTCGTCGTAGGCGGAGAGAATGGAGGCGATGGCTTGCCAAGAAGATTTTTTAGGAACTTGAATTTGAATGTTTGAGAACGCGGTCTTGTTTACGATTGGTGTTGCAGCACCACCACCAAGCCCAACGCCACGAATGACATCTGCATTCAAAATCAAAAGGTAATAAATGAATTTTGGATCATATCCTGCGTGCGGAACGATGCTGTTAATCTGTTGGTTCGTCAAACATGGTCTGTGGGAAATCCCACATTTGCCAATGGTATTTCCGATGCACGTCATCATCACTACATCGGCGGGAATAAATTGACCCTTATGAGCCTTTTTGGCTTCCGCTGATACAGTCCTTTTCGTTGATCTAGCGTAGTACGTTTTCCAGTCTAAATCAGACGGTGTGACAAAGGGATAGTCTCCATCAAAGAAGGCAGGATTTTTTGTGGCAGGTGTTTTCCCCGTTACAATCTTCCCCAGATCCCCAATTCTGATGGTTTCAAGTCTCATACCCCCAACTCCTCAAAATTGCGGGCAATGCGGTCGGCTAGGTCAGAGGCTTCCAGGTTGAGTTCCAGCAACTCGACATGGATGGCCCGCAAGCTCTCCTCAAAGTCGAACTCCTCGTCCACCGCTTCCGGGGCCACGCCGACATAACGGCCCGGTGTCAGGCTCCAGTCGTTGGCGATGATTTCCGCCCGGCTCACCCGCTTGACCAGTCCGGGTGTGTTGCCTCAGACGGAATGTAACGATTGCCTCGTTCGGGTAAGCCGGATATAATGGCCAACCAACGGAGGTATGCACCATGTCAAAACAGGTCAGGAAATATCACTCCCCCCGGGAGAA
>PEAG01000112.1 GCA_002753505.1 Magnetococcales bacterium HCHbin5 | reverse complement strand
GGTCGGGCTGCCGCCCTCCAGGAGTGCCCCTGCGGGGCGTTTTGGGCGCGCTGCGCCCATTTGCTGCGCAAATGGGCTTCTGTGAAAGCGCGCCCGTTACATGCAGGGGCTTTGCCCCTGCACCCCACTGGGGAGCGTGACGCTCCCCAGGCCCCTGCAATAGTTTGAAAAGATTAGAAAAGCATGGGCGTGGTCATCCTGTTGGCGCATATGGGGCTTTGCCCCTGCACCCCACTGGGGAGCGTGACGCTCCCCAGGCCCCTGCAATAGTTTGAAAAGATTAGAAAAGCATGGGCATTATCCACAGCTCTCTTGCATAATGGCGCAGCAATGGAATAGGAATGGATCATTTTTTTTATCGGGAAAATCGCCTGTTTTGTGAACAAGTCCCCCTGGATCAAATTGCACAGGCGGTGGGTACCCCCTTCTACTGCTATTCCGAAGCAACCCTGCAACACCATTTCCAGGTTTTTCAACAAGCCTTCACCCCCTGTTCGCACCTGATCTGCTACTCCGTCAAAGCCAACAGCAACCTGGCGGTGCTGGATGCCCTGCTGCGCCGGGGAGCCGGATTTGACATTGTCTCCGGCGGCGAACTGGCCCGGGTGCAACGGATCGGCTGCCCACCCCAGCGGGTGGTCTTCTCCGGCGTCGGCAAAAGTGCCAGCGAAATCACAGCCGCCCTGGAGTACGGCATCCTGCTGTTCAATGTCGAATCGGTCGGCGAACTGCGCCGCATCAACGAACTGGCCGGACGCCTGGGACGACGGGCCCCGATAGCCCTGCGCATCAACCCGGACGTCGACCCCCAAACCCATCCCCATATCTCCACCGGCCTGCGCCGCAACAAGTTTGGCATTCCCTACCAACAGGCACTGGCCCTGTACCGGGAAGCGGCCCGCATGCCCCACCTGGATGTGCTGGGACTGGACTGCCACATCGGTTCCCAACTGACCGCACTGGAACCCTTCGTCGATGCCCTGCGCCGGGTTTTGCTGCTGCTGGATCTCCTGGAACGGGAGGGCATCCCCTTGCGTTACCTGGATTTGGGAGGCGGACTGGGCATTCCCTACGAGGATGGCCGCCTGCCTCCCCACCCCGGCCTCTACGCCGGGGCCCTGCTGGCAGAGCTGACCAACAGCTCCTTTGCCCAACGACAGGGTACCCTGATCCTGGAACCGGGCCGGGTCATCGCCGGCAACGCCGGGGTGCTGGTGGCCCGGGTGGAGTATGTCAAAGAGGGAGAGGAAAAATATTTTGTCATCCTGGACGCGGGCATGAATGACCTGATCCGCCCCGCCCTCTATAACGCCTACCACGCCATTCTGCCGGTGGCGCGGCGTTTCGGCCAGGAAGAGCGGATGACCGACGTGGTCGGACCCATCTGTGAATCCGGAGACTTTTTTGCCCAGGATCGCCTGCTGCCCGCTTTCCAGTCGGGAGATCTGCTGGCCGTGCGTTCGGCAGGAGCCTACGGATTCACCATGAGCAGCAACTATAACACCCGCCCGCGGGTGGCAGAGGTGCTGGTGCGTGGCAACCAGTTTGCCGTCGTGCGCCGACGGGAGAGCCTGGAACAGTTGATGGAAAATGAGAGCCTGTTTCCGGTCGCGTGAAGATAATGACGGGAACGGCTGCGGCACGGCTGGCTTGACAAAGCGGATGATTGTCCTTGTATAGGAGCTGAAAAACAGATGCGTTTTATTGACCTGCAGGCCCAGTACCATGCCTACCGGAATGCCATTGACAGTGCCATCCAGACAGTGGTGGAATCGGCACTGTTTATCAACGGGCCACAAGTTGCCCAACTGGAGACGGAGCTGGCCCGTTTTGTCGGCGTGCAGCACGCGGTGGGGTTTTCATCGGGCACCGACAGCCTGCAGGCCATCTTGATGGCCTGGGGCATTGCCCCCGGCGACGAGGTGATCACCACCCCGTTCACCTTTATCGCCACCGCCGAGGTGATCAGCCTGCTGGGGGCCAGACCGGTCTTTGTCGATGTGGATCCCCACACCCTGAACCTGGACCCGACTCAGTTGGAGGCGGCCATCACCCCCCGCAGCCGCGTCATCATGCCGGTCAGCCTGTATGGCCATTGCGCCGATTTTGATGCCATCAACGCCATCGCCGACCACCACGGCCTGTTGTGCCTGGAAGATGGTTGCCAATCCTTTGGGGCCCGCTATCGGGGCCGACGCTCCTGTGGGTTGAGTCACGCCGCTGCCACCTCCTTTTTCCCCGCCAAACCGCTGGGCTGTTTCGGCGATGGCGGCATGGCCTTCACCAACGATGGCACGTTGGCAGAACGGTTGCGGGTGATCCGCGAACATGGTCAAATCGCCCGCTATCAACACGCCATGTTGGGCTTTAATGGCCGACTGGACACCATCCAGGCCGCGGTATTGTTGGCCAAACTGCCCCATTTTGAGGCGGAAATTGCGGCACGGCAGCGGGTGGCCGACTACTACCGGAGCCGCCTGGCGGGTCGGGTACAACTGCCGGTCGTCTCCCCCGACAACCTCAGCGTCTATGCCCAGTTCACCATTCGCACGCCGGCACGGGAGGCCGTACAACACCACTTGACCGCCGTCGGCATTCCCACCGCCATCCACTATCCCGCCCCGCTGCATCGTCAACCTGTCTTTGCTGCGCTGGGTTACCCGGAAACAGCCTTTCCGGTGGCCAATCAGGCCGCTCAGGAGGTGCTTTCGTTGCCCATGCACCCCTTTCTCTCCACCGATGAGCAGGACCAGGTCATGGATGCGCTGCTGCACGTATTGCCATGACCGAACCGCTCTCCCCGCCTGAGGCGGAAAAATACCAACGCATGGCACAAGCTTTGCGTGAGGTCTTGCTGTCCGTCCCCCATGGGATGGGGGATCATACCGATCTGTGTCGTCTACAAAATGAGGGGGTGGCCCCGGCTGATGACCGCCATTGTCACTGCCATGTGGGTCGCGTGCGGGCGGCTTTGCAGCGGTGGCGTTGAGGCGGTTCTCATTCGTTTCGTTGTGCAACTCCCTCCAGATGATTACGTAACCACGATCACTTGACACCCTTCGTTGCTGGATTTTCCAACTGGATCACAACAACCATGCACACTGAGCGTCCACATTGAAGAAGGCGGGGAAAATGTTTGACGGCTACGCCTGGTTTTCCCTGGATGGCAAAAAACTGGCCAGTACATTGATTTTATTGGCATTGTTGTCCATGATGATCAACCTGATCGGGCTGGCGGTACCGCTGGCCTTGTTGCAGGTCTACAACCGGATTATCCCCAACCAGGGAGAGACCACCCTCAATATCCTGGTCACAGGTGTCCTGGCGGCCCTGCTGGTCGAGGCCATATTCCGTTGGTTTCGCTCCTACTATGTCGGTTGGGTCGGGGCCCGTTTTGAGCACGTGACCGGTTGTGACATTTTCCAGCGGGTGATGCACGCCCACCCGAAAGAGCTGGCACGAGAGGGGGGGGCCAATCTGCTGGAACGGATGGGCTCCATCCAAACGGTTGGTGAACTCTATTCCGGCCAGCTGCTGCTGGCTCTCTTCGATTTGCCCTTCCTGCTGCTATACCTTTACCTGATCACCCAACTGGGGGGCCATCTGGCCCTCGCGCCGCTGGCTGCCATGGGGGTTGTCGTCCTGGTCTCCTATCGGGGGGGGATTCGGATGAGCAAGGCACTGGATGCCGACTCCAAATCCAACATGCGTCGTTTTGGCTTTATTACCGAGGCATTGGCCAGAATTCACTCCCTCAAGGCCATCGCCATGGAGTCCCAGATGCTGGGACGCTACGAGTTGCTGATGAACTCCCATGCGGAAAAAACCAAGGAGATCATCTTCCTCAGCGCGTTGTTGCCTGCCATTTCAGCCTTTATTGGCCATTCGACCACGGTGGTTGTGGTGGCTCTGGGGTCGCTGGCGGTGATGAGCGGGGATCTCACCACTGGCGGCCTGGCGGCCTGTACCATGTTGTCGGGCCGACTGTTTCAACCGCTGCAAACCCTGGTCGGGGGATGGACCCGCTTGCAAAATATTCGCATTGCCAGCCGGGATGTGGATACCCTGCTCAAGTTGCCGAAACCGGAGGAGCGGGTCGAGGACGAGCCCCTGACAGCCCAGGAGGTGGAGGAGAGTCTCAGACATGGTTTCCGGTTTGAACTGGAGCACGTGAGCGTCAATTTATCCGGCAAAAAAGCAGTGTTGGACGATATTTCCCTGACGGTCAACCAGGGAGAAATTATTGGCATTGTCGGTGACAGCGGCAGCGGCAAGACCACCCTGCTCCAGTTGCTGGGGGGACGGGTGCTGCCGACCGGGGGCATCCTGCGTTTTAATGGTCAAACGGTAGAGACGGTTCCAACCGCTTTCATCAATGCGGTCTCTTATGTACCGCAGAAGGGAACCCTGTTCAGCGGATCCATACTGCAAAACATCACCATGTTTGATGAAAGCCGCAATGAGGTGGGTTTGCGGGTGGCCACTGCGCTGGGACTGGATGTGATGGTCTCCCGCATGCCCAAGGGCTATGGCACCATTGTCGGGGATGGGGCGGCGGAGTCGCTGCCAGCCGGTGTGGTGCAGCGCATTGCCATTGCCCGTTCCCTGAGCATGGAGCCCAAGGTATTGCTGTTCGATGAGGCCAACATGGCCATCGACTCGGCGGGTGATACCCTGTTGCGGGATACGCTGGTGCGGTTGCAGGCGGAGAGCAACTGTACCATTGTCCTGGTCTCCTGGCGGCCTTCGTTGCTGCGCATTGCCCATCGGCTGCTGCGGTTGCACAACGGTTCTCTGTTGCCCCTGGCCGATTTGCAAGAGGTGTTTGCCCTGACAGCCAATACCAGGACAGACCCCTCTGCAATCCCTGCGACCATGGCACCGTCGATTTCGACCCCTTCAATGGTGGGAGAGTCTGACGAGGCAGAAGAAGAGCCGATGCTTCCCTGGCAAAAGTTTTTAATGCAGATGCCCCAGACCAGCCTGCTCCGCTGTCAACGGGTTTTGCTGGAGGCCCTGAACTGGCAGGGGCCTGCCCGCCAGTTGGCCGAAGCGATGCCCCATCTGGTCAGCACCAAGCATGGGGGGGGAGAGCTGGATATCACCGATTTCTGCAACACCATGGCCAATCTGAGTTACAGGCACCGTTCCGAACGCAAAAGATTGGGTCAAATCGATATGCGCCAGACACCGTTCCTGTTTGTGGGGAGTGGCTCCGTGGGAGAGATGGTGGTGATGGGGCGTGACAAGGAGGGAAAGATACAGGTTATCCATGGGATCGATGGGGAAAAAAAGGGGATGTCCGGCAACATCACTGGCCAGGCCTTTTATTTCCTGCCACCGAGCGGGGAGCCGACCCGGCCCGGCAGTTGGATCACCGATCAGATGCTGCGCTTCAGCTCCCTGATTTGGTCCACCATGGCCATGACCCTGCTTGGCAATATTTTTGCCACCTCCAGCGCACTGTTCAACATGAACATCTATGACAGCGGCATCCCCAGTGGCTCGCAGAGCATGGTGATGGGGCTGTTGGCAGGCACTTTGCTGGCCATCAGCATGGATGCGCTGTTGCGGGCCCAGCGGGCGCGCACCCTGGCTTATGTGGGTGCCAAGGCGGAGCGCATCCTGGGGGCCTCCATTTTTGGGCGACTGTTGGCAATGCCGGCCCCGATGACTGAGCGGGTGGCGGTCGGGGTACAGGTGGCCCGCATCCGCTCGCTGGAGGTGGTGCGGGATCTGTTCACCGGCCATCTGGCCATGCTCTATTATGATGCCCCCACCACCCTCTTTTTTCTGTTGGTTTTGGGCATTATCAGTCCGGGTGTCATCATTCTGATGCTGCTATTGATCGCCTGTCTGGTGGGGGTTGGGGCGGTGCTGGTGCCGTTGTTGCGCAAGTATACCAGTACTGCGGGGCGTCTGCAGTCGCAGCGGCAGGCTTTTCTCACCGAGTCGTTCACCAATATTCCGGTCATCCAGAGTGGTCATGGGGCAGAAATTTGGTACGACCGTTATCGGGAGCTTTCTGGCAAGGCCATTTTGGCCAATTTTTATGTTTCACAGATTACAAGCGTGCTTTCTGCGGCGGCGCATGTATTGACCATGGCGGCCTCGGTAGGGGTGATGGCGATGACGGCCAAGGGGGTGTTGGCAGGCACGCAGACGGCGGGTTCCGTGGTGGCGGCGATGATGTTGACCTGGCGGATTCTGGCACCGATTCAGACCACCTTTTTGGGAATCACCAAGATGGTGCAAATTTTTACCAGTTTGAATCAGGTGGATCGTCTGATGGAGATCAAGGGGGAGCGGGACAGTTATACGACCAGTCGTGGTGAGTTGCAGTTGACTGGGGCGGTACTGTTTTCCCGGGTCTCTTTTCGCTATTCCAATGATGCGGAGCCGGCTTTGGTTGGGGTCAATTTCAAGGTGCCTCCCGGGTCGGTGGTGGCGGTGATCGGGGCCAATGGTTCGGGCAAGTCCACTCTGATCAAGTTGTTGCTTGGTTTGTACACCCCGCAGGCCGGCAGTATTCAGATTGATGGGGAGGATATCCGGCAGTTGGATCCCATCATGTTGCGGCAATCGATCAGTTATTTGCCGCAAATTTGTGACATATTTTATGGAACGTTGGCGCAGAATCTCCGTCTTGCCAATCCGGTTGCCACGGATGGCGAGTTGGAGCAGGCAGCTTTCAAGGCCGGGTTGTTGGCGGACATTCACAAGATGCCGGAGGGGTTCAACACCCGTGTGGATGAGAGTCGCACCTCTCAACTGCCTATTGGTTTCAAGCAGCGTCTTTCGTTGGCCAGGGTGTATCTCAAGCGGTCTCGTATTGTGTTGTTTGACGAGCCGGCCAACAATCTGGATGCGGAGAGTGAGGAGATATTCCGGGAGGCGGTGAAGGAGATGCGGGGCAATACGACCATTTTTCTTGTCACCCATCGTCCGAGTCACATGCAGATGGCGGATCTGGTGTTGTATTTGGATGCGGGTTATTTGCGGGGGGCTGCGCCGCCGGAGGAGATCAAAAAGTTGTTGTCGAAAAATTTTGTCTGATGGATTGCCGGGGTCTGGGGAGTGTGATGCTCCCCAGACCCCGGCGATACAGGTTCAAAGAGCACCGTTCCGTTATTCCACCGTCACGCTTTTGGCCAAATTTCTGGGCTGATCCACATCCGTACCCTTTAAAACCGCCATGTGATAGGCCAACAGTTGCAAAGGTGCCACATACAGTATGGGCGTGGCCAACACACCGCTGGGGGCGATGGTCAACACCGCCTCTGCCGCCACCAACGCCTCTCCCTCCACCGCTGTCGTCACCACCAACAGCCGCCCCCCCCTGGCCCGCGCCTCCTCCAGATTGCTCACCACCTTGTCGTACAGCGGCCCTTGCGGTGCAAGCACCACCACCGGCAGCTGCTCGTCAATCAGGGCAATGGGTCCATGTTTCATCTCCCCCGCCGCATACCCTTCCGCATGGATATAGGTGATCTCTTTCAGCTTGAGTGCCCCCTCCAGTGCCACCGGAAAACAGCTGCCGCGCCCCAGAAACAGAAAGCCCGCCGCGTGCATCCAACTGCGTGCCACCGCCAGAATCGCCTCGTCCTGCACCAACACCTGTTCCATCATGGCCGGAATGTGCAGCAACTCCTCTACCAGTGCCGCCTCTTGCGACCGATCCAGACAGCCTCGGGCCTTGCCAAAGGCCACCGCGAAACAGGCCAACACCACCAGTTGTGTGGTAAAGGCTTTGGTTGAGGCCACTCCGATCTCCGGCCCGGCCTGGGTATACAACACCGCATCCGCTTCCCGGGCGATGGTGGACTCCGGCACATTGACAATGGCCACCACGGGCTCCCCCCGCTGGCGCGCAAAACGCAACGCTGCCAGGGTATCTGCCGTTTCACCGCTTTGTGAAATGACCATGGTGATCGAATCCGGCAGAGCCGGTGGTTCCCGATAGCGATATTCCGAGGCGATATCGACGCTCACAGGCACCTGGGCAAAGGCTTCGATCCAGTATCGACCCACCAGTCCGGCATGCCAGGAGGTGCCACAGGCGACAATGTTCACCCCTTTGATGGCGGCCAGATCGATACGTTCCAGGCTGTCGTCCAGCAAAACGCAGCGTTGGGCCGCATCGATCAGCCCTTTCAGGGTCTCGCCCAGCACGGTGGGCTGTTCAAAAATTTCCTTTTGCATGTAGTGCCGATAGGGCCATTTATCGGTGATGGCTGCGCTGACCTGGGAATATTTGACCGGTCGATGCACCCGCTCCCCGGCCAGATTGGTGATCTGCACCGAGTCACGTCGCAGCAGGACCACGTCGTTATCCTGCAAAAAGATAATCTGCCGGGTGTAGGGCACCAGTGGGGCGGCGTCGGAAGCGATAAAATTTTCTCCCTCCCCCAAACCGACCAGCAGTGGCGAGCCTCGTCGCACGGCAAACAGCAGATCCGCCTCACCGCGGACGATAATCCCCAGGGCGAAGGCCCCTTCCAGTTGCCGGATTGCCGCCCGCACGGCTGCTTCCGGCTCCAGGCCGGTCTGCAACTCTCGTTCGATCAGGTGAGGGACCACCTCGGTATCGGTGGCTGACTGAAAAACCACCCCCTCCTGTTGCAGCATTTGGCGCAGTTGTTGGTAGTTTTCAATGATGCCGTTGTGGACCACGGCCACCCGTGGGGAGGTATGGGGGTGGGCGTTCTCCTGGGTGGGTGGGCCGTGGGTTGCCCAGCGGGTATGGCCAATCCCCACCCGGCCAGTGCAGGGGTTGGCTGCCAGGTAGTTTTCCAGGTAGGTCAGTTTTCCCTTGACTCGTGCCAGTTGCAGCTTGTCGCCCTGAAGTACGGCGATGCCCGCCGAGTCATACCCCCGATATTCAAGCCGTTTCAGCCCTTCAACCAGGATGGGGGTTGCGTTACGTTCACCGATGACACCGATAATGCCGCACATAGTGTTTATCCAGGTGTTGTTGTTCAGGGACCGTCGGTTCCCAGTGGAACCGATCCTCTTTTTTGTCTTATCTTATCTTGTCTTGTCTTGTCTTTTAAATAATTGCAGGGGTCCGGGGACCGTCACGGTCCCCGGTGGGGTGCAGGGGCAAAGCCCCTGCATGTAACGGGCGCGCTTTCCCGAAAGCCCATTTGCGCAGCAAATGGGCGCAGCGCGCCCAAAACGCCCCGCAGGGGCACTGCTGGAGGGCGGCAGCCCGACCGAAAGCT
>PEAG01000012.1 GCA_002753505.1 Magnetococcales bacterium HCHbin5 | reverse complement strand
CGTCACGGTCCCCGGTGGGGTGCAGGGGCAAAGCCCCTGCATGTACGGGCGCGCTTTCCCAGAAGCCCATTTGCGCAGCAAATGGGCGCAGCGCGCCCAAAACGCCCCGCAGGGGCACTCACGGAGGGCGGCAGCCCGACCGAGAGCGGGCAAAATATGGGATGGCTTGGGGAAAAAACCGTTCCTGGCCTTGCATCGAACAAAAAACTGACCATCCGAACGCATCGAACAAAAAACTGACCATCCGAACGTTTCGCTTTCTTATCCAAACATTTTCCATAACATAATCGTGCGAGTCGGGCTGCCGCCCTCCCAAGGTCGCCCCTGCGGGGCGGTTTTGGGCGCGTTGCGCCCATTTGCTGCGCAAATGGGCTTTGGGAAAACGCGCCGTTCATGCAGGGGCTTTGCCCCTGCACCCCACTGGGGACCGTGACGGTCCCCAGACCCCTGCAATCGTTTAAAGGAAGACCGCAATCATGTTAGCGCATATGGGGCTTTGCCCCTGCACCCCACTGGGGAGCGTGACGGTCCCCAGACCCCTGCAATCGTTTAAGCTCCTGCACCATGGCCGGGATCACCACCGCTTGCATTTTAACACCCGACCGACTAGAGTCAAGAAAGCATACTTTTGCTGGAACCAACGGCCAATAAACGGAAACCCTTGATACCCAAGGTGCAAAATGACCCCAACTTCCGAAAATCCACCCGGCTACACCCCGCTGTTGCTCAACCTGCTCTCCCGCCTGCTGCCCGAACCGATCGAAGAGCCACCGCTGGTTTCAGCCTGCACCGATACCCGCACCACAGGGGAACAACCGGAACCGTTTGACTATATCATCGTCGCCAACCGGGGCATCATCGCCTCCATGATCATCCACGAAGCCCACAAAGCCGGTAAAAAAGTCTTCGTACTGCAAGAACAGGAAGACCTGCCCTACCTGGAACACCTGCTGGATACCGAGGCCGGCGACATTGTCTTTTCCATCTGCGCCCAAAAAGATTTTCGCCGCACCGGCAAGGAACGAACCGATTTTCAGTTGCTGCGCCGGGTGCGCGCCCTCATCGAAGGCATGGGCATTCCACCCGCCCGGGTGGCCATCCACCCAGGCTACGGCTTCAACTCGGAAGACCCGGAATGGAACGAAGAGGCCGCACTCTATTTCAAGGTGCTGGCCCCCTCCCACCACTGGATCAAACTGCTGGGCAACAAGATGGAGGCCAACCGCTTTTGCCAGGAGACCGACATTCCGCTCCCCCTCAGCGCAGGGGATCTGAAAACCAAAGAACAGGCCCGCAGCTTTTTTCGCCGCTACCACACCTCCGTGCAACGCTTTCTCTTCAAAGACTGCTTCGGCGGCGGCGGCAAAGGACAACTGGAGGTGGAGGCCTCGCTGCCGGAAGAGGAGTTCTTGACCATCTTTGAACAGTTTGCCGCCCGTCACCCCGCCTTTATCATCAACGAATTTATCGTCTCCAACCGCCATGTAGAGATGCAGGTCATGGTGGACAAAGAGGGGACCATCCGCTTCGGACCCATGCGCGACTGCACACTGCAACGGGGCAAACAAAAAATTATCGAAGAGACCGCCATCGGCATCAGCCCGGAACAGGTGCGCTTCCTGCGGGAAAACATCACCGCCTTTTTCAAAAAAGGGGAACTCAAACTCGGCCACCCCTACGAAGGATTGGCCACCTTTGAAATGATGTACCTGCCCAAAGAGCAAAAATTTTATTTTCTGGAGGTCAATACCCGCATCCAGGTGGAACACCCCGTCTCCGGCCACCAGGGGGGGATCCAGTTTATCCAGACCCAATTCGACATCGCCGAAGGCAAACGGCTCAAATCCCAGCAGCAGCTGGATGCAGAGGAACGGGGCGGCCACACCATGGAAGCCCGCATCTGCTTTGAACGCTTTCTTTCCGCCGCCGAACGGGAAACCTTCAAAAAAACCATGGGCGTGGACATCGTTACCGTGCCGGAGTCCGGCCAACCCATCCACGCCCTGGAACTGCCCGCCGGCAAGGATATCTTTGTCTACCTGGATGATCGCCTGGACGGAGGAGACGGCCAGCAGATCGGACGCCTGCCCAACAAACAGTACGACTCCATGGTGATTCAGGTGGTCACGCGGGGCAAAGATCGGGACGCCGCCCGCAGACGCCTGATCACCGCCGTCGAAACCCTCCACGTCACCGGCCTGCAAACCAACAAAGCCTTCGTCCTGGCCCTGCTGCGACACCCGCTGTTTATCCGGGGCGAGGCCACCTCCGACATGCCCATCGTCCAGGAGGCCATGGCCAGCATCCTGGCCCAGTCAGAAAACGATTATCGCCGCCGCGAAGCGGCCCGCCAACAACAAAAATATGAACAACGGACCCAGGAGCTGCTGCAGGCGATTCGACGCCAGGAGAGCACACTGCCAGAAGCCTTTGCACAACTGGATCTGCCCCACCTGCTCTCCAGCCACCTGGGACTGCTGAAACCCACCACCGGAGAGATCAAACGCCTGCTCCATGCCCTCGGCCTCTCCGCCGAAAATCTGCACAAAGAGGAAAAACGGGTCGTGATCCACTGGCCGCTGCATATTCTGCTCTACGACCTGCTGGATACCGTCAGTGCCTTCGGGGTCCACCTGGAGTCCCGCCACCACGACGACCCGGACGCCCGCTTTTCCGTGCCCTATACCATCCAACCCCTGTTCAACGGCTACCTCCGCCGCTACGCCGGCACAGCCTGCACAGGACAAATCGGCTGACAACAACCATTCCCCTTGATGGGTTGGATCTGTATGTGCCGAATTGGTTTAAATGGCATGAAATTTGCTAATTTTTATCGAAAGTGGGGAAGGGTGTGGTGTTGCGACCGTGAATTGAAAAATTTAATCAAAACAACCCTGCTGTCACATTCGTCTTATTGACAGCAGGGGTGGAATCCGTTATCTAACACACGTGTGTTGTTTTTTCCGTGTACTCTTATCCAGTTAACAAGGGAGCGGCCCGGTATTTCCAAAAAGCGGGTTGGGTGGTATGGATCAGTCAATGACTAAGGCAGATATTGTGGAAGCCGTTTATCGTGAAATTGGTGTGGCCAAGAAAGAGGCTGCGACCATTGTTGATACGGTGTTTGAAACCATTCGCTTGCGGCTGGAGAGCGGAGAGTCCGTCAAAATTTCCCGCTTTGGCAATTTTAACATTCGCAACAAGGTTCCCCGTCGGGGTCGCAATCCCAAAACGGGTGAGGAGATCGAAATTACCGCCCGCAAGGTATTGACCTTCAAGCCCAGCCAGATTTTGCGGGAGCGGGTGCGGGATGGCGAGAGTGCGACGCCCTGACTGCTGCTGGTGAGGTTGTTGCCGGGTTGATTTTGCCGGGCCTGTGGCTGTGGGTGGTCCGGGTTGGTTCGGGGTTGTGCGGGTTTGCCGGAGCGGTTCTGCTGAGCGGGACGGCGTGGGTGGGGTTTGTCTTTCAATGGATGCTTGTTGTTTGCCATGTTTTCTACTCAACATACCTTGCTGTACCAGCGTGCCAGAAAAAAAATGGTGCAGGAGCAGCTTGTCAACCAGCACATTCGTGATCCTCGTCTGCTGAAGGTGATGGGGGGGCTGCCTCGGCATCTGTTTGTGGATGAGGCGTTGGCTGGGCGGGCTTATGGGAGTGCCACCCTGCCGATTGGCAATGGGCAGACCTTGTCGCAGCCTTATACGGTTGCCCGGATGACGGAGGCTTTGAACCTGACTGGCAGTGAAGAGGTGTTGGAGATCGGGACTGGTTCCGGTTATCAGACGGCTGTGCTGGCCGGGTTGAGTCGCAGGGTTTACACCATTGAGCGGATTGCTTCTCTGGCTGAGATGGCGCGGCAGCGGTTGCGGCGGCTCGGGTGTCATAATGTGATCTATCGGGTTGGGGATGGCAGTTTGGGGTGGCCGGAGCCGCGTCTGTTTGACCGCATTCTGGTGGCGGCCGGAACGCCGGTCATCCCGGAAAATTTGACCAATCAGTTGGCGGTTGGTGGGTTGCTGTTGATTCCGGAGGGGGATGAGCATTCCCAGTTTTTGATTCGTTTGATTCGTACCGATGCGGAGAATGTGCATCGGGAGGTGTTGGAAGCCTGTCGTTTTGTGCCTCTGGTGGGGGAGCAGGGGTGGCGGGAGTTGATGACCCCCGCTCCTGTTGCCCATCCACAGCGGCAGCCGCTGGTGCCCGTGCAGGGTTGACCTCTTTTGCCTTTCAATAAAAATACATGGGGTCTGGGGCTGTCTGCCCTGTGTACACGCCTTTAAAGTAAAGCGACTGCGGGTTCAGGGGGTCATCCCCGTACGTTTCTGTTTCTGTTTCTGTTTCTGTTTCTTTTTTTGATTTTTTTTTAACAATTGCAGGGGTCCGGGGACCGTCACGGTCCCCGGTGGGGTGCAGGGGCAAAGCCCCTGCTGAACGGCGCGTTTTCCCAAAGCCCATTTTCGCAGAAAATGGGCGCAACGCGCCCAAAACCGCCCCGCAGGGGCGACCTTGGGAGGGCGGCAGCCCGACTCGCACGGTTATGTTATTGACAATGCCTGGATAAGAAAGCAGAAGGTTCGGATATTCAAAGGTTCGGATATTCAAAGGTTCGGATATTCAAAGGTTCGGATATTCAAAGGTTCGGATATTCAGTTTTTTTTTGAATACAAGGCCAGGAATGTTTTTTTTCCAAACCCTCCCAAACTTGGCCAGCTTTCAGTCGGGCTGCCGCCCTCCAGGAGTGCCCCTGCGGGGCGTTTTGGGCGCGCTGCGCAAATTTCCTGCGGAAATTTGCTTCGGTAAAAGCGCGCCCGTACATGCAGGGGCTTTGCCCCTGCACCCCACCGGGGACCGTGACGGTCCCCGGACCCCTGCAATCGTTTTAAAAGATCAAGAAAACACAAAGGAACCGGCATGATTGCAACTGCAATTAGGGAACAACGGTCTGAGACCATACGCCAGGCTTTGGCGGATCAGGGGTTGGCCAATGTGGGCAACATCCATTTGGACTATTCGGCCTCGGAACTCATGGAACAGGTCATTCACCGCAGGGAGGGCCGGTTGGCGGTGGGGGGGGCGTTGGTGGTGGCGACCGGTCTGTATACGGGTCGTTCAGCCAACGACAAGTTTATTGTGGAAGAGCCTTCCAGCCAGGCGCAAATTGCCTGGGGCAAGACCAACCGCCCTTTCAGTCCAGAAAATTATGAACGGTTGCGGCGGCGGGTGCTGGCCTTCATGCAGGAGCGGGATCTGTTTATTCAGGAGTGTCGGGTGGGGGCCGACCCCTATTACCAGAAGCGGGTGCGTGTGATTACCCAATGGGCCTGGCAGGCAATGTTTGCCCGCAACCTGTTTATCCACCCCCGTACCTTCAACACGGTTATCCAGGAACCGGATTATACGGTGCTGGCGGTGCCCGGGTTCAAGGCCAACCCGGAGAGCGACGGTACCCGTTCCGAGGCGTTCATTATTCTGCATCCCGGTCGGCGTGAAATTTTGATTGGGGGTACCGGTTACGCCGGGGAGATCAAAAAATCAATTTTTACCGTGATGAATTATATCATGCCCCAGGTGGGGGTGTTGCCGATGCATTGCAGTGCCAATGTGGGGATCAACAATGATTGTGCCATTTTTTTTGGTCTGTCGGGGACGGGCAAGACCACGCTTTCCACCGATCCCCGGCGGCGCATGATTGGGGATGATGAGCATGGTTGGTCCAATCGGGGGGTTTTTAATTTTGAGGGGGGGTGCTATGCGAAGGTGATCAACCTCTCTCCGCATGCCGAGCCGGAGATCTGGGGGTGCACCCGTCGTTTTGGTACCGTGCTGGAAAATGTGGTGATGGACCCGGTCAGTCGGCGGGTGGATCTGTACAACAGCCAGTTTACGGAGAACACGCGGGCGGCTTATCCGTTGAGTTCGCTGTCCAACATTCAGCCCAACAGCATGGGTGGGCATCCGCGGCATGTGATTTTGTTGGCGGCAGATGCGTTTGGGGTGTTGCCGCCGGTGGCGCGGCTTTCCAATGCGCAGGCCATGTATCATTTTCTTTCCGGTTATACGGCCAAGTTGGCGGGTACCGAGGTGGGTTTGACGGCTCCCCAGGCCACCTTTTCCGCCTGTTTTGGCGAGCCGTTCATGGCGTTGGATCCGGTGCGTTATGCCACCATGTTGGGGGAAAAGCTGGTTGAGACTGAGGCCAAGTGTTGGTTGGTCAACACGGGTTGGAGTGGGGGTCCGTATGGGGAGGGGGAGCGGATGCCGATCAGTGAGACCCGTGCCATCATTGACCGCATTTTGGGGGACGATTTAAACCGGGTCAAGACCTACACGGATCCCATTTTTGGTTTGCAGGTACCGGTTGCGGTGCCTGGGGTGGATACGGTGCGTTTGTCCCCTCGTGCGACCTGGAAAGATCCGGTTGCCTACGATGAAAAGGCCCGTTTTCTGGCCAATCAGTTCCGGGAAAACTTTAAAAAGTTTGCCGACCGGGTGCCGGCGGAGGTGCGCGACTGCGGGCCGGTCTGATGTAACCTCTCAAATCTTTTAAAACTATTGCAGGAGTCCGGGGACCGTCACGCTCCCCGGTGGGGTGCCATGATGACCGCACCCATGCTTTTTATAATCTTTTAAAACTATTGCAGGGGCATGGGGACCGTCACGGTCCCCAGTGGGGTGCAGGGGCAAAGCCCCTGCATGCAAGGGCGCGCCTTTCCAAAAGCAAATTTCCGCAGGAAATTTGCGCAGCGCGCCCAAAACGCCCCGCAGGGGCACTCCTGGAGGGCGGCAGCCCGACTGAGAGCGGGCCAGGTTTGGGAGGGTTTGGAAAAAAACATTCCTGGCTTTGGATCAGACAAAAAACTGAATATCCAAAAGTTCTTGTTTTTTATCCAGGAATTATCAATAACATAACCGTGCGCGTCGGGCTGCCGCCCTCCCAAGGTCGCCCCTGCGGGGCGGTTTTGGGCGCGTTGCGCCCATTTTCTGCGAAAATGGGCTTTGGGAAAACGCGCCGTTCATGCAGGGGCTTTGCCCCTGCACCCCACCGGGGACCGTGACGGTCCCCGGACCCCTGCAATCGTTTAAAGGAAGACCGCAATCATGTTAGCGCATATGGAGCTTAAGCCCCTGCACCCCACCGGGGACCGTGACGGTCCCCGGACCCCTGCAATCGTTCGTTCAACCATGGTTCAAAATCCTGCCACCAACTAGGGCTCCGGTGCCAACACCTCGCGCTTGCCCGCACCATTGGGAGCCGAAACCAACCCCTCCGCCTCCATCCGCTCCACCATGCGCGCCGCCCGGTTATAACCGATCTTGAAATGACGCTGCACCATGCTGGTACTCACCTTGCGCGCCCGTATCACCACATTGGCCGCCTGATCATACAACTCATCCTGCTCCTCGCCACCACTTCCCCCCATAAAACCAGCCTCATCCCCCTCATCCCCCTCACCACGCTGCATCAAAACAGAATGGTCATAATCCGGCGTCCCCGTGGAACGCAAATACTTGACCAGATCATGTACCTCCTTGTCGGAGACAAACGGGGCATGAATGCGCTGCAAATGCGAAGTGCCAGGGGGCAGGAAAAGCCCATCCCCCATCCCCAACAACCGATCCGCCCCCATGGCATCCAGAATGGTGCGGGAATCAATCTTGGAAGAGACCTGAAAGGCCAACCGGGTCGGAAAATTGGCCTTGATCAAACCCGTGATGACATCCACCGACGGCCGCTGAGTGGCCAGAATCAGATGCAACCCCGCCGCCCGCGCCATCTGCGCCAACCGGGCAATGGCCGGCTCCACCTCCTTGCCCACCTGAATCATCAGGTCCGCCAACTCGTCAATGACAATGACAACCAACGGTTTGGTGTCCAAAGGAATCGGCTCATCCTGCTCCACGACCCGACCGGTCTCGGGATCAACCCCTATCTTGACCCGCCGGGTGGGTTGCTCATCCTGCTCGATACATTGCTGAATCCGCTCGTTAAAACCGGTCAGATTCCGTACCCCCAACTCCGACATCAGACGATAACGGTTTTCCATCTCCGCCACCGCCCACTTCAACAAATTGGCAGCCTTGTTGACATCCGTCACCACCGGAGCCAACAGATGGGGAATACCCTCATAAATGGACAACTCCAGCATTTTGGGGTCCACCATCAAAAATCGCACCTCATCCGGCCGGGCACTGAACAAAATGGAACAGATCATGGCATTGACCGCCACCGATTTTCCTGACCCGGTCGTCCCCGCAACCAGCAGATGGGGCATCTTGGCCAGATTGCCCGCCACCGGATTGCCAAATATGTCCGAACCCAAAGCCACCGCCAACGGACTGCCTATCTTGCGGAATGCCTCCGAGGTGAGAATCTCTTTCAGATAAACCGTCTGCCGTACCTCATTGGGAATTTCGATCCCGATCACCGTCTTCCCCGGCACATTGCCCACCACCCGCACCGAAGAGACCGAAATGGAACGGGCCAAATCATCCGACAAGCCGATCACCTTGGCCGCCCGCAGACCGGGCGCAAGGTCCAACTCAAAGGTGGTCACCACCGGACCGGGCAATACATCCACAATCTGCCCCTTGATCTTGAAGTCCGCCAGCTTCTGCTCCAGAATGCGGGCAATGACGTTCAACGCCTCCCGACTGGGTCCGCCCGACCGTTTGGGACCCGGATCCACCATCAGGGAAAAGGGCGGCAGCTCAGAATTTTCCGCCGATGGATCCTCCTGCCAGACCCGCTCCATGCCACGCAACAGATCCTGCCGATCCTCAACCGGCTGGGGAAACAGCTCAAAACTGGGCAGATCCCGGCCAAGCGTTGTCGGCAACACAGGCGGCTCCCTCTCCTCATCCGCAACCACCAACGGAGCTGGCAGCGGCTTGCCAGGACTCTCCGGCCACAGCTCAACCGGATTGGGTCGCCATGAACTCTCCTGGGCCTTATCCAATACCGGCCGTCCCTCCATCCTGGGCGGCACCACCCCTTTCCCCCGCTCCTCCGGTGCAAGAACAGCAGCCTGTGCTACAGGGCTCGGAAGAGGCGGTTGAGAAACAGCTGGCGATCCGGGCGGCTCGGCCACTGGCAGCGGCCTTTCACCCCCCTCCTCCCATTCCCATCGACCCGCCACATTATACACGACCGCACGCTCACCCGTTGCGGCAAACTCGTCAAATACAGGTTCACGAAACCCCTCCGACGGCGCCGGATAAAATTCCGGCTCTGCCTCATCTGCGACCGGCTTTGCCACATCCGACGCAGCGCGGACAGGCCACTTGATCTGCTTCAGTCGCTGCCAGATGAGCGCAGACAGTCGCCGCGTCCACTGCGCCGATACCACCAGACCACGTCGCATCTGCCCAACCCAATCGATACCTGTCTTGGTCTTTTTGATCTCCCGTGGTTCCACCAGCAGATCCGCCTCTATCTGCTCATCCGCTGCCCCAATCAGGGTAGGTTCCACTGCCTCCGCCGCCCGCCTTTTGGCTTCCATTTCTGCCCTCATACCAGCTTCCGCCGCTGCCGCCTTTTTTGCCTCTGCTGCCAATCTTTTTTTAGCCTCTGCCCGGCTTTCCGGTTTGGGTGTCGCCGGTTCAGCCGCCGACCCGGACGCCGTGTTGCGATTGGCATACCATGTTTTAAACCGTTGCCAATAGCCCCCCCAACTCTGCCAATAATCCATCAAGGAAAAACGGATCAAAACCATCAGGCCCAATACGATCAGGGGAACCAACAGCACAAGCGAACCAACGGGGCCCAAGGCACGATGGATCCGTTCCGCGCCCAGACTGCCAATCAAACCGCCAGGACCAGCGGGCAACATGCCCCCCTCCCCCTGGCCCGCAAACAGGGCCGACAGGACGGCTGCCGCCACCATCAGCAAAATGACCGCCAACAGACGATCCCAGTAGGCCGCCATGGCGTTGCGAAAAAGCTGCATCCCGGCCATGCCGAAAAACAACACAAAACCCCCGGCCGCATAACCCAAAAGCTGAAAAAGGGCATCGGACAGATAGGCCCCGAACAGGCCCGCCGCATTATGAATTGTCTGTCCACCGGTCTGGTTGAAAGAGGGGTCGTCCGGGTGAAAGGAGAGCAGTGTCAGCAGCAAAAAAACCGCCGCCGAAATAGACACAATCCCCAATCCCTCGTAGAGCAGCGTGCGCGGCCAGGCACTCCCGTTTTGCGGCTTCTGAGCGGGTTGCGGTTTGACTCGATTGGCCATGGTGCTACATCTCCATCACCAGGGGAATCACGGCCGGTCGTCGCCCCAAACGTTTTTTGAAAAACCGCCGCAGGGCACGCTGGGCAATCTCACGGGGACCAGCCCCCTCCTCATCGGAAAAATCCAGTGCCTTGGGCCCCAATGCCAACGCATTTTCCACCGCATCCTTGGCCTCGGCCAACAGCCCCTGAGAGCCATCCTCGTAAACAACCCCCCGGGTCAGCAGCTCCGGCCGTTGCAATATCTGATTGCTTCCCTTGTCCACCACCAATACCACCACCACCAAGCCATCTTCAGAGAGATGCAGACGGTCCCGGAGTACAATATCCCCGACATCCCCCACCCCCTTGCCATCCACAAAAACCCGCCCGTGGGGAACCGATCCGACAATCTTGAGCGCATCTGCCTCCAACAGGGCCCGATCCCCATTCTCCATCACCAGACCGTTGGCCGGCGCAACCCCCATCTGCACCGCCAGTTGACAATGGCTGCGCAGGTGACGCATCTCCCCATGAATGGGAATAAAAAATTTGGGTTTTGTCAGGGCCAGCATCAATTTTAAATCTTCCTGCGGGGCATGGCCGGAAACATGGATCTCGGGCATGTTTTTTTCGTGGATCACCTCCAGCCCGTCCCGGACAAACTGGTTGATCAGACTCCAGATGGTGCGTTCGTTGCCGGGAATAAACTTGGAGGAGAAGACCACCATGTCCCCTTCCTGCACCACGATCTCCCGGTGATCCCCCGCCGCAATCCGCACCAGCGAGGAGTTCGGCTCGCCCTGACTGCCGGTGGAGATGATCAGCAATCCCTCGCGGGGATACCGCCCCATATCCCGCAGTTCCACCAAAGTATCCGGCGGAATGATCAAAAAACCCAACGCACGCGCCACAGCCACGTTGGCCAGCATGGAACGACCATTCAACACCACCTTGCGCCCCACCACCACCGCAGCGCGAATGATTTGCTGAATACGTTCAATGTTGGAAGAGAAGGTGGCCACCAGCAACAGGCCGCGGGCCCTGGCAAAAACAGTCTCAAAAACAGGCGTAATCGCCTGCTCCGAGGTGGTCACGCCTGGGCGGTTTATGTTGGTGGAATCAGAAAGCAGTGCCAGCACCCCCTCCTCGCCCAGGTGGGCCAACGAGTGCAGATCGGTAGGTCGCCCCCCGACCGGAGTATGGTCTATCTTGAAGTCCCCCGTATGGAGAATGGTGCCCAGGGGGGTGGTGATCGCCAGGGCGGCACTGTCCACAATGGAGTGGGTCACCTGGATATAACGGATCGAAAAGGGGCCCAGTTGAAACGCCTGCCGATAGTTGACCTGAACCATCGTCACCCTGTTCAGCAGGTTGTGCTCACGAAACTTGCCCTTCAACAACCCCAGGGTCATTGCCGTGCCGTAGATCGGTCCTTCCAGATCCGGCCAGATATAGGGCAACGCGCCGATATGGTCCTCATGACCATGGGTCATGACAAAACCGACAATCCGATCTCGATTTTCCGCCAAAAATTGGGTGTCCGGGATAATCAGATCCACCCCGGGGGTATCCGGGTTGGGAAACGCGAGGCCACAATCCACCACCAGCAGTTTGTCCCCATAGCCATAAACCATCAGGTTCATGCCAATCTCCCCCAATCCACCCAGGGGAATAATCTCTAACGCCATTGTACTGGCCATTGCGCTCTATTGACTCCGCGTTTTTTTACTCTGCCTCGGCACTTTCCCGTTTTTTCTCGATTCGGCGACCAAGTATAATAGATAGTTCATACATTGCTAACATGGGCAGGGCCAGAAAAATCTGACTGAAAGGATCGGGAGGCGTCAAAATGGCGGCAACCACAAAGGCACCGACAATACTGTAACGGCGTTTATCCACCAAACCTGCCGTACTGACGACACCCGCCTTGATCAGCAACAACAATCCCACCGGCAACTCCGCCACCAACCCAAAGGCAAAAATCAGCGTAATCACCAGACTGAGATAGGATGAGATGGAGGGCAACGCCTCAATGGTGGGGGTGGAAAACCCCAGAAAAAATTTAAACGCCAACGGAAAAACAAACTCATACGCCAACCCTCCCCCCAAAAAAAACAGCAAGGGGGTCAAAATCAGAAAAGGCAAAAAGGATTTGCGCTCATCCTCGTACAGGCCGGGGGCAACAAATCGCCAAAACTGTGTCAACACCACCGGCACAGCCAAAAAGAGCCCCGCAAAAAAAGAGACCTTCATATAGGTAAAAAAGGCTTCGTGCAGGCCGGTGTAGATCATTCGGGCATCCGGGCCCAAAATTTTTCGCAAAGGCCGGACCAAAAACAGAAAAATATCTTCAGAAAAAATATAGCAGAAGACAAAGCCCACCAGGATGGCTGCCACCGAAATCAGCATCCGGTTCCGCAGCTCTATCAAATGGGCCAGTAACGGCATTTTGTCATCCAGGGGAGAGTCACTCATCGGGGCAACTCATGCTCAACGGAAGCGGGAAGAGCAGAGGTGCTGGCCGATTCGCCAGGAGAAGGCTCCTCTGCCATGGCCGCCGCAAGCTCCTCCTGCGGCGGCAGCAGCACCTCACCGTCGACCACCGCCCCCGTCAGGGGGCGAAGATCACCCTCTCCTGTCTCGCCACCCCCATGCGGGGAAGAAGGTGCAGGCGCAACCGCTCCGCCGGCTGCGGGGACCGTCTCCCTGGCAGGAATGGGTTCTGCCATCTTCTGACTGCTCTGGCGAATTTGGGCATCAAACTCCTCCAGGTTGACGGCCTCGCGAAATTCGCCGACGATGCGGCGCACCTGCCGCACCATTCGGGCCAATCCCTGGGCGACCTCTGGCAATTTTTCCGGACCAACTGCCAACAAGGCCACAATCGCAATCACCAACAGTTCGGCCCATCCCATATCCAACATGTTCTCTGTGTCCGTATATAACCGAGGTCGCTACCGTTACGTGTTCTTTTTGACTTCACCTTCGATGGTGGCTTTGGATTGTACGACAGGAGCCTGCTCCGTATTCTCGGCCTCCTTGTCATTCATGGCATCCTTGAAACTTTTCACCCCGCGACCAATATCTTTCATCACGGTCGGCAACTTGCCCGCTCCGAACACCACCAGCACAATCAGCAGGACGATAAACAAATGCCATCCAGAAAATATACCCATGACAGCGCACTCCCTTTTGCAATATCAACCAGAACATTCCTCTATTCCCAGGGTCACATACTACAGCATAGAGAGCAACCACGCCAGCCCCGCCATGCAATCCCATCGTGACCTGAATCTGCAGGATAATCCTCTCCATATTTTTTCAATTTTGAACCCCTGCAGGGGTTCAAAGGCAGATCGTCACCTGTACCGGCTAACGGCTCCCCTGCTGCGCCTGTGCCTCCTGGATGGCTCCCTCCACCGTCAATCGTGGGTCGGAGCCGGCCGGCAACTGCGGCAACAACCGTTGCCAAAGTTCAATCGCCCGCGCGTACTCCCCCGCCCGGGCTGCAACCGCTCCAAGCAACCATAACGCCTCCGGCTCCGTCGGATTTTTGGCCAGCAACGCCTCCAGAGTCGTCACCCCTTGCTGAAGCTGTTCCGCCACCCCACTCTGCACCTGCAACGCCGCCAGCCCCACGACAGCCTCGGCATGCTCTCCCGGCCGGCTCAGTACATGGCGATAGGATGCCATCGCCCCGGCACTGTTGCCCAACACGGCCTGACTGCGGGCCAGCTTTAACCAGCCGGGAATATTGTCCGGCTCCTGCTCCAGACGCTGCGCCAACCGCTCCACCATCTGTTGCAGCATGGCGGCATCAGGCATCTCCTGTGCTGCCTGGGTCGGTACAGCCCCTGCGCCACCCAACCCCTGATAGACTGCCGCCGTCAGTCCAACCAGCAGCACCAGCAGGGCAATGGCCCACCCCATATCCGGTCTGTTGCTCCCCTCCCCTGCCCCACTGGCGGATTTGCCAGCCGGTGTGGGGCGACCCAGGCGATCCAACCGAGCCAGCACAGCCGCCAGCTCTTGTTCCACCTCTGTCTGGATGGCGGCGGCCCCGGTCGTCCTGTCCGGTTCCAGTTGCCACTCTTTCAATTGCAGCAGCAGCCGGTCCCGCTGGGCCTCCAGCTCCCGCCATGGATCCCCCTCCAGGCCTTGGGGCAAGGGTCGGTTGCCTCGCCGACTGAAAAGCGGCTGCAAAACCGTCCCCAATACCACGGTCAAACAGAGAGCGAAGATCCAAATACCGTTCATAAAAGCCTCAATCCGTAAACTCACACCATCCCGCGTCGTAGTGTATGGCGATCAGAGCGACAAAACAAGGGGAGCCTGATCCAGAAACTTTACTTGCCAAACAATTGCAGGGGTCTGGGGACCGTCACGGTCCCCAGTGGGGTGCAGGGGCAAAGCCCCATATGCGCCAACAGGATTGCGGTCTTCTTTTAAACAATTGCAGGGGTCTGGGGACCGTCACGGTCCCCAGTGGGGTGCAGGGGCAAAGCCCCTGCGGAACGGCGCGTTTTCCCAAAGCAAATTTTCGCAGAAAATTTGCGCAACGCGCCCAAAACCGCCCCGCAGGGGCGACCTTGGGAGGGCGGCAGCCCGACGCGCACGGTTATGTTACGGAAAATGTTTGGACAAGAAACCAGAACTTTCGGGCCTTCCGCTTTTTGTTCGATACCAGGCCAGGATCGGTTTTTTCTCCAAACCAAACAACCTTTTGCCCGCTCTCGGTCGGGCTGCCGCCCTCCAGGAGTGCCCCTGCGGGGCGTTTTGGGCGCGCTGCGCCCATTTGCGGCGCAAATGGGCTTCGGTGAAAGCGCGCCCGTTCATGCAGGGGCTTTGCCCCTGCACCCCACCGGGGACCGTGACGGTCCCCGGACCCCTGCAATTGTTTTAAAAGATTAAAAAAAAAGAAAAACCCCTCTCCCGGGGGAGAGGGGTTAAAATATTCAACCAACAACCGTGCGACCCCCCCTGTGGCCCCTCTCTCCACCCCCCTCCCGAAAGAGAGGGAATGGAGAGAGCGACAATCACAGGGTGCTGACAATACCCTACGTGAGGGTACCACCCGCCGCCTGGTAGCTGGCCTTCTGGGCCTTCGTCATGCCATTGACCAGATCCTGGCTGAAGGCAGGGGTGCCGATGATGGCAAAGTCACCCGACTCAAGACCCCTGACCTGCGCCCTGCTCATGTGCGAGGTGGAGACTTGCGTCGACAAACCGCTCACCTGGGCGTCGGACAGACCCTTGATATCCGCTGCGGTCAGGCCGGAGAACTGCGAAGCCGACATGGACGCAATCTGATCGTTGGTCAAACCAGCCAACTGGCCACTGCTCAAGGACGCAATCTGCGTCTTGGTCACGCCCGCAAACTGACCCACCGAAAGGATACTGATCCGCTCGGAGGAGAGGCTCCGGATCTGCGCGGCAGTGAGTACATTGATCTGGCTGGAACTCAGGTTGGATACCTGATCCGCAGTCAGCACAGCAATGTCCGCAGCACTCAACCCCTTCACCTGCGAGGTTGTCAAGGCCGCAATCTGACCCGCCGTCAAGGCCGCCACCTGCTCCGTCGAGAACGTGGCAATCTGTCTTGACGACAACCCGCCCACCTGGGCATTCGACAACAGCGCAATCTGCGTCGTTGTGACACCATTCAACTGGGCCGCCGACAACACGGCCACATTGGTGGAGCCCAGCTTGGCCAACTGCTCGTTGCTCAACGCACCCAACTGGGAACTGGTCAAGCCCTTCACCTGCAGGGTCGAGAGGGCCGCAATATCATCGGCCTCCAAGCCACCCACCTGGGAAGTGGTCAACTGCTTCAGTTGGACACTGGTCAAACCACCCACCTGGGTCGTCGTCATGGCCGCCAACTGCGAGGCCGAGAAGCCACTCAACTGCTTCGTAGCCAGCTTGCTGATGTCAGACGAATCCAAGCCGATAATCTGGTCGTTGCTCAAGCTGGCCAACTGGCTACTCTCCAACCCTTTCAACTGAGCTGTACCCATCGCCTTCAACTGCGCACTGCTCAAGCCATCGATCTGCGTCGTCGACAGAGTCTTCATCTGCGCCGACGTCAACACGCCGACCTGACTCGTGGTCAGATAACCGATCTGATCACTGACCAGACCCGCCACCTGCTTGGTAGAGAGCCCCTGAACACCCGAGGTCGTCAGGCTGACCACCTGCGAGGAGTTCAGAACAGACAACTGGGTCGACTCCAGCCCCTTGACCTGAGCCACGGAGAGCTTGCCAATGTTGGTGCTGGACAGGGCAGACAACTGGGTCGAGGTCAAATCGCCCAACTGGTTACCCGTCAGACCGTTCAACTGCGCGCTACCCATGGCAGCGATGTTCGACACATCCAGTCCCAGCAACTGGGAAGCACTGAGGGAGCGGAGCTGTCTGGAATCCAGACCACCAAACTGCGTTGTGGTCAACGCATTGATCTGCGTCGAGGTCACGCCGTCCAACTGACCGTTGGACATCGCCGCAATCTGCGCGGACAACATGCCGGCCACCTGGGTCGTGGACATCACATTGACCTGCTTGCTGGACAACGTCTTCACCTGCGTAGTCTTCAAGGCCGCAATATCGGTCGACTCCAGGCCACTCACCTGGGTCGTGGTCAACCCTCTGACCACCGAAGCCCCCAACCCGGCCACCTGGGTCGAGGTCAACGAACCGACCTGAGACGCATCGAAGCCCCTGAACTGCGCCACCGACAGGGCCGCAATGTCGGAAGACTCCATGCCACCCACCTGCGTGGTGCTCAAACCGGCCAACTGCACCGTGCTCAACCCCTTGACCTGGGTCGTCGTCAACGCCGCCAACATGGTGGTCGCCATGGACTCGACCTGGGTCGTGGTCATCCTGCCCAACTGCGAGTTGGTGATCGCCCCCAACTGCGCCGTCGACAGACTGCCAACCTGAGTCGTGGTCAGAATGGAGAGCAACGATGTCGTCATGGACTTGACCTGTGAGGTGGTCAAACCATCCACCTGGGTCGTAGTCAAAGAGGACATCTGGGTCGTCGAAACACCCCGCAGCTGCGCAACCGTGAGCGCGCCGATGACGGTCGAAACAAAACCGGCAACCTGGGTCGTGCTCAAGACGGTGATCAACTTGGTGGTCAGCCCCAGCACCTGGGCGGTGGAGAGAGAGCCAACCTGGGTTGAATCCATTCCACCCACCTGCACGGTGGAGAAGCTCCGGATCTGCCTGCTGTCCAGACCGCTCACCTGGGTCGTCGTCAGCACCGAGATCTGCGTGCTGCTGACACCGGCCAACTGGGCCGCCGACAGCTTGGCAACCTGCGTGGTGGTCAAACCACCCACCGCCGTCGTGGTCAGGCCCGCAATCTGGGCACTGGCCAACGCCTTCAACTGCGTCGTATCCAGACTGGCGACCTGGGCCGCGTTGAACGCGGTGACCTGGGTCGTCGTCAACGCCCGCACCAATTGAGAGGTCAAACCATCGATCTGAGTCGTGCTCAGGGCAGCGGCCTGGGTCGTCGTGAAGCCAATGACCTGCCGGTTACTCAGCTTGCTGATCTGCGCCGTCGTCAGACCCGCCATACCCGTCGTACTCAGACTGGAAATCTGCGTCGACGAAATCACCTTGAGCTGCGTCGTCGTCAACACGGCCACATCGGTGGACTCCAGACCAACCACCTGCGAGGTGCTCAGGTTCTGGATCTGCTTGGTGGCCAAGGCAACCATCTGCGTCGTGGTGAAGGCCGCCATCTGGGTCGAGGTAAAGCCACCGATCTGGGTGGTGGTCAACTTCGCGATCGCCGCAGAGGCCAGGGCCGCAACCTGGGTCGTGCTCATGGTCACAATCTGCGTCGTCGACACATTCTTGACCTGAGCCGTCGTCAACGATGCAAAGAGAGCGGAGCCCATGCTGTTCATCTGCGTCGTGGTCAAGGCCTGCATTGTCGCGCTGGAGAAGCCCGCAACCTGCGTCGTGGTCAAATTGCCAATCTGAACCGTACTCAGGCTAAGCACCTGGGCGGTATTAAAGGCCGCCAACAACACCGAGCCGAACCCAGCGATCTGGGTCGTGGTCAAACTCGCCACCTGGGTCGTGGTCAAGCCGGCAAACTGGGCCGGGGTCAGCGAACCATACTGGGTGCTGACCAGAGCCGCCATCTGCGTCGTGCTCAAGGAACCAATCTGCGCAGAAGAGAACGCATTCAACTGGGTCGTGGTGAACGCCGCCATCTGGGTCGCGCTGACACCATCCAACTGGGTCGTGGTGAACGCCTCCAACTGAGTACGGACCAAGCCGGACAGTTGCGTCGTGCTCAGCGACGCGATCAAGGTGCTGTTCAAACCAACAGCCTGCGCAGCAGAGAGTGCCCCGAACTGCGAGGTCGCCAGATCGTATATCTGAGCGGTCGTCAAGGAGTCAATCTGCGTGCTGCTGAAGCCATTCATCTGCGTCGTCGTCAGCGAAGCCACCTGAGTCGCGGCCAAGCTGTCCAGCTGGGTCGTGGAGAGCGACGACACCTGCCCGGACAACAAACCATCCATCTGAGTCGTGCTCAACTGACCCACCTGGGTCGAGGTCAAGTTGTAGACCTGGACCGTATTCAGCTGACCCACCTGGGTCGTGGTAAAGCTGGCCATCTGGCTGGCAACCAACGAGACCAACTGCGTGGTGCTCAAGGCGTCAACCTGCGCCGAACTCAGACCAGGAACCTGGGTCGTGGTCAACGCATCCAACTGAGTGGTGGTCAGAGAGAGCACCTGCACCGTACTCAAACCGGAGACCTGCGTCGTGGTCAACAGACCCACATGGGTCGAACCCAACGCCACAACCTGCGTCGTGCTCAAACCAGCCACCTCAGCACTGGTCAGGGCACCGACCTGGGTCGTACTCAAAGCAGCCACCTGGGTCGTGCTCAAGCCTCTGATCTGCGCCGTCGACAACGAGGCCACTTCGGTGGTGGTCAAGCCCGACAACTGGGTCGTGCTGAAGGAGTCCACCTGGGTGCTGTTCAAGCCACTGATCTGGGTCGTGCTCAGCCAACCCACCTCATTCGCACTAAACCCATCGATCTGGGTCGTGGTCAGAGAAGCAACATGAGCGGTGCTGAGGCCCGTCAACTGGGTCGAGGTCAAATTGGCGACCTGGACCGAAGTCAAGCCACGCAACTGCGCCGTCGACAACGAGTCGATCTGCGTGCTGCTGAAGCCACTGGTCTGCGTCGTGGTCATGGCCGCGATCTGGGTGCTGGTCAAACCATCCATGCGGGTGGTGGTCCAGGCGGAGACCAAAGTCGCCCCGAAACCAGCAATCTGCGTCGTGGTCAGAGAGTCCATCTGGGCACTGCTCATGCCAGCCAACTGGGTCGTCGTCAACGCACCCAACTGAACCGAGGTCAAACCATCCAACTGGCTCGTCGTCAAGATGGCCACCTGGGTGCTGGACAGACCCGTCAACTGGGTATTGGCCAACGAGGTCAACTGAGTCGAGGTGAAGCCCCGCACCTGAGAGGTCGTCAACGCATCCAGCTGGGTGCTGCTCATACCATCCAACTGGGTCGTCGACAACGAACCCAAATCGCCACTGGCCATGCCAGCCACCTGCGTCGTCGTCAAGCCACTCAAGTGGACAGACGACAGACCCGAGAACTGCGTGGTCGTCAGGTTGGAGATGTGGGTGCTGCTCAAACCACTCAGCTGGGTACCCGCCAACGAAGCGATCTGGGTGGTGGTGAAGCCCTTCACCTGCAACGTCGTCAAGGAGTCCACCAACGTGCTGGTCAGACCATTCAACTGGGTCGTCGTCAGCGCATCCACCTGCCCGCTGCTCAGACCATCCGCCTGGGTCGTCGTCAACGCCGCCAGATGGACCGAGGAGAGCCCGGCCAACTGGGTCGTGGTCATGGAGACCACATGCGTGCTGCTCAAACCAGCCAACTGGGTGTTGGCCAACGAACTCACCTGGGTGGAGCTGAATCCCTTCACCTGCAGCGTGGTCAGCTTGTCGAGCTGCGTGCTGCTCAAGCCATCCAACTGGGTGGTGGAGAAGGAGTCAACCTGGGTGCTGCTCAGACCAACCAACTGGGTCGTGGTCAGGCCCGTCAAATGACCCGACGTCAAGCCATCGATCTGCGTCGTCGTCAACGCAGCCACATGCGCACTGCTCAGACCGTCCAACTGGCTGTCGGCCAAGGCCGTCAACTGGGTGGAGATCATGCCGCCCAACTGCATCGTGCTCAGCGAAACCACCTGCGTGCTGCTCAAGCCATCCAACTGGGTGTTGGCCAGCGAACCCAACTGGGTGCTGCTCAAACCGTTGATCTGGGTGGTGGTCAGCGAAGTCAACTGAACCGAGGTCAACCCATCCAACTGGGTGGTGGTCAGCGAATCCAACTGCGCACTGGTCAGACCCGCAGCATGCGTCGTCGTCAACGCACTCAACTGGACCGAGGCCAAACCATCCAACTGGGTCGTCGTGAAGTTGGCCATCTGACCGCTGCTCAAGCCGGCCAACTGGGTCACCGCCAACGCCGTCAACTGCGCCGAGGTCAAACCATTCAACTGGGTGTTGGCAAAACCGGTCAACTGCGTCGAGGTCAAGCCATCCAACTGGGTGTTGGCCAAGCCGGTCAACTGGCCCGAACTCAGACCATTCAACTGGGTGTCGGCCAACGAGGTCAGATGGGTCGAAGCCAAACCGTTCAACTGGGTGTCGGCCAACGAGGCCAACTGGGTCGAGGTCAGACCGTCCAACTGGGTGGTCGCCAGTGCCATCAACTGCGCCGAACCCAGACCATCCAACTGGGTGTTGGCAAAACTGGTCAACTGCGTCGAGGCCAAACCATCCAACTGGGTGTTGGCCAGAGCGGTCAACTGACCAGAGGTCAGACCATCCAACTGGGTGTTGGCCAGCGAGACCAGATCGGTCGAGGCCATGCCGTCCAACTGGGTGTTGGCCAAGCTGGTCAACTGCACGGAGGTCAAACCGTTCAACTGGGTCGAAGCCAACGCCCGCAGCTGCAGCGAGGTCAGCGAATCCAACTGGGTGGAGGCCAAGCCCATCAACTGGGTCGAAGCCAAACCATCCAACTGGGTGTCCGCCAAGCTGATCAACTGGGTCGAAGCCAAACCGTTCAACTGGGTGTCCGCCAGACTGGTCAACTGGGTCGAAGCCAAACCATCCAACTGGGTGTTGGCCAAGCCGGTCAACTGACCCGAAGTCAAACCATCCAACTGGGTGGTCGCCAGCGACGTCAACTGAACCGAAGCCAGACCATTCAACTGGGTGTCGGCCAAGCTCTTCAACTGGGTCGAACTCATGCCATCCAACTGGGTGGTCGCCAAGCTGGTCAACTGGGCCGAGGTCAAACCGTCCAACTGGGTGGTCGCCACAGCCGTCAACTGCACGGAAGTCAAACCATCCAACTGGGTGTTGGCCAGCCCCATCAACTGAGCGGAGGTCAAACCATCCAACTGGGTGTTGGCCAAAGAGGTCAGATAGGTCGAAGCCAAACCATTCAACTGGGTATCGGCCAGACCGGTCAACTGGGTCGAACTCAGGCCATCCAACTGGGTGGTCGCCAGGCTGGTCAACTGCACCGATGACAAACCATCCAACTGCGTGTTGGCCAGACCCGTCAACTGGGTCGAAGCCAGACCATCCAACTGGGTAGCCGCCAACGACGTCAACTGGGTCGAGGTCAAACCATTCAACTGGGTGTCAGCCAAGCTGGTCAACTGGACCGAAGCCAAACCGTCCAACTGGGTGTTGGCCAAGCCCATCAACTGACCGGAGCTCAGACCATCCAACTGGGTGTTGGCCAAAGCGGTCAGATAGGTCGAGGCCAAACCGTTCAACTGGGTATCGGCCAGACTGGTCAACTGGGTCGAACTCATGCCATCCAACTGGGTGTTGGCCAGCGACGTCAACTGGGTCGAGGACAAGCCATCCAACTGGGTGTTGGCCAGACTGGTCAACTGGGTCGAGGCCAAACCATCCAACTGGGTCGAGGCCAAGCCCGTCAGCTGGGTCGAGGACAAACCATCCAACTGGGTGTTGGCCAGACTGGTCAACTGGGTCGAGGCCAAACCATCCAACTGGGTCGAGGCCAAGCCCGTCAGCTGGGTCGAGGACAAACCATCCAACTGGGTGTTGGCCAGAGCTGTCAGATAGGTCGAGGCCAAACCATTCAACTGGGTGTCAGCCAAACCGGTCAACTGGGTCGAACTCAGACCATCCAACTGAGTCGCCGTCAGAGAAACCATCTGCACCGAGGTCAGACCATCCAACTGGGTGTTGGCCAGGCTCGTCAACTGAGTCGAAGCCAAACCATCCAGCTGGGTCGCCGCCAAGCCCGTCAACTGGGCCGAAGTCAGACCATCCAACTGGGTGTTGGCCAACGCGGTCAGATAGGTCGAAGCCAAACCGTTCAACTGGGTGTCAGCAAAAGTCGTCAACTGGACCGAAGACAAACCATCCAACTGGGTGTTGGCCAACGAGGTCAACTGGACCGAAGACAAACCATCCAACTGGGTAGCCGCCAAAGAGGTCAGCTGGGTCGAAGCCAGACCATCCAACTGGGTAGCCGCCAAAGAGGTCAGCTGGGTCGAACTCAGACCATCCAACTGGGTGCTGGCCAAGCTCGTCAGATGAACCGAAGCCAAACCATCCAACTGGGTCGAGGCCAAGCCCGTCAATTGGGTCGAGGTCAAACCATTCAACTGGGTGTCGGCCAGACTCGTCAACTGAACCGAAGCCAAACCATTCAACTGGGTATCGGCCAAACCGGTCAACTGGGTCGAACTCAGACCATCCAACTGAGTCGATGCCAAAGAGGTCAACTGGGTCGAAGCCAAACCATCCAACTGGGTGTTGGCCAAGCTCGTCAGATGAACCGAAGCCAAACCATCCAACTGGGTCGAAGCCAAGCCGGTCAACTGGGTCGAGGACAAACCATCCAACTGGGTGCTGGCCAGACTGGTCAAATGAACCGAAGCCAAACCGTTCAACTGGGTATCGGCCAGACCGGTCAACTGGGTCGAACTCAAACCGTCCAACTGGGTCGAAGCGAGGGAAACCAACTGAACCGAACTCAACCCATCCAACTGGGTGTTGGCCAGACTGGTCAACTGGGTCGAAGCCAAACCATCCAACTGGGTCGAAGCCAAGCCAGTCAACTGGGTCGAGCTCAAACCATCCAACTGGGTGTTGGCCAGACTGGTCAAATGCACCGAAGCCAAGCCGTTCAACTGGGTATCAGCCAGGGTGACCAACTGGGTCGAGCTCAAACCATCCAATTGGGTCGAAGCCAGAGAGGTCAACTGAACGGAAGCCATGCCATCCAACTGGGTGCCGGCCAGACCGGTCAACTGAACCGAGGTCAAACCATCCAACTGGGTCGTCGCCAGGGCCGTCAGATTCAAAGAGGTCAGCGCATCCAACTGGGTATTGGCCAAACTGGTCAACACCACCGAAGTCAAACCATCCAACTGGGTGTTGGCAAGCGAAGCAAACTGGGTGGAGGTCAAACCATCCAACTGGGTCGAGGCCAAACTGGTCAACGCCACCGAAGTCAGACCATCCAACTGGGTCGAGGCCAAGCCCGTCACCTGGGTCGAGCTCAAACCATCCAACTGGGTCGAGGCCAAAGAGACCAACGACACCGAGGCCAGACCATCCAACTGGGTGTTGGCAAGGCTCGTCAAATGAACCGAAGCCAAACCATCCAACTGGGTCGAGGCCAAACCCGTCAACTGGGTCGAACTCAGACCATCCAACTGGGTGCTGGCCAGACTCGTCAAATGAACCGAAGCCAAACCATTCAACTGGGTATCAGCCAAACCGGTTACCTGAACCGACGTCAAACCATCCAACTGGGTCGAAGCCAGAGAGACCAACGACACCGAAGCCAGACCATCCAACTGGGTGCTGGCCAGACTCGTCAAATGGGTCGAAGCCAAACCATCCAACTGGGTCGAGGCCAAACCCGTCAACTGGGTCGAGGTCAAACCATCCAACTGGGTGTTGGCCAAGCTCGTCAAGTGAACCGAAGCCAAACCGTTCAACTGGGTATCAGCCAAACCGGTCAATTGAACCGAAGTCAAACCGTCCAACTGGGTCGAAGCCAGGCTCACCATGTTGACGGACAGCATGCCATCCAACTGGGTCGAGGCCAAGCTGGTCAAAAAGACCGAAGTCAAACCATCCAACTGGGTCGAGGACAAACTGGCCAACTGGGTCGAACTCAATCCATCCAATTGAGTGGCCGACAAGCTGGTCAGGAAAACCGAAGTCAAAGCGTCCAACTGGGTCGAGGCCAAACTGCCCAACTGAACCGAAGTCAAACCGTCCAACTGGGTGGCGGCCAGAGAGGTCAGGTGGACGGAAAGCAGACCATCCAACTGGGTCCCAGCCAAACCGGTCAATTGAACCGAGGTCATACCATCCAACTGGGTCGAGGCCAGACTGGTCAACTGGACCGAGGTCAGACCATCCAACTGGGTGGTCGCCAAACTGGTCAAAAAGACCGAGGTCAAGCTGTCCAACTGGGTCGAGGCCAAGCCCGTCAACTGGGTCGAGCTCAAACCATTCAACTGAGTCTCCGCCAGGGAGGTCAGGAATACAGAAGTCAAACCATTCAGGGCGGCATCCGTCAGGCCGGTGAGACCAACAGAGGTCAAACCGTCCAACTGGGTCGTCGCCAACGAGGTCAACTGCAAGGAGGTCAAACCGGCCAACTGGGTCGAGGCCAGGCTGGTCAAGAAAACCGAGGTCAGAGAGTCCAACTGGGTCGAGGCCAAACTGCCCAACTGAACCGAGGTCAAACCATTCAACTGGGTCTCAGCCAGGGAGGTCAGGTGCACCGAGAGCAGGCCATCCAACTGGGTCGAGGCCAAGCTGCCCAATTGCACCGAGGTCAAACCATCCAACTGGGTCGAGGCCAAGCTGATCAACGCTACCGACCGCAAGCCATCCAGCTGGGTCTCGGCCAAGCTCGTCAATTGGACAGAGGTGAGACCATCCAACTGGGTCTCAGCCAAGTTTGTCAACTCTACCGAGGTGAGGGCATTCAGTTGGGCAACGGACGCGCTTGTGAGCTCAGTGCTCGTCATAGCGTTATCGAAAGTACCTACAGCCATATCTATAAACTCCTTCTTTAAATTCAAAAGTTCAGTTGCGCGAGAAATCCAAGTATTTTTGTCCGTCTAAAGCCTTCGCAAGAAGCGCGGCCTAACTCATTAAAGATGCCTGACTCATAAAGCGCGGCAGTGCACAGCGCGCCATCGGAACACCCCTCCACCAGACCCTGGCAGGCCAACGCCCGGCAGCACCTTCCGAACGAGAAACATCAACATAAAGCACCACATCTCCAAGCCTACTCCTCCCGAAAACCTTCCTGACCACAGTAACTTACATGACCTGGATAGACGACCCAAAAAGTGCTGCCAAGATCATCCGCACACCAGGATACCCGCTTGCTCGTAACAGCCGACGACCAGAGCCACATGCATTCAACAGACAGGCCAAGCAAAACCCACACCAATATAAATGCAACACAGCACACCGCGAACAACACAAAAGCACCCACAGTCTGCTGAACACAGATATTCCGGCTACTGTGCCATATTCAGCAAACTTGCGTCAAGAAAAAATCGCTTATAAGGCAATTTTCCGATTATCGAAGGCGTGTTAGCCCACCGCGGCCGCAGTGATCAACCACAACCCAACACCCAATATGTCCCGATTTTATCCGATTTCGCCCAGGCAGGTCAGCCAACGGCATGCAAAACAACAACGCAAACGACAATTCAAACCGAACCAAAACTGTACAGGGCACGGGCACGCCGCTCTACATAGCAGGCAACTCTACAAGGATTATTAACATCTGTCAAGATCTTTAACGACTGTACAAAAAACCGGCGGGAGTGTCAACATCGTGGATCACAATGCATACATATAATATAAAATAGAATTTTCTGATCATCACGCATGCGGTCACCCACAACGGGTCAACCATTTTTTACACCGCCCGCCTCCCGACTGACAGGCTGTGATGGTGTCAAAAACAAATTGTCGTCAAGCCGCCATATGTCAAACAATTGCCATCTGGCAACCACTTGCGCCACCAGTGCCCACCCCGCCGTCGCCCCCCCAATACGCCAGGATCGGACCCTGTCCAGACGGTTGCCAGCAGAGGATCGCCAGCCGATTCGCAGCAAAAACCAAGCCCTGCAAAACGCAATTTCCTGTACAATCCGGGGATGCCAGACTAATCTGTTCCCCGACTGTGCCCCGGACAGAAAAACAACGGACCACCCCGCAGCCAGTCGTTAATCTTCCGAATTATGGGAGGTGACCGGCAACACCGGCTCCCCCCCCTTCACGAAGGATTTGTGCCATGCGACCCAAAAAAAACCGTGTTCACCCCACACCTCCCAAGCAGCCCCCCCACGCTTCCGTGCCAGCCGATACCACAACCCGACTGGCCCTCGCCATCCAGGAGGCCCTGCCCCTGCACCAGGCGGGACAGTTGGAAGCGGCCGAGGCCATCTATCGCCGGGTGTTGGCCATTCAACCGGATCACCCCGACGCCCTCCACCTGCTGGGCTTTATTTTTCATCAACGGGGCCAGGAGGAGATGGCGGCCGAGTCGATCGGCAAGGCCGTCGCCATCGCACCCAATCGCCCCATCTTTTTGAACAATCTGGGCATCGTCCTCGGCAGCCTGGGCAGACGGTCGGAAGCCATCGCCTGTTATCAGAAAGCCCTGACCATCCAGCCCGATTTTTATATGGCCCTCGGCAACCTGGGGGGGATCCTGGCTGACCAGGGTCAACCCAAAGAGGCCATCGACTGCTACCAGAAAGCTCTGGCCGTCAAGCCGGACAGTTATGAAATTCTCACCAGCCTGGGCAATGTCTACCTGAAATCCGGCAACCCCTCGGAGGCCACCGCCTGCTACCGGAAGGCGATTGCACAGCATCCCCATCTGGCCGATGCCTTTAACGGCCTGGGTACCCTCTGTCGAGAGCAGGGTTCGTGGCCGGAAGCGGTCGCCTGGTTCCAACAGGGACTGGAGCGCAATCCCCGCCACTACGACATGCAAAACGGCCTGGGCAACACCTTTCTGTTGATGGGAAAAACGGACGAGGCGATCGCCTGCTATCAAAAGGCGATGCAGATCAGCCCCAACCATCCCAACAGCTACCATAACATGGGAGGCGCGCTGCGCAGCCAGGGCCGGTTTGCCGAAGCAACCCAATACTATGAGCGTGCGTTGGCCCTCAACCCCAACCTCTACCAGACCCATAACAGTCTGGGCAACACGCTGCAGGAACAGGATCGCCTCGAAGAGTCCATCGCCTGCTATCGGAAAGCCCTCTCCATCCAACCCAACGACCCGGACACCCTTTACAATATGGGGGTCGTCCTGACCGATCAGGGCAATGTGACCGAGGCGATGACCTATTACAAGAGGGTGGTGGAGCTCTCGCCCCACAATCTGACGGCCCATTGCGATGTCATCAACCAGATGTTGCACAGCTGCGATTGGCGCGAAATGCCACAACGCTATCAGCAGATGATGGCACTCTTCCCGACGTTGCAAAAAGAGACCAGCCCCTTCGTCTTTCTCGCCCTGCCCACCACCCCCACCGAACAGCGACGGGGGGCAGAGCTGTACATGCGCAACAAATATCCGCTGCGGGGCAACCTGGCCGCCACCGGCTCCTACGAGCCCCAGCCCGAACGGCTCAAAATTGGCTATCTCTCTTCCGATTTTCAAAACCATCCGGTCGCCTACCTGACAGCAGAGCTGTTTGAACTGCACGACCGCAGCCGCTTTGAGATTACCGCCTACTCCTACGGCCCCGATGACGGGCGCGAAATGCGCCAGCGCATCATGGCCGCCAGCGACCATTTCGTCAACCTGCGCCCCATGACCTATCAGGAGGCGGCACAAAAGATTTTCAGTGACGGCACCCATATTTTGATGGATCTGAACGGCTTTACCAAACATGCCCGCATGCAGATCCTGGCACTCCGACCCGCCCCGGTCCAGGCCAGCTGGTTGGGATATCTGGGCACTTTGGGAGCCCCGTTCATCGACTATCTCATCTCGGACAGCTTTATCACCCCGCCGGGTTGCGAAGCCGACTTCAGCGAAAAACTGGTTCGGCTGCCCGAATGTTTTCAACCCAACGATCGGCAGCGGCCGATCAGCGAACGGACCCCGACCCGGGAGGAACGGGGGTTGCCAGCCGATGGTTTCATCTTTGCCAGCTTCAACAAAAGCTATAAAATCAATCCCGAAATCTGGGATGTCTGGATGCAGATCATCCGCCGGACCCCCCACAGTCTGCTCTGGCTGGTCGCAGAAAGTCAGTTGGTAAAAGACAATTTGCGCCGCGAGGCCGAGGCGCGGGGGGTCGATGGTTCCCGGCTCTACTTTATCCAGAAAATGCCGCTGGCAGACTATCTGGCCAACTATCGGCTGGTGGATCTGGTGCTGGATACCTATCCCTACAACTCAGGCACCACCGCCAGCAACGGCCTCTGGGCCGGCTGCCCCATGCTGACCTGCGCCGGCAAAACCTTTGTCTCCCGCCAGGCTGGCAGCCTGTTGCGCACCATCGGCCTGCCCGAACTGGTCTGCCACTCCCTGGCCGAATATGCCGAAAGGGCCATCGAACTGGCCCATGATCCCAGCCGTCTGGCAGCCCTCCGGCAACGGTTGCAGGAGAACCGGCTGACATCGCCCCTGTTTGATTCTCCCCGTTTTACCAGACATTTGGAAGCGGCCTATACCGCCATGTGGCGTCAATTTCAATCGGGCAAAGGTGCCGATCATCTGGATATTGCGCCGGCCAACGACCCGGACGATCCCGGGGAGTCTCCGCCCGATCCCCCGACGGATCCGCGCCCCTCCAGCCGGAAGCAGGACAGCACCCCGGCGGCAGAAGCGGCCACCCCGGCCACAATCACCGCTCCAGAGCATGCAAGCGGTCCGCAGGCTGCACAAACACTGCCCGCAGCAGGCGGCCATACAGCCCTGGAGCTGCGTTTGCAGGCGGCCAGGGAGCAGCAGCAGGCGGGCCAGCTGCAGGCGGCAGAAACCCTCTATCGCCAGATTTTGGACGGCCACCCCAACCACCCGGAAACATTATACCAAATGGGCGTGCTGCATCATCAGCGGGGCCATCCAGAAGCGGCGATGGCGTACTACCGAAAAACCATTGCCAGTCAACCTGCCCACTACGATGCCCATCTCTGTCTGGGCAACCTGCTGCGAAACGAGGGCAAGCTGGCAGAGGCAGCAGCCTGCTACCGCAAGAGCATCGAACTCTATCCCAACCATCAAAACGCCTATACCAATTTGGGTTCCCTGCTGGCCACACAGGGAGAGACGGCAGCGGCGATTGACTGTTTCCAGCAGGCCCTGAAAATCCAGCCCACCCTGCGGGAAGCGCATAACGGACTGGGTAATGCCTTTAAAACAATCGGTAAACTGGATGAGGCCATCGCCTGTTTTCAGCGGGCATTGGTGATAGACCCAACCTCTCATATCGCCCATTTTAATCTGGGGCTCATCCATCACCAACAGGGCAATCTGACCGCCGCCGCCGATTGTTATCAACAGGCTCTCAGCCACAAACCAGACCTTCACAGCGTCCACTATTATCTGGGCGCGGTCCAAACCAGCCAGGGCCGGAGCCAGGAGGCGATCGACTCTTTTCAAAAGGCCCTGGCCGCTGACCCCAACCTTGTGCAAGCCCACGTCGGTCTGGGCATGGCCCTGGCCGATCAAAAAAGGCTGGATGAGGCGATTGCTTCGCATCAGACCGCGCTGGCTCTCCAGCCGACAAATGCGGATATTATTAAAAATTTAGGCACTTTTTTCATGTTTCAGGACAAACTGGACCAGGCCGTCGAGTGTTTCCAGCAGGCGGTAGAGTACGCACCCAACAATACGGATGGACACTGCAAACTGATCCACTACTCCCTGCATATGGCCGATTGGCGGGATTATCCGGACCGCTATCAACGCATGCTGCACACTTTTCATCATGAAGACCCGGAGGGCGGTCAGTTTATTTTCCAGACCCTGCCCACTTCGGCCGCCGAGCAGCGGGATTGTGCAAAAACATTTATCAAAAACCGATATAAAACGCTGGCAAACCTGGCCGCGGACCGCCGCTATGAGCCCAATCCCAGCCGTCTAAAAATCGGTTACTTGTCGTACGATTACAAGAACCATCCCATCGGTTATATCACGGCGGCGTTGTTCGCCCACCACAATCGACAACGGGTCGAAGTCATTGCCTATTCTTACAATGCCGACGACAACAGCCCGATCCGGCAGCAGATCATGGCCGCCTGTGACCGGTTTGTGGATCTGCGTCCCCTCTCCCACCAGGAGGCGGCGCAGCGGATTTGCGACGATGGGGTACACATTCTGGTGGAGTTGAATGGACTGACCCGTGGGGCCCGTCTCGAAATTCCGGCCCTGCGGCCGGCCCCCATCCAGGCGGCTTGGCTGGGGGCCGTTGCCACCCTGGGGGCTCCCTTTATCGACTATTTGATCACCGATTATTTTCTGGCACCCCCCGGTGCCGAGGACTATTTTAGCGAAAAACTGGTTCGACTACCCTACTATTTCCAACCCAGGCGCGCCGCATCCCCCACCACCCCGACCCGCCAGGCCTGTGGCTTGCCCGCCAAAGGTTTTGTTTTTGTCTGTTTTAATCAAGCCTACAAGATCAATCCGCCGCTGTTTGAGATCTGGATGCGGCTGTTGCAACAGACACCCGGCAGTGTTCTGTGGCTCAGGGCCTTCAACCAGTGGGCCGTGGACAATCTGCGCCGGGAGGCGATCAGCCGGGGGGTGGATGCGGCACGCTTGGTTTTCGCCCCCTCGCTGCCCGACATAACGGAGCATATGGCCCGCTGCCGGCTGGCGGATCTGGCCCTGGATACCTTCCCCTACACCTCCGGTTCCACCGGTTGGGATGCCCTGGCGGCGGGCTGTCCCATGGTATCCTGTGCCGGCCAACCCCCCATGTCCCGCATTGCCGGAACCCTTCTGGTCCATGTCGGTCTGCCGGAGCTGGTCACCGATTCGCTGGCCGCCTATGAGGCGTTGGCCCTCGAACTGGCCCACAACCCGGACCGGTTGGCCGCCATCCGGCGTCGGTTGCACGACAATTTGCCCACCGCCCCCCTGTTTGATGCTGCCCGTTTTGTGCGCTACCTGGAGGATGGCTACCAGACCATGTGGTACCGTTTTCAGGCCGGTCTGGCCGCCGATCATATCGCCATTGCACCGCAGGAGAGTCTGCCCTGCCCGCCGCAGCAGCGGCAACAGGCGGCCTTGGCGGAGACCCAGTTGGCGATCCGGTTGGCCAACCAGGGCAAACGAAAGGAGGCCATCGACTGTTTTGAACAGGCACTGGCGATCCAACCAACCCTCTATGAGGCCCTCAACGGCTTGGGCAATGTCTTGAGAGATGCGGGCAAACTGCAGGAGTCCATCGACTGTTTCCAGCGTGCATTGGCCCTCCATCCTGACAACTATACCCTCCACCATAACATGGGGCTGACCCGGTATGAACAGGGCAAATGGGCGGAGGCGGTCGATTGTTATCAAAAAGCGTTATCCATCCAGCCCGATTCCTATCCAAGCTACGGTTATTTGGGATCGGCCCAGATGGCACAGGGACAGATAACAGAGGCCATGGCAAGTTACAGCAAAGCCCTGGCAATCCAGCCCGACTTTTATCTGGCTCTGACCGGTCTGGGCAGTGCGCTGGGAGAACAAAACCGGTGGGATGCGGCCATTGAATATTATCAACAGGCGTTAAATATCCATCCCGATGATCCGGGTGCGCTCAAGAATATGGCCACCTTTCTGATCCATCAAGGTCAGTGGGATAAGGCCATTAGCTGTTATCAGCGGGCCGTGGATCAGGCACCGGAAAGAACGGATCTGCACAGCCTGCTATTACACGCTCTATTGCATATTGCTGATTGGCGGGATTTCCAAAATCGCTATCAAAGATTGATACAGAGCTTTCATGCCAAAGAGCAGGCGGCCAGTCTATTCATCTTTTTGACCTTGCCCACTACACCGGCAGAGCAAAAACAATGTGCGGAACTTTTTATTCGCCATCAATATCCGGTGCAAGAGCGGCTGGCAGCGACATCATATCAGACCAAACCGGATCGCCTTAAAATCGGTTATCTCTCCTTTGACTATAAAAACCATCCGTGTGGCTATGTGGCTGCCGAGCTGTTTGCCCGCCATGACCGGCAACAGGTGGAGGTGATTGGCTACTCCTATTGCCCGGCGGATGACAGCGCAATACGTCAGCAAATCATCACCTCTTGCGATCGTTTTGTCGATCTCCACCCCCTCTCCCACCGGGAGGCGGCCCAGCGCATCCGTGACGATGGCGTCCACATTCTGGTCGACCTGAACGGCCTCACCCAAGGCACCCGCCTGGAAATTGCCGCCTGGCGTCCTGCACCGATCCAGGCCACCTGGCTGGGTACCGCCACCACGGTGGGGGCTCCTTTTTTTGACTATTGTTTGACCGATTATTTTATGGCACCCCCCGGTTCGGAGGCCTGTTTTAGTGAAAAATTGGTACGTCTGCCCTATTATCTGCATGCCAGACGTCCCGTGGCTCAAGCGACGCCCACCCGTCAAGCCTGTGGATTACCACAGGCGGGGTTGGTTTTTGTCTGCTTCAACCAAACATATAAAATAAATCCACAGTTGTTTGACCTCTGGATGCGCCTGCTGCACGCAACAGCCGGTGCGGTATTATGGCTCAAGGCTTGCAACCGTTGGGCAGTGGAAAATTTGCGTCAGGCAGCGAAAGAGCGGGGTATCGAGCCGACACGTCTCATTTTCGCGCCTCATTGGAACGAGATGGCCGAACATGTGGCCCGCTACCGATTGGCAGATCTCGCGCTGGACACCTTTCCCTACACCTCTGGTTCCACCGGCTGGGATGTTTTGTCGGCCGGCTGTCCCATGGTAAGCTGTGCCGGTCAGACCGGCATGTCACGCTATGCGGGCTCGCTGTTGGTCCAGATTGGCCTGGCCGATCTGGTCACCGAGTCGTTGGAAGACTATGAATCGCTGGCTCTGGCGTTGGCCCGTGACCCGGCCCGTTTGGCGGCCGTTCGACGCCGCTTGCAGGAAACGTTGCCGACAGCGCGTCCATTTGACGCCGCCCAGTTTGCCAGACATCTGGAAAATGGGTATAAAACCATGTGGCAGCGGTTCCGGGCCGGCAAACCGGCCGCTCATATCGCTGTCGCGCCCGTGGCAGGCACAGACAACCCTCACCCGAAGCAAGGAGTTCCCGTGGATACTGGCAGCAAAAAATCAGCCCCGGCCAAAAAATCAGCCATCGGTGCGGCCCCTTCCCCCGCCTCCCAGGAGCTGTTGATGCAAGAAGCCCTGCAACATCACCGCAGTGGCCGCTTGAAAGAGGCCGAAGCCCTCTACCAGCGGATATTGGAGCGTCAGCCCGACAGCGCAGATGCCATGCATCTGCTGGGGCATCTTTGGCACCAGCAGGGCGACCCCCGGCTGGCAGCGGAGTGGATCGGCAAAGCGGTGGCGGCCAATCCGAAACAACCCATCTTTTTGCACAATCTGGGCATTGTTTGGGTCGGTTTGGGCAACACGCAGCAGGCGATTGACTGTTTTCAGCGGGTATTGGCACTGCAACCGACTCACCACGAGGCTCTGTACCATTTGGGTAACTGTCTGCGCGAACAGAAAAAAAACAAGGAGGCCATCGACTGTTACCAGAAGGCGGTCACCCTCCACCCGGCCCTGTTCGATGCCTGGAACAGCATGGGTAATGTGTTGCTGGCGGAGGGGCGCAAGGAGGAGGCCATCGCCTGTTACCGCAAGACGGTAGAGATATATCCCACCCACCAGAATGCCTATACCAATCTGGCCAATGCGTTGGCCGGCCAGGGAGAGACGGCCGAGGCTATTCGTTGTTATCAAAAGGCTTTGGAGATACAGCCCACTCTGTGTGAAGCCCACAATGGCATGGGCAGTGCCCTGCAAAAGGAGGGCAAGCTGGAGGAGGCCATCGCCTGTTTTCAGCGGGTATTGGCGATCAATCCGGCTTATCACTCCGCCTATCACAACCTGGGCATTGCCCTGCAGAGCCAGGGCAAATTGGCGGAAGCCTTTGAATATTACCAAAAGGTGTTGACCATTCAGCCCAACTCTCCCGAGACCTACAACAATATCGGCTCTGTTCTGGTGGCGCAGGCCAAGATAACCGAAGCCATGGCCTATTATCAAAAAGCGTTGGAGCTCAACCCCCGTTTTTATCAAGCCTATGGCAATATTGGCATTGCCCACCAGAAAAACGAGGATTTGGCACAAGCCATTATCTATTATCAAAAAGCGATCGATATTTGCCCCACCGATTGCAGCTCCCTGAGCAATATGGGTTTTGCCCTGCAATTGCAGGGTGAGGTCAAAAAGTCGATTGCCTGTTATCAGCGGGTGCTGGAGATTGCCCCGGAGGATCCGGAGTCGCATGGTGCGGTACTGCATCAAATGTTGCAGGTATGTGATTGGGAGGGATTCCAGAGCCGCTTTGAACAGATGATGGCAGCCTTCCACGCCGCCGGCAATCGAGAGGTCAACCCCTTCATTTTTCTCTCTTTACCCACCACACCCGAAGAGCAGTATACCTGTTCCGTATTGTCGGCCAACAGAAAATATGCCATTCAGGACCATATGGCGGCCAGCCGCCGTTATGAACCCAATCCGGCCCGTCTTAAAATCGGTTATCTCTCCTGCGACTATCAGGATCATGCCACGACCCATCTGATCGCCGAACTGTTCGAGCTGCATGATCGCGATCGCTTTGAGATTATTGCCTATTCCTACGGCCAGGATGATGGTCAATCCATGCGGCGGCGGGTGATTGCCGCCTGTGATCAGTTTGTCGATCTGCGCCACTTTTCCCATCAGGATTCCGCCCGGCGCATTTTGGAGGATGGCATACATATCCTGTTGGAATTGAAAGGGTTTACCAAGGATTCCCGGCTGGAGATTCCGGCCTTTCGCCCTGCCCCCATTCAGGCCTCCTGGTTGGGATATCCGGGGACGGTGGGCGCGCCTTTTATCGACTATATTTTGACCGATCCTTTTGTCACTCCCCCCGGTTTTGAGTCCCATTTTACCGAAAAGATTGTCCGGTTGGACGGCTGTTACCAGCCCAACGATCGCAAGCGGCCGGTGGTGCCGCAGACCCCCAGCCGCCAGGCCTGTGGACTGCCTGAACAGGGGTTTATCTTTGCCAGCTTCAACAAAAACTACAAGATAAATCCCCCCATTTTTGAGGTCTGGATGCGGCTGTTGCAGCAGGTACCGGAGAGCCTGTTATGGCTGTTTGAGTCCAATCAATGGGTGATCGACAACCTTCGGCGGGAGGCGGAGCGGCGGGGTGTATCCGGTTCCCGGCTCTATTTTGCCCCCAAACTGCCGCCGGCCCAGCATATTGCCCGTTATCGCTTGGCTGATCTGGTGTTGGACACCTTTCCCTACACCTCCCACACCACCGGCAGTGATGCGCTTTGGGCCGGTTCGCCCCTGTTGACCTATGTCGGTCAGACCTTTGCCTCCCGGGTGGCGGGCAGTCTGTTGGTCAATATTGGCGTTCCCGAGTTGATCACCTATTCCCTGGCGGAGTATGAGGCGCGGGCGTTGGAACTGTGTCGGGATCCGGCGCAGTTGGCTGCCATTCGGCGAAAATTGTTGGACAATTTGCCCACGGCACCGCTGTTTGACACCCCCCGTTTCACCCGCAGTCTGGAAGCGGCTTACGAAGCCATGTGGGACCGTTATCAGGCCGGATTGGCGGCGGATCATATCGATGTCAAGCTGGATGATCCGCCGGTTGCCAGACGCCCGGCGGCCCCCTCGCCACCCCCTCCGCCGACCCTGTCCAGTCCGCCGGCCAAGGCACCGCCGCTGCCGCCCCGGGCCAAGGCCAAGTCTGCCGCCAAGCCGGTTGCGGTCGGCCAGTTGTTGTCGCAGGCCCGTGCGCTGCAACTGAAAGGAAAGACGGCGGCTGCCATCCCTTTGTACCAGCAGATCCTGGCCAGCGACCCCGACCATGTCGAGGCCATGTATGGCTCTGCGGTCGCTCTGGGGGCCCAGGGAGCGATTGAGGAGGGGTTGGCACAGTTGGTCAAGGCCAAGCGCATCGCCCCCAACAAGCCGGAAATGGAGCCGGTTATTCAGCCTCTTATCTTGCGGGCGGGAGAGCTTTATAATGCCCATCTCAAAGCCCGGAATCTGGAGCAGGCGGCCCGCCTGATTGAGGCACTCTCTCATATTGTCGTCCATAATATTTTTGTTCAGGAGCAGGCTTTCCTGTTGTACAAAAAGATGGAGCGCATGGAGGATCAAATACGGGTAGCAAAGATATTGTTAAAGCTGAATCCGGCCCATTTTGCCGCCCATCAACTATTGGTGGAAGAGGCGGTTGCCCGCAAAGATCTTCAGGCAGAGTTGAGCTATCGTATTGAGATGGCGCGTCGCCATCCAGCCAGTATTCATACGGCATTTCACCTGCAGGATGTTTACATGGCTTTGAGTGCCCTGTTGATCAACCGGTTGGATGATGAGAAGGTGGCATTGATCGAGGAGTTGCTGCAACTGGCGCAGACCATTGCGGCGGACAATCCGGTGGTTGAAGGGGATCCGTTATATCACAGTTATCGGTTTTATTGTGCCTCCATCGATTCCATCAACATCAAGGCGGTATTGGCCCCGCCGCCACCACCGGCCCCGTGGCCGGCCCTTGAGTTTGCCGCTGCCAGCGGGCAGCGGCTGGATTTGGCTGCCGTACAGGCACAAGCCGCACAGGATAAAACCGAAATCATCTTTTATGTGGCCGCCGATCCGGTTTATACCGCTCAGCATGTCAGGCGGTATGTCACTTCGCTGCTGAAGGCCTGCGAGGTGCCGTTGCTGGTGATTGTTCAGGTCATTGGTGGCATGGGTCGCCTGGGTACGTTGGCCCCGCTGGTGGGGATCACGGACCGGCGTCTGATCTTTGCCGCAGACGACTTCAAGCCGGAGTCGATCCAGGCTGTCACCTGGAAAATCAATGAAAAAACCCCCATTCGTTCGCCGTTGGTCTATTATCAGTCGGCGCGTTTTCTTTGGCTTGGTTATCTGCTGGAGCAGTTCCAGTTGCCGTTGATTGTGTCCGATGTGGATCAACTGTTGCAGCGTGGCATTCGGGAGATGCTGGGCCGTTTTGCTGCCTGTGATGTGGTGTTTCATGAGGGACCGCGCAATATCAAGATAGCCGATCATCTGGTTGCCAATTTGTTATTGGTCAAGCCGACCGCTATTGGCAAGCGGTTTGCGCAATTTTTCCGCTATTACATGGAATGGGCGTTACAGAATGCGGAGAGCAAGGGCTCTTATGGCTATTTTCTGGATCAGAATGCGCTGCTGATGGCTCGGCATCATCTCTTATGGACAACCAAACCCAACTTGGGCTGTTTTGACACCTTTGACATCAATGTGGGCATGTTCAAATCCTATGAACAGAATCCTTTCCTGTTTTTCTCTTTTTATACCGGATTTGATATGGAATCTTTGCCGGATTCGGGCAGGGAACAGGCTCCATCAAAATAGGCGGTCGCCAATACACGGAGAATAGCGATGAATGTTTCGGGGGAGTTTGGCCTGCCTGATTTTGTCAAAGCGACGGATCTGTTGCCGCTTGAATTGAATTATTATGGGGCGGCCAAAATGGTGGCGGATCGGTTGGGTATTAAAAACCCTCCGGTCAGTTATGTCAGTTGGACCCATGGTTGGAAGCCGGAGGATATTACCGAGGCCAAGCAGTTGGCGTATGATACCCATGTAGGGGTCAGTGGTGATGCGGGTGCCAAAATTACCATTCCGGCGCAAAAGAGAAGGCCATATCTGGTGGCCACCAAGGCCTATGAGACTTTGTTGCGGGAGAATGGTTACCCGGACAGCAAAGCGGTCGGGTTGCCGTTCAGTTATGTGGATCCCGACCCGACGACCAGGCGGATTCCGGGTTCTCTTCTGGTGATGCCGGCCCATGTGTTGATGCGAATGGAGGGGCGGGCCAATGAAATTGAATATTTGGACTATATCCAATCCATCGCCCCACAATTTTCCCGCGTGGTGTTTTGCATCAACCTGGGGTGCATGGTGAGTGGTCTGTGGATTGAAAACCTGGAAAAATATGGTTTTGACTATCTGTTCGGTGCCGGGATGATGGATCAGATGGCCCTGTTCCGCATGAGAAAACTGTTTGACACCTTTGAGTATATGACTTCCAACGGGATTGGTTCCCATTTTGTCTATGCCGGTTTGTGTGGTGTCAAGGTCTCTCTGGCGGGGCCGTTGGACAAGTTTCCGTTGGATCTGTTCAAAAATGAGCCGGAGTGGCAGGATCTGGAGCGGCGCAAGACGGTGATTGCGGCGGCGCAGATGCATCAGCACAGTTTTTTACAGCAAAAGTTTCCCTGGCTTTATGTGGAGCCAAGGGATGGTGTTGAGTGTATCGAATGGGCCAGGGAGGAGATTGGCTATTACAACCGGGTCTCTTTTGAGCAGTTGGCGCAACTGTTTGGCTGGGATGTGACGGCCCAGAAGCCGGAAAGTTTGTTGGATGTTGTGTTGCGGTTGGACGGGGATGACCGTTTTGCCGAGTTGCTGCATTTTATCCAGGCGACGCCCCATCCTGTTGCGGAGATGGTTGCCGCGACGGTTCATCTGCTGGCCAGAAACCGGCTGCGGCCTGCTTATCTGTTGGCCATGTTGTTGACCAAGAGGGGCCAGCAGCATGCGGCCATTTCGCTCGCGCTCAGTGCAGGTGGTTTGGTGTACAACAATCCCACCGAGGCGGCCCAGGGGCTTGCCCATTTATCGGCCTTGGTGCATGGTTTGTCTGTTGAGCAGCAGCGGTTGTTTACCGATCAACTGGTTGCCCCGCTGTTGTCGCCGTTGTTGGTGGCTGCCGTGGGTGGTTCCGGCAGCAGCTCGCTGGAGTCGTTGCTTGCTGTTGTGCGGGCGGCGGTGCCGGCCATGGGGTCGCTGTTGCATCAGCAAGGCATGAACGATGCGCAGCGTTTGCGGGAAGAGGCCAGCCAGGTTTTGCGTTATTGGCAGCAGGGCAAATAGCCCCCGCCCCCCCTGCGAAACGCACCCGTTCCAGTTTTGTTTTGAATGATTGCAGGGGTCTGGGGACCGTCACGCTCCCCGGACCCCTGCAATAGTTTTAAAAGATTACCTTCAGATACCCCGCAGGGCATCAATCGCCTCCGGGATGGGATAATGATGGTTGCCAACAAACAAACCATGCTTGTCAATATGCTCCGCATTCTTCAGCGTACCATGCAACTCCGCATTGAAATATTGCATGACCTCACTCTTGGCAAAATTGCCCGCCACAATCGGCCGGGTCTCGAAACCAATGGCCGCCAAACGCTGCAACAAAACCGGACGAGTCAGATCAGAACCTGGACGAATCACCAAACTGAAACCAAACCAACTGCTCTCCCCCAACTCCTGCTGAATCAAAAGATGCGGATGATCCGCCATTACCTCCTGCAAATGCACACCATTCCTGCGCCGCTCCACAATCATGGCAGGCAGCTTTTTTAACTGCTCAATCCCAATGGCCCCAGCCAACTCCACCGGCCGCACATTGTAACCGGGCAAAACAAAACGAAAAGACTCCTCAAAAGGATCATCACTCTTCTGACAGATACGATTCACCTTGGGCAAATTGCGGGTCCAACCATGGGCCCGCAACGAACTCAAAATATGGAAAAGCTCCTCATCATCAGTGACAATCATACCCCCTTCCATGGTGGAAATATGATGGGAAAAATAGGTGCTGAAACTGCCCATCACCCCAAAAGTACCCGTCTTCCGCCCCTCAAACTCCGCCGCCAGGGATTCACAACTGTCCTCGATCAATACAATGTCACGCTCCCCGATAATCTGCCTGATGCGACCAAAATCATTGGAGTTTCCCAACAGATTGACCACCATGATCAATCGGGTCCGCTCCGTCACCGCAGACGCCAACTGATCCAGGTCATAGTTCAAGGTGTGCAGATCAATATCCACAAACTTCACCCTCAAACCATACTGCTGCAAAGGATAATAGGTGGTGCCCCACGAAACCGCAGGCACAATGACCTCATCGCCCGGATTCAACTTAAGCCGTGGATTTTTTGTAAAAAAAAGAGCAGCCACCATCAAAAGATTGGCGGAAGAGCCGGAATTCACCATCACACAATGGGCACTGCCCATGTATTCGGCAAAACGTCTTTCAAACTCAAATACATGGGCACCCATGGTGAACAGGCCGGAATCGATGACCCGTTGCATGATCTCCAACTCACGACGATCCCAGGTGACCGTAGCCAGGGGATATTTAAAGTTCATTCACAAGAATCCTTGCAAAAAAGCGATCAATATTTATTCATTAAACTCAAACACCTGGTATCCCTTGCGGCGCACCAGGGCATCCCTCTCCGCCAGCTTCATGTCCTCCCGCACCATCTCCGACACCAGGGCATTGAAGGTGATTTTTGGTACCCACCCCAACTGGGTCCGCGCCTTGGTAGGATCCCCCAACAGGGTCTCAACCTCAGTGGGACGAAAATAACGGGGATCAACCCGTACAACAGGCCGCTCTTTGCCCTCCAGATAGCCCTCCTCCTCCACCCCTGCGCCACGCCAATGGATGCGCATACCCAACTCCTGGGCCGCAATATTGACAAACTCCCGCACCGAATGCTGCTCACCCGTGGCAATGACATAATCCTCCGGCTGCGCCTGCTGCAGCATCAACCACTGCATCTCCACATAATCCTTGGCATGCCCCCAGTCCCGCAACGCATTCAGATTGCCCAGGTAAAGGGCATCCTGTATCCCCAGCTTGATCCGCGCCAAAGCCCGGGTAATCTTGCGGGTGACAAAGGTCTCACCCCGCACGGGAGATTCGTGATTGAACAGAATACCATTGCAGGCATAGAGACCATACGCCTCCCGATAATTGACCGTGATCCAATAGGCATACAACTTGGCAACACCATACGGGGAACGGGGATAGAACGGCGTCGTCTCCTTCTGCGGTATCTCCTGCACTTGGCCAAACAGCTCGGAGGTGGAAGCCTGATAAAAACGGACCCGATCCTCCATCTTGAGGATCCGAATCGCCTCCAGCAACCGCAAAGTGCCCAAGCCATCGGCATTGGCGGTATACTCCGGCGACTCAAAAGAGACCGCCACATGACTCTGGGCCGCCAGATTGTAGATCTCATCCGGCTGCACATCCTGAACAATACGGATCAGGTTGGTACTGTCGGTCATATCCCCATGGTGAAGAACAAAAGAGCGATTTTCGCTGTGAGGATCCTCATAGAGGTGGTCGATCCGGTGGGTATTGAATTGCGACGAGCGGCGTTTGATGCCGTGAACCTCATAACCCTTCTGCAATAAAAACTCAGCCAGATAGGCCCCATCCTGACCCGTCACACCCGTGATCAGTGCCTTTTTTTGTCGAGCATGCACCAAAACAGACCTCCAATAACCTAATGAGCGCGTTTTGTTAAAACAGTCCTGGAGGGATTCATGGCCGCTCCCCCTCCCCATCGCACTGCTATTGCGACCGCTCCTGGACAAACCTGGCCAAGGCTTGCGGCAAGGAAAAAGCGGGAAAAGGGGTCAATCTGGCCCGCAGACGGCTGGTATCCGCCACCAGACCATCCGTATGGTCCGTCCCCGACTGCCACCGGCAATCACTCCGCCCCAGACATTCACGCAAGGTATCGGCAATCTCCAACACGGAATAGCCGTTGCCCGTACCACAATTGATCACCCCTTTTTCCTGATCATGGATGAGACGGGCACAAATGGCCGCCATCCAATCGGCATCGGCAATATCCCGCAAGGCCCTGGGATTGTTCAACTCCAGCACCGCATTCGGCGGGGCATTGACAACCCGTTTTGCCAGACTCGGCACCAGAAAGCTCTCCTGCTGATTGCTGGCAAAATAGCTGAACACACGCACAATCAAATGCCGATCGGTTATGTTCTGAACCCACTGCTCCCCCTGCCATTTGGACAGACCATACGGACTGGCCGGTTGCAGGCAGTGATCCTCAGAGACGGGGGCACGGCTGCCCTGGTAGACATGCGAGGTGGAAATATAGGTGATGTGGCCGGTGGAGGTATGGGCAGCAGCGGTCGCAACCAGCGCGGTCCCCAGCACATTGACAGCCACCGCCGCCGGAATGTCACGGTGAACCACCGTCAACGGCACGACAGCCGCCGCATGGACCAGGGCATCCAGACCGGCCGCCCACTGAAAGAGCGCGTCCCGATCCCGCACATCCCCCGGGTAGGGCACAACCTGATCGTGGTGCGTAGCCAGAGCCCCTGCTATGCGCCGCCCCAAAACACCGCGCGTACCGGTAACGCCAATCTTCATGCCCCGCCCACCCCGTGCGACACGGGCGTCACCGTGTAACAGTAGGTGCCCCCCTTGCGACCAAACCAGACCACCTCCCGGGAAAATTTAACCTTGTCCCCCCTGGCTCCCGCTTTGACATTGACCTTATAGGAAAACGCCCCATCCACCAGTTCGATGGGGTTGCCACTCTTGTAGCCGGTGATGCACTCCGGCAAATTATAGTCCAGGCGCACCAACAGCTCCTTGTCATCATCATCATCGTAATGTTTGACAACATGGAACTGGTAGTGAAACAGCTGCTCAATCAATGTTGCATCAAAGGGTTGACCACGAGCCTGCAAAAGATGATCGGTGGACTCTTTGGCCTCACGGAAAAACTGCCCCTTTTGTTCAGAAAATTTCAGAAAGGCAGCCTCCTCATAGGGCCAACTGATCTGCTCAAATTCCGGCACAAACTTGTCAAAACCAATGCCACTCAACACATTGGAAAGGATCTCATCCAGGGATTGCAACTCTTGACCGATCAATGAGTCCGGCCGCTCCCGGCCATAATTCACCAGGGACTGGTAATAATCCTTGTACGAAACGCCATAAAAATTTCTCAAAAAAATGGCGACAAACTGCAGCATGCCCAGATAGTGGAAACAGAGTACGGCCCAGGAAAAGCGATGCATCTCCCGCCAATCCTCGATGGAGGCTGCACTCGACCCCACCACGATCGACTCCTTTTCCACCACATTGTCGGCCGCCGTCCGTTTGGCCGAATGCTCTTGAAAAATGGGAATCTCAACAACCTGCAGACCAAACTTTTTCTGGTATTCCGGCGAACCGATCTCGGAACTTGGCAGCACGGTGCAGTTGTATATGTTGAGCCCGGAGTGTTGGCCATTGTCGATAAGGGTATCGATGCCGGCGACATAGGTCTCGTAGGTTTCGCAGGGCAACGCCACCACAAGCTCCGAATAGGTCGGAATATTGCTGTTGGTACACCGCTCCTGCAGTTTCCGGTAAAACTCTATCCCCATGTTTTCGCGACGAATCGCCTTCAGCGTCTCCTGGTGCAGGCTTTGAAAGCTGAGCCCAAGCCCCTTGAGCATGTCAGCCTCCTTCAGGGCCTGCGCAATATCGATCACCCGATCGGAGCTGTTTTTGGCAAAGCAGACCCTGAACTTGTCGGGAAAGCCGTGTCTTTTCTTGGCAGCCACCAACTCGTGCACCAGATCCCCATCCCGACGCAACAGGCCATAGTTGGAGTCACAACCGAACAGGTAGCCAATTTTTCTGTTGCCGAACCACTCGATCTCCTCTTTCAGACGACTTTCTGAAAACCGCCGGACCTTGTTGGTATCGATCCCGCCCCATTCACAAAAGGAACAGGAGTAGGGACAGCCCCGATTGGTCTCCCACAGGGCCATCCAACTGATCTCCCGCTGCTCGGCAAACAGTGAGTCAAAGGTGCCATTCAGATAGGGGGAGGCAATCTGATCCAGATCAAGAATGCGGGGTGCAGGCTCTCTGATCACAACCTGCCCCGTGTTGCGGTCATGGAAGGAGATGCCCGGTACATCGGAAGGCACCTGACCCTCGATCAACGCCCGCACAACGCCCGCAAAGGCCGCCTCCCCCTCGCCATAACAGGCCATATCGAGAAAGGGCCAATTGCTGAAAAATTCCCCCATGACGGTCGTAAAGGGAACATGGGGACCGCCAACCAGGATATAGGTATGGGGATACCTGGCCCGAATGGCCGCCGCAACCGCCATGCTCAGGTTCCAGTTCCAGATGGAACAGGAAAATGCCAGCAGATCAACCTGACCGATCTGCGCCACAATTTTTTCCACCTCAACCCTTTGATAGACAAAGGGTTTGAACTGGACATGTCCGCTCAGTTCCGGAAACTGCTGCACATAGGCCTGCAACAACCCCACGCTGTAGGGAAGATACAGTTGATTGCCGTAGGCATTATTAAACTGCACCAGTTGAACCTGCAGTGCCTTTTCTTTCACGGAAGCTGCCATAGTCAGTGTACTCAAAAGGTATCAGATTTTAATGGAGAGCAAACGACAAAAAGCCACCCCCGACCCCAGTCGCCATAAATCCGGCTCGCACGGAGCGCATTGGGATTGGTCTGTCAAGAGCATCGACGGCCAGGTAAAAGGCTGGCTAACCTATAAAAAAAGTTACGGGAATTACACCGGCAGGATAAGCGTTTCACCCCCGATTGTCAAGGCTCCTTCAAAAGCTGACAAAGCCGTCAATGGTAGAGAAATTTATCGATTTGGCCAATAATTGTCTCATCGTTATAGTGTGCCCGGGCAAAGGCGTGGCCCCGTCGGCGCACCGCTTCCGCCTCTTCCCGTCGTTCGGTGATAAAGCGGGCGATGGCGGCCAACTCCGCGATGGTCGAAAATTCCAGATAGTGTTCGCCGGGAATAAAATAGTGGTGCATCAGGGGGGTAAAATCTTGCACCAGCAGTGCGCCACTCAAAGGCACTTCAAAACTGCGATAGGTCAGATAGCGGGTGACAAACCGGCTCATCACAATGCTCAGGCAACAGGTAGCCTCCGACAGATCCGACATGTAGGCGGCATAATCATCCAATGGGGCCTGTTTGTCATACTCAAGTTTGTTCAGTTTTTGCACAATCGGCACCGCAAAGCGGGCCGCTGCCGAGATCCAGAGCAGGCGCACCCAATGACCGGCGGCAATGGTTCCCCTGAAATACATGTTCGGAACCAGTGGTCGATCGGTGTTGCAAAAATCATGCTTGTTGACCGGACCAAAATAGTTGTGCAAAATTTTCTGTTTGTACTGCGGATTGTCCAGAATGTGGGGGGCGGATGGGTTGTGGTGTAGTGACATCAGGCCATCAAAAAAGCCCTGTTCCCCCTCCAGCACCGTGCGCTCAATCTCGTCGGAGGAGTCAAAAAGGACGCCAAACACCCTGAAAGCGGGGTTCTCTTGCCGCAATTGTGCCTTCAGCTCCAGGAAGGCCTGCATCCCCTGCTTGAACAGGAAACGGACCTTGGTGGAGTTCCAGGCGATACTCCCCTCTTGTGCGCCCCACTGCCAGAACGGTCGCACATCAAAAAACAGAACATCAATCTTTTTTTGTCGGCAAACCTCTGCCAATCTCTGGCAATCCGCCGCTGCGGAGGCCTCCGTCAATGGCAATTCATGGTAGATCTCCGCCTGCCAGCCATAATGGGTCATGGCCTTTTTGTAACGCAACTCCGTGCCAAACTGTTTCAGCAAAATCAAAACCCGCCGTTGCGGCCGTGGTGCATCAGCGGGCGGCACCGGGTTGATCACCAGGGGCATCTCTGCCGGTCGACCCTGTCGCATCTTTTCCAGGGACAGTTCGGGAATGGGCGCGTTCCAGTCAAATATCTGGCGAAAGGGGGGCGCGATAATCTTCAAGATCTCGACAATCCGCAAAAACAGCCCCTCTTCCGGTCTTTGCAGCATGGCGTTCAAAATGCCCACCATCACGGGCGTGAGCAGTTCGGTATTGATCACGCCCGGCTGCGAGGCCATCTGCTCTTGCAACAGTCTCAGGCCAAGGGTTTCATCATCCGGTTTACGGTACAGCAGTCCGCCCGCGCACAGCGCGAGGGAGACATGGATATGTTGCAGTCCGGCCTGATGCAGAATCATCGCCAGCACATAGGCCGATTGCAACCGCCCTCTGCTCAACAGGGGAAAGAGCAGCACAAAAACCTGGTTCGAACTGTATTGGTTTTGCGCGATAAAATTATTCAGCCCGACAACATCTTCCGCCTCATCCAGGCGAAAGACGGTCTCAATCAAATGTTGCATCGCCGACACTCCTGCTGCTGCCGTAACACCATTGGACCATGGCCCCCCCCGGGCAGTCCAGCCGCCCTGACTGGATGGGCTCATCAGGAACAGCCGTCAGACACTCCCCCTCTCCATCAAAAACCAGGTCACATCATCCTGCGGAAACGCCTCTCCATGGTATACAAAACCATAATTCACCAGACGGAATTCAGGAAATTTTGCCATGAATTCACCGGCAAAATCCCGCTTGAACAGCTTGTCCGTATGCCCTCTGTATACCACTTCAACAGGGGTGGGATTATAATATTCGCAAATACACACATAGCGGCGGGATGACTGTGCCAGTTTTTCATAAATGGCGGGCAACATATCCGGTTGAATATGAATCAATACCGTCTTGATCAAGACAAAATCATATTGTTCGGCAGGCTCAAAGTCCAATATGGAGCCCTCATGGACATTGGGCACAATGGTTCGCAAATGGGCCGCTGCCGTCGGATTGATCTCTACCGCCGTCAACTCCGCCCCCGGGCGCAATGTCCGAATGGCATGCAGATTCAACCCCCTGTTGGCCCCAAACTCCAGTACTGTCGACCACTCATGCGTCGATGCAGCGATAATTTTTGCAAACAGCGCAATATTGTTGGCGATCAGTCGTCCCTCCTGATCATAATTGCGTTCCGTATATTCATCGCCAAAGGAACCAGCCCAAAATTTTTCCTGCTCTGTCCTGTAAGCCATCGCTACCGCGCCCCATTTAAACAACTGATGAATAATGAGTATTGATTATCGTTGCATGCCGGATGCTTTCCAATCGGCATACATCCGCTCTGCGTGTTGCCAATCTTCCAGGGTATCTATATCCTGAACCATATGCCTGGGCAGGTAGACCGGCAGGGAGGTAGGTGCGTGAATGATCACCTCCTCCAGAAAGGCCTCCGCCCGGCCCCAATAAAACTGGCCGGCGTCATAATAGGCCGGTTCCAAATCCTGGGAACGGGTATGAAAATTTTCCGGGTAAAACGATTCAATACAACCCGCCGCATTCACCCGCACCGCCCGCTGAATCGGGGCCGGAAAACTGGTGATGGGAAAGGTGTAAGCGGAGCCGCTTGCCAACAATTTTTCGTACCCCTCCTGCAAATATTCCGGCTGCAAAAAGGGAACCGTCGAGTAGATGCAGCAGGCATATTGCACCGACGGCCCATGGTCATTCAGCCATTGAATGGCATGTTTGATCACAACCGTTGTGCCGGCAAAATCGTTTGCCAGTTCAGCCGGACGCCGAAATGGCACCTCAGCCCCCAGCCCCTCGGCCACCGCCGCAATTTCATCATCGTCGGTGGAGACAATGATCCGGTCAAACAACCGGGTTGCCACGGCGACATCAATGGCGTAACCAATCATCGGTTTGCCAAAAAAAGGCTGAATATTTTTGCGCGGAATCCGCTTGCTCCCGCCGCGGGCCGGTATAATCGCAACGTTCATGTACACCCCTCATCAGAGCAAAACAGTACACCCATGTCGTCATTCATCTTTTAAACCATTGCAGGGGTCTGGGGAGCGTCACGGTCCCCAGACCCCTGCAATGGTTTAAAAAGGTTACCGCGCCGGCTGGATCTTGATAAACGATAACATCATGGCACGCATGATTTTATAATTGCCTGAAAAAACCTGCCCAAAGCGGGAACGCCCCTGCCGCTTGCGGGTCTTGACCGCCACCTGCTCCACCTGAAAACCACTGCGCAGGGCAAACAACAACAACTCGGTACCAATGGAGTGATACGAGTCAAAATGACCCGCCCGCTGATAAACCGCGATCCGATACCCCTTCATACCACACAAGGGATCCTGCACACCATACAACAGCGTGGTCAACCAACCAAACAGACGCTCGGCAAACCGCTGCTTGACATCCCGCACCCCCGCCACCACATCCGCCGTGTTCGATAACCGATCAATATATTCCTGCAACAACTCCGGCGGATGCTGACCATCCGCATCCACCGTGATCACCAGCTGACAACCCAACACATCCGCCCGCCCGAACCCACTCTCCAGAGCCGCATCATACCCCATATTATACGGATGGGTCACAACCTGCGCTGAAGCGGCCTGGGCCACCTGCTCCGTTTGATCCGAAGAGGCATCATTGACAACAATCGGTACACCATACTGACTGACCTTTTCAATCACATGCAGAATGGTCCGCTCCTCGTTATAGGCCGGAATCACGATCCCCACGAGATGTCGTTCCATCGCAGATGCTCCCCCGCCTGTATATCTCTGTTCAAGCTCCTGCCCACCACATCCGGTATCAAATAGGGCGGAATGGCATGCAGGGGACAGGGCCGCAACGGCAGCAAATGCTCCCGCTTCAACACTGTTCCCGCCGCCAAATCCGCGACCACCCGAATGCCGCGACGCTGCAACACCGCCGTCTCCTGCTCGTTTTGCTCAACCCGCTTGATGCCACAACCCAGGGCCAACTCCAACTCCCGACTCCGCTCCACCATCTCCCGCCACCCCTTGGGATCCATGGAAAATGCATGGTCCGGGCCGGAACGACTGGTATCATCGGTAAAATGTTTCTCAATAATGCGCGCCTCCAAGGCAATCGCCCCCAATACGGTGGCATGACCCGGGGTGTGATCACTCAAACCCAAAACCATATCCGGATACAGAGTCCGATAGGTTTTCAACACATTGAGCTGTATGTGCCGGAAATTGTCCAGACTGGCGGTATAATTGGTGTTGCACTGCATCAGTGCCACCCGGGGATTGATCCGCAATATGGCACTGACGGCCCGATCCACATCATCCAGACTGGAGGCCCCGGATGCCAACAGACAAGGCTTCTGCTTGGCCGCAATATACTCGACAATCTCAATCCAACTGATATCCCCGGAGCCTATCTTGTGGGCCGGCACATAGGGATCAATGCGATCCACCAGCTCAAAATCATACGGACTGCTCATAAAAATAATGCCCGCCTGATCACAGCTCTGTTTCAGAGCGGCAGACCACTCCGCATTCAACTCCGCATCCCGATAGACCTCGGAGACCGCCTTGGGCCACTTGGACTGGTGAGAACGCTGCGCCCCCAGCGATTTAAAACCATAATCACTGACAATCGTGTCCGCCTTGAAATGCTGAAACTTGGCAACATCCGCCCCCGCCGCCGCCGCCAACCCGATCAGATCCTTGGCCCGCTCCAAATCGCCATCATGATTGGCCGCAATATCCGCGATAAAAAGCACCGGCGCACTCTGACCCACTTTTCTGGTACCGATCTGCAACTCTCTGTCAGGGGCAAACATGGTAATACTCCTTCATTCGTCTGATTTCACTCTCCAGCGACGGCAACTCCACACCAAAATGGTCCTCAAATCGGCCCACATCCATCCGCATGTCTTTGGGACGATAGGTCTTGGTAAACAACCGACCCGACTCGATCAAACTCACCTGATCCGTCGCCAACTGCAGGGTGTTTGCCAGTTTGAATATAAAATCGGCCTTGGAAAAACCATCCCGGCTGCCCAGATTGAACAGACCGGCTGCCCTGCGCCGAATGACAGCCTCAATATGCTCAACCAGCGTGGGCAGGGAGAGGGGCGAAAACAGTATGTCATGCACCGCATGGATCGGCTTCCGCTCCGTCAAACTCTCCACCACCCAGTCACTGAAACTTTTTCTCCGGCTCGACAGACTGCGCCCAAAAAAGTTTGTTCTGAGCACAACCCCACCCACCCGGGCAACCATGCTCTCGGCGGTATACTTGGAAAAAGCATAATAATTGGTCAGATGAATATCCTCTTCCCGATGGGGCCCGGGACCGTCATACAGATGATCGGTCGATATGTGCAGCAAAAAACAGCCCCGCCCCCGGGCCAATATCCAGCGGGACAGATTTTCCACCCCGCACACATTGCCAAGATAAGCCTGATGGGGCTCCGCCTCACACAGATCGACATTGGTCAACGCAGCCAGATTGACAATCACATCCGGCTGTATCGCCTCCAACGCCTCATGGGTCCGAACAGCATCGTTCAAATCAAACCGAACCTGCACCGCCGCCGCCGTCAACCCATGCCGCACCACCACAAATCCGGCCCGCTCCAGATGCGGCGACAAAGAGCTCCCCAACAGACCCGCCGCCCCCACAACCAACACCTTGTCATTCATGCTCCACCACCCCGGGTACAGCGCAGGTTATACCCCCGCTTTGCGGTTATACTCTTGCAACTCTGCAATGGTCAAAAACCGGGTATTGGAGCCGGAATTATAGTCAAACCCCTCCGCCACCCGCTGCCCCTGCTCCCCCAGCCTGTTGGTGGTATAGTTCATCATGCCATGCTGAAAAACAATGGAGGGTTGAATCACAAAATGGTCCGCAAACTCCAGCGTCAAATGGGAATCATCGGCCGGACACATCACCTCGTGCAGCTTTTCCCCCGGACGAATACCCACCATCTGATGCGGCAAATCGGGAGCCATCGCCCGGGCCAACTCTACAATCCGCACCGAGGGAATCTTGGGCACAAAAATTTCACCACCGTGCATGCGCTCAAAATTTTTCAGTACAAAATCAACCCCCTCCTGCAAAGTGATCCAGAACCGGGTCATCCGCTCATCGGTAATCGGCAGCGATTGCGCCCCGTCGGCGATCAGTTTGCGGAAAAATGGCACCACCGACCCACGGGAACCCACCACATTGCCATAGCGCACCGCACTGAACAGCGTCCGATGCCCGCCGGCAATATTGTTGGCCGCCACAAACAGCTTGTCCGAAACCAGCTTGGTGGCCCCATAGAGATTGATCGGATTGGCCGCCTTGTCGGTGGAAAGGGCAATCACCTTCTCCACCTCATTCTCCAGGGCTGCATGGATCACATTTTCCGCCCCGTGAATATTGGTCTTGACACACTCCATGGGATTGTATTCGGCCGCCGGCACCTGCTTGAGGGCCGCCGCATGAATCACATAATCAATCCCCCGCATCGCCCGGTTCAGGCGATCCCGGTCCCGTACATCGCCGATAAAATAGCGCATCTCCGGCGTATTCAACTCCTGCGCCATCTCAAACTGCTTCATCTCATCACGGGAATAGACCACAATGCGCCGAGGCTTGAAACGGGCCAGAATGGTACGCACATACTGCTGACCAAAAGAGCCGGTTCCCCCGGTAATCAGCACTGACTTGCCATTAAGCATGATAAAATCCCTACTTGCGAATGGTTACTGAACAGGCGACCAAAATGATTGCATGGGTTTGCGTACAATGATTGCGGAGCCAGGGTTCTCTCCCTGGCTGAAAAACTCTTCAAAAAAAAAGACGGCGGGGAACGGGGAGGCGGCTTGCCGCCTCCCCGGGAGAAGGTCAAACGATTGCTAGATCTCCTTCATGGTCAGCTTGATCCGACCCTGCCGATCCACATCCAATACCTTCACCTTGACCACATCCCCCTCCTTGACCACATCCGTCACCTTGGCAACCCGCTGGCCAGACAACTGAGAGATGTGCACCAGACCATCCTTGTTGGGCAAAATGTTGACAAAGGCACCAAAATCGGTCACCCGCACCACCTTGCCCTCATAGAGCTGCCCCGGCTCAACCTCTTCGACAATGCGCCGAATGATGGTCTCCGCCGCCTTGGCACTCTCGGCATCCACCGCAGCAATCGAGATGGTCCCATCATCCCCAATGTCAATCTGGCAACCCGTCTCCTCGGTGATGCCACGGATCACCTTGCCACCGGAACCAATCACCTCCCGGATTTTGTCGGGATGAATTTTCATGGTGAAAATACGGGGCGCGTAACTCGACAGATCGGCTCGATGGGTCGACAACACCTCCTGCATCTTGCCCAGAATGTGGATCCGGCCCGCCCGCGCCTGGCTCAAAGCCACCGCCATGATCTCCCGGGTGATGCCGGTAATCTTGATGTCCATCTGCAGGGCTGTGATCCCCTGCGCATTGCCGGCCACCTTGAAATCCATGTCACCAAAGTGATCCTCATCCCCCAGAATATCCGACAGGATGGCAAACCGCTCCCCCTCTTTGACCAATCCCATGGCAATGCCAGCCACCGGTGCCTTGATCGGCACCCCGGCATCCATCATCGCCAATACGGCACCACACACCGTGGCCATGGATGAGGAGCCGTTGGACTCGGTAATCTCGGAGATCACCCGCATGGTATAAGGGAAACTCTCCTTGTCCGGCAGAATGGCCGCCAACGCCCGGGTCGCCAGTTTGCCATGGCCGATCTCCCGCCGGCCCGGGGCACCGAGACGACCGGTCTCGCCGACACTGTAGGGAGGAAAGGTATAGTTGAGATAAAAGGTCTCCCGACTCTCGCCGTTCAAACTTTCCACAATCTGCTCATCCCGACCGGTCCCCAACGTCACCGCTGCAATGGCCTGGGTCTCACCCCGGGTAAAGAGGGCAGAACCATGGACCCTGGGCAGGAAACCCACCTCACTGACAATGTTGCGAATATCGGTCAACCCCCGGCCATCGATCCGGGCACCGGTAGAGAGAATCCGCTCCCGGATCACCTCGGATTCCAGGCTGGAAAAGATGGCCGACACCTCAGAAGCCAACGCCGGACTCTCTTCCGACAAGGCCGCCACAGCCCGCTTCCGACACTCACTGACCGTGTTCTGCCGGGAAAGCTTTTCCACCACCTGATACGCGCTTCTGATCTCGCCCAGATAGCCCTGCCGAACCTTATCCCGCAACTCGGCATTCACCACCGGAGCTTCAACCGCCATCCGTGGCTTGCCACAATCGGCCGCCAACGCCCGAATCAGCGCAACCACCGGCTGGAAGGCGTCAAAGCCGAACATGACCGCATCCAGCAACTCCTCCTCGCTCAGGAAATCGACCTCGGACTCCACCATGGTCACCGCCTGATCGGTACCGGCCACCACCAGGTCCAACCGGCTGTTCGCCATCTGTTCAAAGGTGGGATTGAGGACAAACTGACCCTCTATGTGGGCCACCCGCGCCCCCGCAATCGGTCCATCAAAAGGCAGGCCAGAGATCGCCAAGGCTGCCGAAGCCCCAATCATGGCCGGAATATCCGGGTTGTGAACCCCATCATAAGAGATCACGGTGGCAACCACCTGGGTATCCAGGGTGAACCCCTTGGGAAACAGCGGCCGCAGTGGACGGTCAATCAGACGGGAGGTCAAAACCTCCTTCTCGGACGGGCGGGTCTCCCGCTTGATAAAACCACCGGGAATGCGCCCGGCTGCCCAGGTCCGCTCCTGATAATGGACACCCAACGGAAAAAAATCAGCCCCGGGACGCACGGTTCTGTCCGCGGTCGCCGCCACCAATACCATCGTTTCGCCATACGTTACCAACACCGCGCCGTCAGCCTGCCGCGCTATACGACCTGTCTCCAGCGTTAATTGAGCTTGGCCATACTGAATGCTCTTCCTATGAATATTAAACATATTCCCTCTTTCCAGTAATTGGGGCACACCCTTGTGTCCCCCCCTATTTGCGTAAATTCAACCTCTTGATCAATCGTTGGTAGCGGTCCAGCTCCTGCCCCTTGACATAGGTCAGCAGTCGACGGCGCAACCCCACCATCTTTAACAGGCCGCGACGGGAATGGTGATCTTTTAAATTTTGCCGCAGATGTTCGGTCAAATTGTTGATGCGCTCTGTCAACAGAGCCACCTGCACCTCCGGGGAACCGGTATCCCCCTCCGACAATGCATATTCCTTGATCAGTTCCTGCTTGCGCGCTGGCGTGATCGACATCGGACAACCTCCTCATCATTCAAATAAAGTTAATGGACTACTCGCTTTTTGACCGCAGACGCGATGCCGGGATGTCGTCCAGCAACCGATCCACGGGTAACAACAACGCCTCCAGACGGCCCTGCTCCACCTGTTGGGCAAGCCGTTCCAGAGTAACCCCCTCCTCCAGGGAAAACCCCAAAGTTTCCGTTCGCAACAACCGTTGCAGATGGGCCAACGATCCCAGATGGTGGCCCAGATCCCGGGCCAGGGAACGCATATAGGTTCCCTTGCCACAGCGCACGCGAACCTTCGCCAGACCCGCCTCATAGGATTCCAACTGGAGTTCGTGCAAAACCACCGAACGCATGGGCAGCTCCACCGTCTCGCCCCGCCGGGCCAGCTCGTAGGCGCGCACGCCCCCCACATGGATGGCGGAATAGGCCGGTGGCCGCTGCTCCTGGGGCCCCAGAAAGTGCTGCAAGGCCGCCTCCAGAGCTGCCCGCTCCGGCAGCCGGTCGGTCTGCGCCGTCACCCGGCCGGTGGGATCCCCGGTATCCGTCTCCGAGCCAAACCGTATCCAGCAGTGGTAACCCTTGTCCCCCTCCAGGATCAGCGCAAGCCTCTTGGTGGCCCTGCCCAGGGCCATAGGCAGCAACCCCTCGGAAAAGGGGTCCAGCGTCCCCCCATGCCCCACCTTGGCCGCCTGGGTGATCCGCTTGACAATGGCCACCGCATGGGCAGAGGAGATCCCCTCCGGCTTGTGAATCACCAACCAACCATTCAGATCCAGCCCTTTATGCCGTCCTCGACTCACCGGTGATCAATCCTCTGTGGGGGCAACAGGCTGAGAGGCCGCATCCGTCTCCGCCGGGGGAATATCCAACGACCCCAACAGACGATCCATCCGCATGCCATACTCCAGGGAGTGGTCCGGCAAAAAGCGCAGGTGCGGAATGTGGCGCAACTGAATGCGGCGACCCAACTGACTGCGGATAAAACCTGCTGCATGGGTCAGGGCCCGCTGACAGATCTCCGCACGGCTCTCTGTACGGCCGGTCGGGCCCGCCGCAACCGCCGGAGGCTCCGCCACCACGGCCCCCTCCCCAAGCGGCTGCAACTCCACCATGTTCTCTTCCACCACAGAAAAATAGACGGTGGCATGCTGCAAATCAGCCGACAACCGCACATCGGTAATGCTGATAAAACCGGCCAGACGCGGATCATGAATCTCCTGCCGCAGCAGCATCTCCGCAATCTCCTGCCGAATACTGCCCTGCACACGCTCCGTGCGAATACGCCCGCCAGAACCGGTATTGTGCGCCGTCACCTGTTTCATGCGAGAAACTCCACTCGAAAATCCACCACCACACCCTCTGCATCGGTTTCGATAAATTCAGCCACCTTTTGCATGCGACTCTGCAACGCAGCCACCTCATTGCCAACCGCCGCAAACGCCAGGTCGGCCGTCTGCCACACATCCTGCTGCCCCACCTCGGCCACCGCCAGCTGGAAACGGTTTTGCACCCGTGCCAGCAGCCCCTTGATGATACCCCGTTTCTGCTTCAGGGAGTGTACACCGGGCAGGTCCAGACGCACGGAAAGCACCGCAACATGTATCATGCCACTCATGACCCACCGACCGCCACAACCAGTTGCCGCCAGTTACCGGTCAATCGTCTGCCGCACCTCAAGCAGGGTAAACGCCTCGATCACATCATTGGCCTTCAGGTCGCTGAACTTGTCGAGGCAGATGCCGCACTCCATCCCCTCCCGCACCTCTTTGGCGTCATCCTTGAACCGCTTCAGGGCATGGATGTCGCCGGTGTAGATCACCACGTTATCCCGCAACAGCCGTACCTTGGATTTGCGTTGAATGACGCCGTCCATCATGATGCAGCCGGCCACCAGACCCACCTTGGAGATACGGAACAACTCCCGCACCCTGGCACGCCCCACCACCGTCTCTTCCACCAACGGCTTCAGTTTGCCCTCCAGGGCCTGGGTAATGTCATCCATCAGGTCATAGATCACGGTATAAAAACGCAAATCCACCTGCTCCCGCTTCGCCAGATCCCGCGACTTGGCGTCGGCCCGCACATTGAAAGCCACAATGAGGGCATCCGAAGCCGCTGCCAACATGACATCCGACTCATTGACGCCCCCCACCCCGACATGGATCACATTGACCCGTACCGCCTCGTGGGTGATTTTGCCCAAGGATTCCGCCACCGCCTCCACCGAACCCCGGACATCCCCCTTGATGATCACCCGCACCTCATCCAGATCCACCCGCTGAATCTGGTCAAAGATGTCATCCATCTGCGGCGCATGCTTGGCATGGCCCCGCTCCTTGGACTTGCGCATACGGAAGGCGGCAATCTCTTTGGCACGGCGTTCGTCCGGGACGGTAATCAGATCATCCCCCGCCTCGGGAATACCGGAAAAGCCGATAATTTCCACCGGCATGGCCGGCAACGCCTCGGTGACGCTCCGCCCCTTGTCATCGATCAGGCTGCGAATTTTGCCCCACTCCGTGCCGGCGACAAAGATATCCCCGACCCGCAAGGTGCCATTCTGCACCAGACAGGTGGCCACCGGACCCCGGCCCTTGTCCAGCTTGGCTTCGACAATCGCCCCCCGGGCCCGCTGATTGACGTCCGCCTGCAGGCTCAACACCTCTGCCTGCAACAGAATCATCTCCTCCAGCGACTCAATGCCCTGACCGGTATGGGCGGAGACCTTGACAAAGATGGTCTCACCCCCCCACTCCTCCGGCACCAGGCCCTGATCCGCCAACTGCTGGGTGACCCGATCCACATTGACCCCCATCTTGTCAATTTTGTTGATCGCCACCACAATCGGCACCTTCGCCCCTTTGGCATGGTTGATCGCCTCGATGGTCTGGGGCATCACCCCGTCATCCGCCGCCACCACCAGCACCACAATATCGGTCACATGGGCCCCCCGGGCCCGCATGGCGGTAAAAGCGGCATGACCCGGGGTGTCCAGAAAGGTGATGCTGGAACCATTGGCCATCCTGACCTGATAGGCCCCGATGTGCTGGGTGATACCGCCAAACTCCCGGGAGGCCACATCCGACTTCCGAATGGCATCCAGCAGAGAGGTCTTGCCATGGTCCACATGTCCCATCACCGTGACCACCGGCGGTCGGGTATTCAACGCACTTTCCAGACTCGCCACATCCGTCAACTCGGCATCGATGGCCGCCGCCTCCGAGACCTGCTTGGCTTTGTGGCCCATCTCCTCGACCACCAGCACCGCCGTATCCTGATCCAGCATCTGGTTGATGGTGACCATCATGCCCTGGGCCATCAAACGTTTGATCACCTCGGAAGATTTGACCGCCATCCGACTGGCCAACTCACCCACCGTGATCAGATCCGGCACAATCACCTCCCGAATGACCGGCCCCAGCGTCTGGGTCTCCTCCCGTCTGGCAAATTTGGTCTTGCCAAAGCTGGAGCGGCTGCGCCGCATGGGTACCTGTTTTTCATCCTCCTCGATGATGGCCTTGCCCTTGTACTTGACCTTGCCCACCTTGGCCGCCACCCGGGCCGGCGGCGGCACCACGCTGTCCAGCTTGCGCTTCTCATCCACCTCCTGCTTTTGCCGACGCATATCGTCCAGTTGCGTCAACCGCTTGGTCACCAGGGCATCGGTCTTTTTGCGCGCCACATCTTCCCGCTGAGCCCGGGTCAACTTTTTGCCGGCAAGCGCAGCATCCGCAGCAATATCGATCTCCACCGCCACCACCGGCGGTTTTTCCGGGCGACGACCCGGCGGCCCTCCCGCACCACTACCCCGGCTGGGAGCCGTCGCGCCCGCTGGACGCGACGATGGACGGCTAAAAGAGGCGGCAGCCGGAGCCGCAGCACTGCTGTTCTGACTGGCTGAACCGGATTGCCGCCCTTCCGGGGTGGTGTCCTGCTCATGGGAAGAGCCCGCACTGGTACGGGGCTGAGGGGTAAAGCCCTCTTTGCGCGGGAGAGGCCCACCGCGTTTGGGCGGCGGCCCGCTCCCCTCACGTCTCGAGGCCACATACTCCCCTCTCTCGGCAACCATTTTGGCCGCCGGGGTCGATCTGTCGCCCCTGTTTTCCCGCTGGGCTGCAAAAGTACTCCCACTGACCGCTGCCACGGAACGGGGTGACGATGCCGAATGGGCACTCACCGACAGAGAGGCCAACGGTTCTGTCGCCTCCGGGACAACCGCATCCAGCTCCGAAGCGGGGGCATCCGCCACCGCCGACCGGCCCCCCTCCTCTGCTGCGGGAGCAGCGGCAACAGGCTCCGGCTCGTGGGTATCGACTGGCGGTTTGGCGGTCTCTGCCACATCTGCTGCCGGTTCCGGTTTCGCTTCCAGCTGCCCGGCTTCCTCTTGCGCAGTTGGTGTCGGCGTTGGCGAGAGTAGCTCCTGTTTTTGCGCCTCTTCCCGCTGCTGCTGCAGTGCTGCCCGCTCCTCGGTGGTAATCGGGGCCAGAATCTGTTTATGCGGCCCCTGATCCGACCCGCCCGTATCCGGGGCTGGCGATGCCGTGGCCGGTTTGGGGGAGGCCGCAGGATCCCCTGCGGCTCGTGCGGCGACAAACGGTACCGTCTCTTCACCCGCCTTGACAAACGTCCTCTTCTTGCGCACTTCGACCACAACGCTCTTGCTGCGTCCATGGGAGAAATTTTGCCGAATGGACCCACCTTCCACCGTCTTTTTGAGGACGATACGACGCGGCGCACTCAGTCGGAGTTTACCCTCGTCATCGCCTTCGCCTTCGCCCTTCTTGATATCGTTCAAAAGAACATTCCCCAGCAACTTGATAGTTTTATGAATCTTGCGATCCGCCGCCTGTCCTGCAAACCCAAACTGCCAACGACCGCAACAACTGTTCTGTGACCCACACCCACCGTCCAGCCATCATCAGGGAGCCTGAACGGTGGTCTGCTGACCAAAAAAATCCCGCCACCGCAAAGCATCGATCCGAACTCTGTGGCTCATTCGATCGTCCATCACGCCCAACACCGCCACCGGGCCATTATTACCGCAGGCCAAACCAAACCGCTCCCGATCCAACAGTTCCCACACATCGTCCAGGCCATGGCGATGGATCAGTTGTGCCAGCTTTTGCCGCGTATTTGCTGCCGTATCCGCTGCCAGCAACACGGTGGGACGCCCGCCACTCTGTACCGCCTCCGCCAGGTCACGAAAACCGCGGCGCAAACAGCCGGCCCGACGGGCCAACCCCAGCCCGTCCAAAAAGCGCGCCGACAGGGCAGAGCCGATCTGCTCCAGACGGGTCTCGATCTCGGTTGGCGGAGAGCCCCGGCGTTTCAACACGCTGCGCAGATTGGCCGGTGCGGGAACCACATACAGCCCTTTGCCCGGCAACCGTCCGGCCAAGTCCGCCCTCCACTCTCCCTGGGGATCCGCCACAAAGCGCAGCAACCCCTGCTTTGGACGCTGCAACCGGGTCACGACACAAGAGCGCAAGCCACTCTCTCTGGAGGCATCCAGCGGCTCTCCCGGCCAAGCCGGGTCCACGCGCCGGGACCGCCTGGTTTCATGGGATGACTTTGCCATTGTTGAGGGTGTTCCAAGTCAGATGCAGGATCAACCAGCTGTTCCTGGTTCGTCAAACCAGCCGGCCAGTTGTCGCGCTTCCAGGATCAACCGCTCCGCCTCTTGTTGGGTCAGGGCATCTCCCACCAGCTCCAACAGCTCATCGGTCGCCAAATCCGCCAGATCATCCAGGGAACGAATGCCCTTCCCTGTCAACCGGTTATCCAGCTCTGGGGGCAGGCCGGACAGCCGGGCCAGCGGAGAATCGGCCGCCACTGCCGTCTTGGCCGCCTCCTTCTCCAACGCCAGGGCCATCAGCTGATCCCTGGCCCGGTTGCGCAACTCCTGGGCAATCTCCTCATCGAAGCCCTCGATGCTTGCCAACTCCTCCAGGGGCACATAGGCAATCTCTTCCAGGGCGGAAAAGCCCTCTTGTGCCAGGGCGTTGGCCACCTCTTCGTCGATGTCCAGCCAGGAGACAAAATTTTTGGTCAACTCCTCGAACTCTTCTGCCCGGACCGCCTGATCGGCCTGTTCGGTCACAATATCGATGCGCCAACCGGTCAACTCGCTGGCCAGACGGACATTCTGGCCGCGACGACCGATGGCCAGGGAGAGTTGATCGGCCACCACAATCACCTTGATGGAGCGTTCCTCCTCGTCCACCACCACCTTGGCCACCTCGGCCGGAGCCAGGGCGTTACAGACAAAGACGGCCGGATCTTCGGACCATTCGATAATATCGATCCGCTCCCCCTGCAACTCCGTCACCACCCCTTGCACCCGGGAGCCCCGCACCCCCACACAGGCCCCTACCGGATCGACGTGAGAGTCGCTGGAGTGGACGGCTATTTTGCTGCGAAAGCCCGGATCCCGGGCCACCGCTTTGATTTCGACGATACCGTCATAGATCTCGGGCACCTCCATCTCAAACAGGCGGGGCACCATGCGGGGATCCGTACGGGAGAGAATGACCTGCGGGCCGCGGGGTGAGTCCCGGACCTCGTAGATGTAGGCACGAATCCGATCCCCGGGGCGATAATGTTCACGGGGCAACTGCTGCTCATGGGGCAGGAAGGCAGCGGCCCGTCCCAGATCCACGTGTACATTATTGCGCTCCACCCGTTTGACCAGGCCGTTGATCAGTTGTCCCTGGCGGTCAAAATATTCCATGTAGACGCTGTTGCGCTCGGCCTCCCGCACCTTCTGGACAATCACCTGTTTGGCGGTCTGGGCCGCGATACGTCCAAACTCGATGGGCGGCAACCGTTCGGCGATCAGATCCCCCACTTTGGCCGCCGGGTTCAGACGGCAGGCATCCGCCAGCAGAATATGGGTATCCGGTCCTTCGTAGAGTTCGTCCTCATCGGATGCGACCACCTCCCGCAGTTGATCGATGAGAAACTCCCCGGATTTATATTCAAACTTGACCTGAATATTTTTGTGGGCACCATATTTTTTGCGGGAAGCGGTTTGAATGGCAATTTCCATCGCCTCGATGACCAGTTCACGCTTGATGCCCCGTTCGCGGGCAAGCTGTTCTGCAATCTGCACAATTTCAACAGACATGAATAACGACTTCCTTGGTGAATGATTCTAAAATTAACAGGCCCGGTGGCTCTCTCGGATCGGGAGAGTGGTAACCGCCACCCACACCCGACCGGCACCCAATCGGCCGATCGGTTCCGTTGACCTCCTGGATAAAAAAAAGCCGGCCTAGCCGACTTTTTATCCGAAACACCGGCCAGCCACCCCTCAGTGACCTCCCGTGACCCAGAGCTTGCCCCCCCACCCGGATGACAGTAATGACAGCAGCGAGTCAGTCTGAACGCACTGTAGAACAAAATCCAGCCGATGCCAAGGGAATCCGGCAAGTAACGATAAAAAGCCGACTCCACCGCTTCACAACGGTCCGAACCGGGGGAAAGGGTTCATTCCTTGGGAGCGATGAAGAGAATCTCGTCGGGGTAGACCATACCCAGCTCGCGGCGGGCCACCTCTTCCAGGATGACCGGGTCTTTATCCAGCAACAAAATTTCGTCTTTAAGGTGTTGGATCCGTTTTTCTGCCAGTCGCACATCTTCTGCCACCAGCAGCAGCTGTTTTTGGGTCTGCCGCCAACGGACCAGCCCCTGATCGCCAAACCACAGCAGGTATTGCACCCAGGCATTGGCCACCAGGAGAAAAAGTCCCAGGAAAACGCCAAAAGAGGTTGTTTTTTCTCCGTTGCTCAACCCAGCCCACTCCTTCAAAAATAGTTCTGGTCTGTTTTTGCCGGGTGTATTGCCAAAAAAATTCTGCAATCTCCCGTGACCAAACCCACCCTTTTGGGGCACAATGACGGTTTTGGCCACCTGAATGCAAGGGATGATGACGCGCATGAATCCAGATCCTGCAGCCCTCCTGACCACTGCCGGCGACCCGGCGGCGATCAGCGATGCTTTTCTCCGTTTCGCGCTGGCGACCAATGTTTTGCGTTTTGGTCAGTTCCAGACCAAGGCCGGTCGCACCACCCCCTATTTTTTCAATGCGGGTCAGTTCAACAGTGGGGCCACGTTGGCCCGGTTGGGGGCTTTTTATGCCGACACCCTGGTACAGGCCCGGTTGGAGTTTGACATGCTGTTCGGTCCCGCCTACAAGGGGATCCCGTTGGCAACGGTGACGGCCACCGCTTTGGCGTTGCGCCATCAGCGGGATATTCCCATCGCCTATAACCGCAAAGAGGCCAAGGATCATGGTGAGGGAGGCAGTCTGATCGGGGCTCCTTTGCAGGGGCGTGTCGTCATTATTGACGATGTGATCAGTGCCGGCACCTCTGTTTATGAATCCGTTCAATGGATCCAGACCGCCGGGGCTCAACTGGCGGGTGTGATCATTGCTCTGGATCGGCAGGAGCGGGGCAGTCAGAGTCAGCAGAGTGCGGTATCCGAGGTGAAAGAGCGGTTGGCGGTACCTGTCATCGCCATCGCCCGTTTGGCTGATCTGCTGCACCTGTTGGAGCAGAGCCCGGAACAGAGTGTTCACCTGTCCGCCATTCGCGCCTATCGGGAACGCTACGGGGCCTGATCCTTTACTATTGCAGGGGTCCGGGGAGCGTCACGGAGCGCGCTTTTCAGTCTTTTTCAAACGATTGCAGGGGTCCGGGGACCGTCACGGTCCCCGGTGGGGTGCAGGGGCAAAGCCCCTGCATGCAAGGGCGCGCTTTCCCAGAAGCCCATTTGCGCAGCAAATGGGCGCAGCGCGCCCAAAACGCCCCGCAGGGGCACTCCTGGAGGGCGGCAGC
>PEAG01000111.1 GCA_002753505.1 Magnetococcales bacterium HCHbin5 | reverse complement strand
TACTTGTTCATGGAATTGCCCACCGCACAAACCGTGGACGACTACGAAAAACTTCTCCCCTGGAACATCGACCAGGCAGTCTTGTCAATGGGCTGAATGACGGGGATGTTTCACCGCTTACGTCATATGCAGCGCGGCAATTGCCGATCTGGGCTTTGATCACCGTTTTGTCTTGCCGGGTATCGAGACCTGTCTTGAACGATTGCAGGGGTGGGGCCTTCACGTTCTGCAACACACTGCAATATAATATTGATCCAATGAGGAAAAGTGTGTTATAGGTGGGCGGCGGTTGGTTGGTTGCGAATAATGTAATAAACTTTTCGTTACAACAAGGAAATTGTATGGTTGACGATGCCAGTCAGGACTGGGACGGCCCTGTCGCCTTGGGGGGGAGGGTCTGGTGGGTGGGTGCTCCGCTGCAAGATGACACCTTCCAGTGTCATACCTATCTGATCGAAAACGGGGCAGACTCCATCCTGATTGATCCGGGTTCCATGATCAATTTTGCCGCCATGTTACGCAAGGTGGAAGCGGTGGTTCCCGTTGCCCATCTGCGTTGGATCATCTGCCAACACCCGGATCCCGACATTACCGCCAGCCTGCCTGCGTTGGATCGGCTCATCTCCCGCCCGGATGCTGTTGTGTTGTCCCATTGGCGTTCCATCGCCCTGCTCAAACATTATGACATTAAAATACCACTGCAGTGCATTGAAAAGATGGAGTGGCAGCTGGATCTGGAGGCCTGCCCGCTCTCCTTTGTTTTTACTCCCTATCTTCATTTTCCGGGAGCGTTTTGCACCTTTCACAAAAAGGCGGGTATCCTTTTTTCCAGTGATCTGTTTGGAGGGTTTACAGAGGAGTGGCAGTTGTTTGCCCAGGATGAGTCCTATTTTGAAGCCATTCGTCCTTTCCATGAGCATTATATGCCATCCCAGACCATCCTGTTCGATGGTCTGATGAAACTGGCTCCCCTCTCCATTCGCCTGATCGCGCCTCAGCATGGTTGCATCATTCCAGAGCATCTGGTTCATTTCATGATTGAGCAGTTAAAATTGCTGGATTGTGGTCTTTTTTCGCTGGCCCAGGGCAACACGGATATTCAACAGCTTTCACGGCTCAATTTGCTGCTGCGAAAATTTTTCAAGGAGTTGGTTTTTGTCAAAGCGTTCCGCGCGGTTTTGGAAACGCTGGCCCGTCTGGCGGAGGATGTGCTGCCCTTGGAACGGTTGGATGTGTATTGGATTCTGGATGACGATCAATGGTTGTTGTGGTCCCAGGAGAGCTATTATCAACCGCGTCAGCAGCTACCTCAGGCAGATGTGGCGGCACTGTTTGCCCAGAGGGAGGCGCAACTCGATTGGTCGGTGCGGGGTGTATATTTGTGCGTACTGGGACAGGAGACCAAGCCGGCGTTGGTTTTACATCTGCATGACTCCGAATCCGGTACGGTACGGGGGTTGGCCATCTTCCGGTTGCTGCGGCCTGTGGTACTGACCCTGGAGGAGGGGCGCATGCTCAGTCGCATGGGGGAGGCGTTGAGTGTGGCCGCCATGCGTGAAATTTTATATCATCAGTTGGAGGGAGAACGTCAGCGTTACTATGAACGCTCCATCCGGGATCCGTTGACCCAGCTTTATACCCGTTTTTACCTGCGGGAGTCGGTTACCCGGCTGTTTGAGATGCAGGATCGGGATCCCCGTACCCAGTTGTCCATCGCCATGTTTGATCTGGACCATTTCAAGAGTGTCAACGACACTTATGGCCATGGGGCGGGGGATGACGTATTGCGGGCTTTGGGTCAAATTTTGCTGGCGGAGACCCGGACGTTGGATATTCCGGTCCGTCTGGGTGGAGAGGAGTTTGTTTTGCTCATGGTAGGTTCCGGTGCGCAGGAGTCGTTGGATGTGGCAGAGCGTATCCGGCTCCGGGTGGAGGCATTGGCTTTGCCGGGTATATTGGCGGGTCGGCGTTTCAGTATCAGTGCCGGGGTGAGTCTGCGTCAGCCACGGGAGAGTTTGGAAACGGTGCTGGAACGGGCAGATGTGGCACTCTATCAGGCCAAAGACGGAGGTCGCAACCAGGTGCGGATGGCAGTCATCTCGATCGGGGGTGAGAGATAAAATTTATTGGCGATTACAGCAGCCTGGGGACCGTCACGGTCCCCAGTGGGGCGCAGGAGAGATTGTCACCCCTGCACCCCCGTGATGGTTTGCCCGACAAATCAGGACGGTTGGACCGCTAGTCCAGGATGGGCAACACGGTGTCCCGATTCCAATGAAGATCATCCCGTTGCCGATAATCCGTGTTGTAGTGCAAGCCACGACTCTCTTTGCGGTAAATGGCGGATCGGATAATCAGGGAGGCAATCAGGGCAATGTTGCGCAACTCAACCAGATCCCGGGTAATGTTGCAGTCCCAATAATATTCATTGATCTCCTGTTGCAACAGTTCAATACGACGCCGGGCCCTGGCCAACCGTTTGTTGCTGCGCACGATACCCACATAGTTGCCCATGAACCGCCGAATTTCATCCCAGTTATGAGAAATCAACACCGCCTCGGATTGAACATCGGTGCCAAAACTGTCCCAGGGAGGCAGCATGGGCTGGGTCACATGGGGCCGCTCCCGCATCTGCGAGAGAATGGTGTTGCAGGTGGCATCCGCAAAGACCAGACACTCCAAAATGCTGTTGGACGCCAAGCGGTTGGCACCGTGCAGGCCGGTATGACTGACCTCGCCGATGGCAAACAGGGCATCCAGATCGGTGGTGCCATCCAGGCCCGTGACCACTCCTCCACAGGTATAATGGGCAGCGGGAACCACAGGGATCGGTTCCCGATCCATCGCAATGCCAAACGCAGCACACTTGGCCAGAATGGTCGGGAAGTGGTTCTCCAGAAAGGGCCGACCTTTGAAGGAGATGTCGAGGAAAACGCAGGGATCGCCCGTTCGTTTCATTTCAAAGTCAATGGATTGAGCCACAATATCCCGGGGAGCCAACTCGGCATCAGGATGGTGCAGCGGCATGAATCGTGTGCCATCCCGACGCAGCAGAATACCGCCTTCACCCCGTACCGCTTCGGAAATCAGAAAATTTTTGGCATTGGGGTGATAGAGACAGGTGGGATGAAACTGGATAAATTCCATATTGGCCACCCGGCAACCGGCCCGATAGGCCATGGCAATACCATCCCCTGTTGCGGTGTCGGGATTGGAGGTATAGAGATAAACCTTGCCCGCCCCACCCGTTGCCAGAATGGTAAAGCGGGCCTGATAGGTCAATACCCGGGCAGAGGGAATATCCAGCGCGTAGGCTCCATAGCATCGATTGGGTTGCCCGGGAACAAAACGGCCTATCTTGTGGGCTGTAATCAGGTCGATGGAAATTTGATTCTGATACAGGCGAATATTGGGGTGCTGTCCCACCCGTTCCAGCAATATTTCCATCACTGCCTTGCCCGTGGCATCGGCGGTATGGACCACCCGACGTGCGGAGTGTCCCCCCTCCCGGGTCAGATGATAGCCACCATCCCCGTCTCGGGTGAACGCGACCCCCAGATCGATGAGGCGTCGAATGGCACGGGAGCCGTTGCCGATCACAAAGCGGACGGTTTCCGGGTGGCACAAACCGGCACCTGCGGTCAGGGTATCTTCGGTGTGGGCCTCCAGTTGATCCGATGGATCCAAAACCGCTGCGATACCCCCCTGGGCATATTGACTGTTGGATTCACCAGCCTCGGTTTTGGTCAACACCACCACGGTGCCGTTTGCCGCCAAACGCAACGCCAGATCCAAACCCGCAATACCGCCTCCCAGTATCAAAAAATCTGAAGAGACCAGACGCTCTTCTGGAGAATTAACAATCATAATCTAGTTGTTTATAACCTCGCAAATTGGGTGTGGCAAAAAGTTCCTCGGCTATGGTACGATGCGGTGGTTTCCTGTTGCCAGTCTTTTTTTTTAAAAGTTTCATGATCAGGTGGGGTCGTTTCGGATGTCAGAGTCACAGACCAGTTCAACGACCCAGGGAGGGGGGGCTCAAACCGGAAAGAGCCATGATCAACTGTTGGTTGATCGGACGCTGGCAGGGGATCAAAAATCCTTTGAGTTGCTCGTGCGACAGTACCAGGGCAAAATCGCAACGATGATTGGGCGGGCCGTGCAGGATCCGGACAAGGTTCGGGATCTTGTCCAGGAGACGTGGCTCAAGGCCTACCGTGCGCTGCCTGCTTTTCGGGGTGATGCCGCGTTTTATACCTGGCTCTACCGCATAGCGGTCAATACGGTCAAAAACCACTGGCTGACAGAGGGTCGGACCGTTGCCCTCACGGAACTGTCGACGGAAGGGGAGGAGACAGAGTTTGTGCTGCCCCAGTTGCGGGATCATGAGACACCAGAAAAGCAATTGCTGCGCAAAGAGATGCAAGAAAATTTAAAAAAGGCGATGGATGCCTTGGTTCCCGCCATGAAAAGGGCTATCCTACTCCGGGATGTGCAGGGACTCTCCTATGAGGAGATTGCCACCATTCTTGATTGTCCGATTGGCACGGTGCGCTCCCGCATCTTTCGGGGCCGACAGGAGATTGCCCAACAGATGCGCGTCTACCTGACCAACCGATCATCTGTTCACAAACGAGAAGAGATCATGCGATAGTCTGCTGTTCCAGAGGGTGGAGAAGATCGATGACCTGTAATCCAGAGTTGGTGTCTGCGTTTTTAGACGGTGAGTTGGAGCCAATCATTTTGCCTCCCGTGGTTGCTCACCTGTTGAAGTGTGATCACTGTTGCCAAACCATGAGTTGGCTTGCCCAGGTCAAGGACAGCCTGGCGGAGGGTCAATTGATGTGGCAGGATCCCGAAGAGATGACCCAATCCATCATGGGCGCAATAAGGAATGAAAAAATTTTTGTTGGCCACAAACGGTTGATTGATCGTTTGCGTGCCTTTGGGGTACCGATGGCAATGATTGCAACCGCACTCACCGCTCCCTTTTCTGCCACTTGACCGGGGTCTGCCGGTGCAATGCGGGCCGGTTCGCCCGTTGACAGACAAGGATGGCATGTTGTTTACGGCTTCATGAAACAGGTGAAAAGCGGATGCCGACCGGCACGTGGTTGCTTGTTTTTTCAGAGATGGCCGGAACATACGCCAAACCCTGACAAAATCAGACAAGAGGGAGTTGAGGAGATGCTGCGTGAAGAGGGTGTTGTGGTGGCGGTGGAGGGTGACTATGCCCTGGTCGTCAGTCAGCGCAAGAGTGGCTGCGGCAGTTGCCAGGGGGAGGCCAGTTGTTCTACCCTTTCCGGCGGACTGGGCAACAAGGCGGCCCGAATTCGGGCCCGCAATCCCCTGCACGCAGAGGTTGGGGAGCGTGTGGTACTGGAAATGACCGAGGCCCACCTGCTCCGGGCCTCCTTTCTGGTCTATGGGTTGCCCGTGATCGCGCTGGTTTTGGGTGGTCTTTTGAGCCGTTCCCTGGCACTCTCGCTGGGGGTCGGTGACAGTGAAAGCGCAGGGGCATTGGGTGGTTTGTTGGCCTTGGTGGCAAGTTTTTACGGTCTGTATCGCTACAATCAACATCTCCGCGACGATGACACGAAAAACCCGGTGATTGCACGGGTGATTATCGAATCTGCCACGGGTGGCCACGCATGTTCCTCATGAGTTTGACCTGCCAGACGGCACACATTTTATGAATGGGATGGGAGTTATGGATGCTCGTTGCTTTTACACAAAAATGACTCGCTTTTGTCTCGGTTTGTGGCTGCTGATCGGATCGCTTTTTCTGCTCCTGCCCCCGGGGGCGGAGGCAGCCTCGTTGCCCGATCTGGTTCCTTTGGTCAAAAAACTCAAGCCTGTGGTGGTCAACATCAGCACCAGCCATAATCCCCATCTCCAAAAGGGTGGTCAGGGGATGCCGGAGGGGTTTGGCGGGCGACCATTGGATGAGCTTTTTCGCCGCTTTTTTGATCAGTTGCCACAAGAATCCCTCAAATCCCGGAGTCTTGGATCCGGGGTCATCATCGACTCTGCGGGATACATCTTGACCAATAATCATGTGGTGGCGGATGCGGATGATATTCTTGTCCGACTGCCGGATGAGCGGGAGTTTGCTGCCAAGGTGGTGGGCAAGGACAGCAAGACCGATCTGGCCCTGATTCGTATCGAAGGGGCTGGCACCTTGCCGGCGGCCCAGATGGGGGATTCTGACAAGGCCGAGGTGGGCTCCTGGGTGATTGCGATCGGCAATCCGTTTGGTCTGGAGACCACGGTGACGGCGGGGATCATTTCGGCCAAGGGGCGTATTATTGGCAGCGGTCCCTATGATAATTTTTTGCAAACCGATGCCGCCATCAACCCGGGCAACTCTGGCGGACCGCTCTTTAACCTGGATGGTGACGTGATTGGCATCAATACGGCGATCTTTTCCCGTTCCGGTGGCAACATGGGGATCGGTTTTGCCATTCCTGTCAATATGGCAAAGGCGGTGTTGGAGCAGTTGAAGAGTACCGGTCGTGTCACCCGTGGCTGGTTGGGTGTGCGCATCCAGGCGGTAACCCATGAACTGGCCAAGGCCTTGGGGTTGAGCAAGCGTCAGGGTGCCCTGGTTGCCAGTGTGGAAGCGGGTAGTCCCGCGCAGAAGGCGGGGATCATTGCCGGTGATGTGGTGGTTCGGTTTAATGGCCATGAGATTGCGCACATGAACGAGTTGCCCGCCATTGTGGCAGAGACCTCCATCGGCAAAACGGTTCAGGTTGATGTGATACGGGCGGGCAAGTCGCTGACACTGGATGTGGTGGTTGCAGAGTTGAAGGAGAAGGCCGGCGAGGTTGCGGCGGCAGACAAGGGGGATGCCTCCTCTTTCGGGGTAAGTGTGCGTACCTTGACGCCTGAGCTGCGGGAGCAGTTGGATCTGGATGAGTCGGTACGGGGGGTTGTGGTCTCCGCTGTGGAGGGTGGCAGTAACGCGGCGGCGGCCGGGGTGCAGGTAAAGGATGTGATCGCGGAGATCAATCGCAAGCCCGTGCGGGATATTGCCGACTTTCGCCGCGCCCTGCAGAATGCCAAGGCGGACGATGCCCTGTTGATCTTGTTGTTTCGTGCTGGCGAACCCCTTTACCTGGCGGTGCAGATGGCAGGACCAGGAAAATGATCGCCCGTATTCATAGTTTCTTGAATACAAGAGACAATGCGGTTAGCATGTCGCGTTTGGGTGGATTTGGCGTTGACGGAGTTTTAAAGGCATTGGTCATCCCGGTGGCCATCTCTGCAAGCAAAAGGAGGAGTCAGATTTCGTGAGGATTGATGTTTACGACAATAATGTGGATCAAGCCATTCGGGTCTTAAAGAAAAAAATGATCCGGGAGGGCATGTTTCGGGAGATGAAAAAGCGCAAGTTTTTTGAGAAGCCTTCCGAGCGCAAACGCCGTAAAAAGGCAGAAGCGGTGCGTCGCTTGCGCAAAAAAATGCGCCGATCGGTGGCCGGGCCAGGTTGACGGGAGACAACGCTGATCCTTGCTTTGGTTGTGTCCATTGGGGGGCTTCGGCCCCCTGGTTCCGGTTGGCGGTGCGGTTGTAAAACCACCTGATAGATGTGTTCTGGATCGTGTGGGGGAGAGACTTGCCATGCCACAGTTATTGCAACCCAAGGACTGGAAAAAGTTTGTCAAGCCGGGGGATCGGCTCTTTATTGGATCCGGGCCGGGGACTCCCCATGCCCTGGTGCAGAGCCTGTTGGACCGGGTGCATACCAAGCATTTTTACGACCTGGAGTTTGTCCATATCCTGACCCTGGGGGAGACGCCGTGGCTGGACTCCCGTTATCGGGACAGTGTACGGGTGAATGCCCTGTTTTTGGGGGAGGAGACCCGCAAGGCGGTACAGCGCGGTGATGCCGACTATACCCCCTGTTTTTTGTCCGAGGTGCCCGGGCTTTTTAGTGGCGGCGTTTTGCCGATTGATGTTGCGTTGGTGCAACTCTCTCCACCCGATGAGGAGGGGTTTTGTTCTCTGGGGGTGGTGGTGGATATTGTACGGGCGGCGGTGGAGTCTGCCCGCTATGTGATTGCCCAGTTTAATCCCTGCATGCCGCGCACCCTGGGCAACAGTCGTATTCCCCTCGAGCGGGTGGATGCCTATCTGGAGTATTCCACGCCTCTGCTCGAGTTGCCAGTTGCCAAATCATCCAAAGAGACAGAAAAAATAGGCCAATATGTCGCCATGCTGGTGGAGGATGGTGCCACCCTGCAAATGGGTATCGGCAAGATTCCCGATGCTGTATTGCGGGCGTTGCGGCATCACAAGCATTTGGGCGTACACACCGAAATGTTCAGCGACGGGTTGATGGAGTTGATGCGCAGGGGGGTGGTGGATAATTCCCGGAAGACGCTCCATGCGGGCAAGACGGTGACCAGCTTCTGCATGGGTTCCCAGGCTCTCTACGATTTTGTGCGTGACAATCCCCTGGTTGAATTTTATCCCTCTGATTACATTAACAATCCCAGCGTTATTGCCCAGAATGACCAGATGGTTGCCATCAACAGTGCTTTGGAGGTGGATTTGACGGGTCAGGTGGTCTCTGATTCGATTGGGCATCGATTTTACAGTGGTATTGGTGGTCAGGTGGATTTTATCCGGGGGGCAGCGCGCAGCAAGGGAGGGCGGCCCATTATTGCGTTGCCTTCGGTGACCAAGCAGGGCAAGTCTCGCATCGTGCCTTTTGTAACGGAGGGGGCGGGGGTGGTGACCTCTCGGGGTGATGTGCATTATGTGGTGACGGAGTATGGGATTGCCACTTTGCGGGGGCGCAGTGTGCGGGAGCGGGCGATGGAGTTGATTCAGGTTGCGCATCCTGACCATCGGGAGATGTTGTTGCAGCAGGTACGCAAATCTTTTTGGGTTCCCTCTTACCAGCACTCTGTGCCGGTGCCGGTTGAGGGGTTGGGCAAGATACCGGTCAAAAAATTCAAGGCCAAGGATGGTAATAGCTATTTTCTCCGGCCTTTGCAGCCTTCGGATGATCGGCGTTTGCAGGAATTTTTTTATTCCCATGACCGGGACACCCTGTTGTTGCGCTATCATTATATTCCGACCCGGCTTTCGCGGGAGCGGGCCTATGCGTTGGTCAATATTGATCAGGACACGGATTTGGCACTGGGTATTGTGGCGCGGCAGGGACCGCGGGAGGAGATTCAGGCGGTAGGGCGGTACTATCTGATTCCCAACTCCAGGACGGCGGAGTTGGCGTTTGTGGTACGGGAGGACAGGCGTGGTCAAGGGTTTGGTCGGCGTCTGTTGAAGCGTCTGATCCGGGTGGCGCGGCGGCGTGGCTTGGAAAAGTTGTTGGCGGTGGTGCAGGCTGGTAACCAGCCCATGCGTGGTTTGTTGGAGGCTGCCGGTTTTGTGGTCCAGCCTGGTGGTGGTTCTGATCCTGCTTCTGTTGCGCTGCTCCTTTCGCTATAAGTTGCTTCCTGTCGCTGAAACAATTGCACCCCGCTGGGGCTTAAGCCCCCTGTGCGTTAACGTGATTGCGATCTTCTTGTAAACGATTGCAGGGGTCCGGGGAGCGTCACGCTCCCCGGCGGGGTGCAGGGGCTTAAGCCCCCTATGCGCTAACATGATTGCGGTCTTCTTGTAAACGATTGCAGGGGTCCGGGGAGCGTCACGCTCCCCGGCGGGGTGCAGGGGGTGTGTCCGAGATGTTTTTGCATCCATATTGACCGAGAAGTGTCAATCCGGGGAATTGTCCGTTCGCCCGGTAGCCTGATCCCCTTGTTGAAGGGCGACCTGACTACAA
>PEAG01000110.1 GCA_002753505.1 Magnetococcales bacterium HCHbin5 | reverse complement strand
GCAGGGGTCCGGGGACCGTCACGGTCCCCGGCGGGGTGCAGGGGCGGAGCCCCTGCTGCAATGCGCGCTTTCCCAAAGCCCATTTTCGCAGAAAATGGGCGCAGCGCGCACAAAACCTGCCCCGCAGGGGCAGACTCCTGGAGGGCGGCAGCCCGACGCGCACGGTTATGTTGTGGACAATGCCTGGATAAGAAAGCAGAAGGTTCGGATATGCAGTTTTTTTTTGAACTACAAGGCCAGGAATGTTTTTTTCCAAACCCTCCCAAACTTGGCCAGCTTTCGGTCGGGCTGCCGCCCTCCAGCAGTGCCCCTGCGGGGCGTTTGGGGCGCGCTGCGCCCATTTTCTGCGGAAATGGGCTTTTGGGAAAGCGCGCCCGTTCATGCAGGGGCTTTGCCCCTGCACCCCACCGGGGACCGTGACGGTCCCCGGACCCCTGCAATAGTTTGAAAAGATTATAAAAGCATGGGCGTGATCCTTATGTTGGCGCATATGGGGCTTTGCCCCTGCCCCCCCACTGGGGACCGTGACGGTCCCCAGACCCCTGCAATTGTTTTAACAGATTAAAAAAACGGGAGAATTTTTGTGAGTTATGCCACCGCCGATCACCTGCTGCTCTGGTTTGGAGCCGGGGAACTGACCGAAGTGGCCGTGCCCGATGACCGGCCAACCATATCCGCCGAACTGCTGCGCCTGACCATCGCCGCTGCCCCCAGAACCGCCTACGGTGCCGACGAATGCCTGACCGCCGACCTGGCCGTCAGCCGCCTGCAAACCGCCCTGGCCGAAGGCAGCCGCCTGCTGGACTCCTACTTGGCCGCCCGCTACCCGCTGCCACTGCCAGAGAGCGTCATCGCCGCCAGCCCACTGCCCAGAGCCTGCTGCGTCCTGGCCCTGACCCTGCTGTACGACGATCAACTGCCCAAAGCGGTGACACAACGACAACAACAGGTGATCCAATGGTTGCAGGCACTGACACAAGGGGTGGTGGAACTGGCCCCACCACTGGCCCAAAGCGGCCGGGTGGCCAACGGACCCAGCCATGCCAGCGGACCCCGGGTGTTTGACGACAACAGCCTGCGGGAGTTTATGCGATGAATGACCTTTTTGCCGCCCAGAGACTCATCATCAACCAACTGACCGCACAGGTGCCCGGCGTGCGACAGGTGCAGGGCATCCGCGAACTCGCCGCCCTGCACGAGCGACCCGGCACAACCCCGGCCGCCTACGTGATGTACGACGGCCAGGAGCTGCGCATGGGAGCCGGCCAGGCCCAGGTGGTCGATCAAAAATGGCTGGTCGTGCTGGTCACCCGCCACGTACGGGACAACACGCACCACAACAACGAACGCCAGGAGGCCGGACCCCTGCTGGTCCATGTCTGCCGCACCCTGCTGGGCTGGCAACCCGGACCGGACTATGGGGCTCTCAGCCTGATCCCCGCCCCCAACCCATCCTTTCGGGATGGATTCGGCTTCTATTCACTGCGCTTCAGCACCCGGATAACCCTGCAACCGGCACCCTGACCCTGGATGCCCTTGCACACTGGATGGAGAGACCCATGAAAAAACTCGGTGACCTGCTGCTGCCGGACTCCTTGCAGTGGATAGACCGCTACACCCACCCACCTGTGACCCAGACGGTGGTCCAGACTCTGGCTGGCACGCCGGTGGTCTTTGGCTCTGCCCAGGTGGGTGGGTGGCCCCTGACACTGGTGGCAGAGGCGGATGTGACCTGGCTGGATTTGACCACCGTCGAAAGCCTGATGGCCATGGCCAGCCAGGCCGCAACCGCCTTTCCACTGATCTGGGAAAACAGGAGCTGCAGCGTCCTGTTTCGACACCAGGAGCCGCCAGCCCTGCAGATGAAACCGCTCTGGCCCCACCACAACCAATTTATCGGCACCATCAAACTGATGGCCTGTTGAAACCGTCCAACCGACCGGGGAGGTTAACCAATGGCAATTCAAGCCAATGAGATCAAATGGTACAAATCCAGCAATGTCAACGATACCGCCAGCAACGGCGGCACCCTCAGTGCCAACGAGTGCATGGATGGGGTCAAAAATAATGTCTGGCCGGATGTCTCCCAGTCGGAACGGGTTGCAGGTTCGGTCAAATACCGCAAAACCTTCATCAAGGTGGCCAACGACGACGATCTGGCCCTGATCAATCCCTGCATATTCGTGGAAACCGCCACCCCCGGCGATGACTCGATTGTGCTCCTGCTGGGGAGCCAGACAGATACCCAGGCCCAGGTGGTCGGCTATACCCGCTTCTACGGAGCCGCCGCCCTGGATGTCGATGCGACCGCCGGCGACACCATCCTGATGGTCAATGTGGAAAATGGCAACGCTGCCACCGGCCACGCAATTTTTCGCAACGGGGATCTGCTGCGCATTGCCGACAAAACCAGCGTCGACGCCGTGACAGGCAACGCCGAATTTGTCCGCCTGGCCAGCAGCAACGCTGTCGCCTGGAACGGCAACCAGGCCACCTTGAGCCTGGAAGCCGGAGCCGCACTGGCCAACAGCTACCTGGCAGCCAACACCAAAGTGGCCTCCGTGATAGAGGCGGCAGACATCGAAGCCTCCGTCAGCAACTGGAGCGAATCCTCCGTGGCCGGCAGCTACGATGAGGTGGCTGCCCCCCTGCTGCTGGACCATATCGGCACGGTGGAGGAGAGCTGGACCCTCACCTTCACCAGTGCCAGCCAGTTTGACTGCCATGGCAACAACCTGGGGCTGGTGGGTAGCGGTGCCATCGGCGGCGGAGCCTTTGCCCCCCTCAACCCCGACTTCAACAAGCCCTATTTTACCCTGGCAGACGGCTCCCCCCCCTGGGGAGGCAGTTGGGCCGCCGCCGATACCCTCAGCTTTACCACCCATCCAGCCGCCGTTGCCATCTGGGAAAAACGGACCGTTCCCGCAGGAGCCAACAGCTTTTCCGGCAACAAGGTGGTCGTGGCCATCACCGGAGAGAGTGCATGAACCCCGCCATCGCCAGTTGCACGCTGGATGTTAGCCCGCCACAGCGGGAGTCGCCGTTTGTTCTGAGTACGGCTCCGGATCTGGGCAACCGGCCTGTGCAACTCTATCCCATGCAGGTCTCAGCCTGGAGCCAGCGGGCGGGGCTGTATGATCCCCTGTTGCCGATGGCGGTGCGCACCCAATCGATGGGCATGCGCCGCGTCCGGCTCTACTGCTCGGAACGTCCGGAGCAGGATGTACGACTGGTGGTACACGGGGGCGGAGCGGTGCGCGCGTTGGGTCGGCGTACGGAACCTCGGCTGGAGACCCTGACCTGGCTGCAAAGCCACGACCAATCGCTGCGCTATTATTACAACCAACCCAAGGCGACCATCGTGGAGTCTACCCGCTTTTTTGACAACAATGGCCAGGAGGTTGCCAAACCGCTCTACGATCCGGCCCAGGGGCTCTTTCACCACGCCCAACCCGTCACCGGTGCCCTGGTGGTCTCCTATGAACCCGGTTTTTTTCTCTACGAAATCGAGTATGACACCGGGGAGAGTGAGATGACGGCAAAAGCCTTCCAGGCGATGCAGCGGGCCTGGTTGGCGGGCAATATCCGGGACGCCCTGATCCCACCGGTACGGATCATCGCCCTCAGCGGCCAGCAGGCGGCCCAGACAGCGTTTCCCCGCACCTTCTGGCCGGAACACTCCTCCGCCGCCCTGCTGTTTCAGGATGAGGTGAAGGCCCCCGTCATGGGCATGGATATCCACACGGCTCCAGGTGGGTACAGCGTGGATCTGAGCCGCATGAGTCCATGCTGGCTGCGGTGCAGGGATCGGCTCAAACCGGGGGCTACCCTCTTTACCCAGGAAGAGCTTGCCGCCATTCAGGCCTGTGTCGAAAAAAACAGCCCGCAACAGAGCAGCTACCAGTATGTGGAGAGCAAACGGGAGAGCCGTACCGAGCGGATCTACAGCCGCGATGATCCCGACACCTACATCGATGTGGAACGCACCATTGCCATGACCCTGGAAAAAAAATCGCTCCAGGGGGGGCTGTGCGAGGGGGAGGATGGGCAAAGCCAAACCCTCTCCCTGCGTTTCAAAAGCAACTGAGGCGGAGCGCAAACCATGTCAGAACCCGCAATCGTCTTGGATCCGTTTATCCAGATCACCGACATCCATGTTGGCGGCTGGCGATGGCGGTTCTCCTTCTGTCGTGACGATGGTCTGTGCTACAGCCCGGTTGCCGCCGAGCGGTTGACCATCCAACTGTTTGCCCAGGGAGGCGGCTGGCTGTTCAGTGGCCAATCCACCCCGGAGGGGGGGACAGCAGGGGGGGCATTGCCCTATGAGGAGGCTCTGCCCGGTCTGGTGCATCGCTTCCGCTTTCAGAATGGCTATTACGAGCTGGTGCTGAAACGGGGGGCGTGGGAGGCAGTGCTGGGTCCGGTGGTGGGCAAGGCCAGCTGTATCCTGGTGACAACAGGGAGCAATACCCTGACCACGCGCTTTCCCAGGGCCTATCTGGCCGACCAGCCGGGCAGCCCCATCCCGCCCGGAATGTGGGCGGTGACGCTGCCATTCTGGTCGGTGACCACCACCGAGAGCTACCCGAACCTGCTGACAACCGTGCAACAGAGCCTGGTCCGGAGCAGCATACCCTATCAGGCCAACTATCGCCTGCGGGATGCCAACAGCTTTGCTTGGTTTTTGCTGCCGGTGCTGGGGGTGGTGTTTCGACCCAATGCCACCCTGACCGATTGGATCGGCCTGTTGCAGGTGGATCACCTGTGCGATTGGGGAGCCATCATCATACCCTGGCAGCAGACCGGTATCCCCCGTCCCCCGTCGTTGCCGACCTCCCCTGCCGACCGCATTTTCCAGATCCATCACAACATCAAGCTGCTGATTGCCATGGGTCCGTGTGCCGAACGCTGGCCGGGGACCGCCATCGAGGTGACAACCGATTTTGGCTACCAGACAACCCTCTCTTTTTGCCCGCCCGGTCTGCCCACCTTTGCCGATGATTACCCTTTGGGGCCCCAGACCGGCACCCTGACCGGTCGGCTTTATCGCCGACAGTATCGGTTTCAGTGGGATCGGGAGAGCTTTCTCTACAACACCGGTGAAGGGGCACAACAATTTTTGCAGCAAACGGCCACCCTGGTCCAGAGCCCGGCCAGCTATTTTGACACGCTGCTGCTCCAGCCACTGCCTGAACAGGGGGGATAACCATGGCCTTGCACCGCTATTGGCGCGTCTATATGACCCAGTCCACCTCCGGCAGTGACATGCTGCTCTCTTTCTATGAGATCGAATTGCGGGGTTCGGTGGGCGGGGCGGACCAATGCACGGGGGGGACAGCGGCCGCTTCCCACAATACCGAAACGGTTTACAAGCTTTTTAACGAAAATGTCAGCGACTATTGGGTCAACGGTGGCCCAGGCGCAGATAGCTGGGTCTCTTATGATTTTGGGGTGGCGGTGGCGGTGGCGGAGCTCAGCCTGACGCCCCGCTCCAGTTTTCAGGCCCCCACCGCCTTTTCGTTGGAATATTCCGACACCGGCACCGCATGGACAGAGCTTGCCCGCTGGAGTGGCGTCACCGGTTGGATCAGTGGGGTGGGCAAGCTGTTTGTCCCCCCCGCCATTCGGATGGGGGCCCAGAGTCGGCAGCCGTTTGCGGTCGCTTTGGCCAGCGGGGGGCTTCGGGCCTATGATCTCGGCGGCTGGTGTCAGGCGCACTGTCGCTTTCCCGCTCCCCTGTTGCTGGAGGCGGCCCGATTGCAGGGTTGGGGTGAGTGGGCGGTTGGGGCTCTGTCGCAGCGGTTTGACTGTTGGCTGGAGAGGGCATCGCAGCACCCTTTCAGTCCGACCTTGTCGGCTGCGCAGGATCAGTCGTGGCGGCAATGGATCAGTTGTGCGTGCGGGCAACCCCTGTTTGAGCGACTGCAGCGCGTTGTTGGCCAGCCCTGGTCGATGCGGCAAGGGGTGTGGGCAGAGCATGGGCAGCCCATCGTGGCGACCTGGGAGAGGGGTGGTTGTTCAAGCCAGCCGTTTGTTTTGCAGCTGCGCAACACGCTGGCGGTGGCGTTGCGCAGTCACTGGCAGTTGGCCAGCCATCACTGTGTGGTTCGCACCCCTGTCCCGGCCTTGCATTGGGCCGGGCCCGGTGCCGATTCAGCGGTTGGGTGGGAGGAGGGGGTCAGGCCGTTATCGCTCCATGCTGGCCGTTTGCAGCATGGGGAGAACGCCTGTTGCTGGTCTGCCGAGTTGCAGTTGGCACAAGAGGCCGATTTTGCCGCCATGCAGTTGGATGACGCCTTTGTTGTCCGGTTGGATGGGCTCTCTTTCAGGCTGCTGGTGACGGGCAAGCGGCGGTATCGCACCGGCGATGGGCGGGTCAAGTGGCTGCTTTATGGCAGCAGTCCGGCGGTGCGTCATCTGCCGCCCCGTGGGGCGGTGATCAGTCGGCAATGGATGGAGTCCCAGCGGGCCAGGGCGGTGGTGGAGCAGTTGTTGGGGGAGGAGGTGGTTTGGTTGTTGCCGGATTGGCGGTTGCCGGCGGGGCGGTTGCTGGTGCAGGATCGCACGGCCATGGAGATTGTGCGCCAGCTTGCCGGGGCGGTGGGCGGGGTGGTGCAGAGTCGGCCGGATGGCCGGTTGCTGCTGCAGCCCCGTTTTCCCTGTGGGGTGGCGGAGTGGTCTGTGGCGACGCCGCATCATCTGTTGACGGATGTGCAGGATATTTTGGCCATGGCGGAGTTGCAGCAGGCCAGGGTGCGGCTGGATCAGGTCGTTGTGAGCAATGGTCCGCTCTCTGGATCGGCAGCCGGGGGTATGGGGCGGGTGGTGCTGGAGCCGGACCGGCGACCGGCGGGGCCAAACCAGGGACGCAAACGATTTGTGGCAGGGGAGAGTGCCCAGCTGGTGGTGATGCCGGGGCAGGGGGCGGATGCTCTGCAGTTGGCCACCTCGGCCGGTTCGTTGCGTCATGCCGGGCCGCTCCGTTGGCAGCAGACGGAGGATCTGGTGTTTGTGGTCAGTGATCGGGCCCGGTTGGCTGTGCCGGCGCAGCAGTTGTTGTCTGTGTTGTGGTTGGGCAACGGGTTGGGGGATCCGGTTTTGCAGGCGGATGGTTTGACTGTGCAGACGCCGGTGGCGGGGACGGCGGTGGCGCGGGTGACTTACGAGGTGGTGGCGGCGGCTTATTCGGTGCAGATTCCCGCCCAGGTGGCCGGGGTGGAGCAGTTTCCTCTGCTGGTGACGGCGACGGGCTGGTCCGGCGGGGCGGATTTCCTGGAGGTGGCCATGCAGCGGGGTGGGGCCTGCCATCCGGTGCGGCGGTTGGTCGAGCCTCTGTTGGCCGATCCCTACCTGTTGTCCCTGCGGGCGAGGGCGGAGTTGGATCAGGGCGAGGCTTTGCAGCGGGTGGAGTTGACGGTTGTCTATCGTTCCGGTTTGGAGCCGGGGCAGTTGGTGGAGGTGCAGGATGGTGGATATGGGCACCGTTTTCGGGGGGTTGTGGTGGAGGTGAGCCATGAGCTGGAGCCCCAGGGTTGGGTATCCCGGTTGGTGCTGTTGCGGGGAGTGATGGCGGTCAATCTTTTTTAACCGTTGCAGACGGTTGCTTGCCAACGACAACCGGATCTGTTTACCCTAGGCCCGATCCAGTTGTTTTTTCCATCTTGCAAGGAGAGAAAGCGATGAAAAAATTTGTTTCCAGGGGACTCCTGGCCGCCGTTGTCTGCCTGACCACCGGCGCAACAACGGGGTTTGCAGGCACGGAAAGCCATGGACATCCAGCCGCCCAAACCCAGGCGGCCAATATCGCCCAAGTGACCGGAACGCTGCATGGAATCGATGCCAAAAAAGGGACTGTCAACATTGAACATCCTGCCGTGCCGGAGTTCCAATGGCCCGGCATGCAGATGGATTTTACCGTTGCCAAAGCGGTCAAACTGGACGGTCTGAAAGCCGGCCAGAAGGTCCGTTTTACCATCACCAAATCTGCCCAGGGTGAATTTGCCATTACCGAGCTTGCCCCGGCCAATTAAACCCTCTGACCCCAGGCGGGCCTGTGCGCTGTTCAGGCGCAGGGCCCGCTGATACCGCCCACCCACAAGGAGGAGGCTCTCCCGATATGCTGGTCGAGCCCGTCCATGACCGATTGCTGACAATACAGTTGCAACTGGCACGCTGTCGGGATCTGGAACCGTTGTCACCCATGATTGCCCAGGCAGCGGCCGAGCTGTGCGATGCCGACCGCGCCGCGCTCTTTTTGCTGGACTGGGAGCGGATGGAACTGCGTGCCCGGGGAGCCTTGGGGGTGCAGGGTGGCATCCGGCTGGCGTTGAAGATGGGGATTGTCGGCCTGGCATTTTTGCGCAAGGAGATTGTCAATGTTGTCGACGCCTATAATGTACCTTTTTTTAACCGGGAGATAGACCGCGCGACCGGTTTCAAGACGGAGACGGTATTGGTGGCACCGATTATCGATGGTGGTGCGGTGCGGGGTGCGGTGCAACTGTTGAACAAAAAAGAGGGTTGTTTTGAGCTGGCGGATGAGGAGTGGTTGGCCAGGCAGTTGACGCTGCTTGTTACGCCGGATTTTTTTCAAGCCCTGGATGCAGACCGGGCCAAGCGGTTGGTGGATGCCCTGGTTGCGGAGTTGAGGTGTGAGCGGGGCACATTTTTTGTGCTGGATTCGGCACAGGGCATGCTGTCTGCCCTGTATGCCACCGGGATGGAGGGGCGGCCGGCCATCGGGGTACGGGTCAATTTGGGCATTGCGGGTTGGGTGGTGTTCACCGGACAGGCGTTGGTGATCGAGGATGCCTATCAAAGTGAATTTTTTAACCCGGAGAGTGACCAGAAGACCGGTTATCGAACCCGCAGCATTGTGGCGGTTCCGCTCCAGACCAGCCGTGGGGAGCCGTTGGGGGTATTGGAGATTATCAACAAAAAAGGGGGGCACTGCTTTACCGAGGCGGATACCGGGCGGTTGCGCAGTCTGGCGGCCATGGCGGCGGTGGCGGTCGAGAACGCCATGCTGTTGAGTGATCAGGAGGGGCAATTTCAAAGTTTTATTGAGGTGATGGCGGACTCCATCGATGGCAGGGACGCCTTGACGGTGGGTCATTCCCGGTTGGTCAGTCGCTATGCGTGTGGGATTGCGCAGGAGTTGGGGTTGTCGGACGATGATCGGGATGTGGTGCGTGTAGCGGCTTTGTTGCACGACTATGGCAAGTTGGAGTCTGGGGTCTCTGGTTCTGTTGACTCTCATCTCACCTGCACGCGGGAGATGTTGAGCAAAATTGTGTTTTCCCATAAATATCGGCATGTGCCGGCGATTGCCGCTGCGCACCATGAATACATGGATGGTTCCGGGCATGGGATGGGTTTGGTAAACCGTTATGTGCCCTTTTTGGGCAAGATCATTACGGTTGCCAACATTTTTGAGACCTTGACGGCCGATCGGCACTATCGCAAGCGGATGTCGCCGCTGGAGGCGTTGTTTATTCTCAAGCAGGGGGCTGGCAAAAAATTTGATCTGGCCATTATCGAGGCGATGGAGCGGTATTGGTTAAAGTCTGAGGGGGTGGTGGTTGATCCGGTACAGCGGCTGGAGGATTTGCCGGTCGATGCCTATACCATGCGGCCGATCATCTCTTGAGTTTTTAAATCGATTGCAGGGGGCCGGGGAGCGTCACGGTTCCCAGTGGGGTATATCCGTTAAACGATTGCAGGGGTTTGGGGAGCGTCACGGTTCCCAGTGGGGTATATCCGTTAAACGATTGCAGGGGTCTGGGGACCGTCACGGTCCCCAGTGGGGTGCAGGGGCAAAGCCCCTGCATGAACGGCGCGTTTTCCCAAAGCAAATTTTCGCAGAAAATTTGCGCAACGCGC
>PEAG01000109.1 GCA_002753505.1 Magnetococcales bacterium HCHbin5 | reverse complement strand
CGTTGCGCAAATTTTCTGCGAAAATTTGCTTTGGGAAAACGCGCAGTTCATGCAGGGGCTTTGCCCCTGCACCCCACCGGGGACCGTGACGGTCCCCGGACCCCTGCAATCGTTTAAAGGGAAGGGAAGGGAAGAGGAATCGGCAGGTTATTTGGTCGCCGCCACCGCCGCCTTGAAATCCAGCCGACCATCATACAACGCCTTGCCCGTGATGATACCAGCAATATAACCACCGTTGGGATACGGACCCGGATTTTGCATCACCCGCTGCACATCCTCCAACGAGGAGATGCCTCCGGACAAGATAACAGGAATGGTGACCGCCGCCGCCAACGCCTGCGTGGCCTCCAGGTTGGGCCCGACCATCGCCCCATCCCGGGCAATGTCGGTAAAAATGATCTCCGTCACCCCAACCTCTTCAAATCGCTGCGCCAGTTCGATGGCACGAATATCCGTCACCTCTGCCCACCCCTGCACCGCCACCCAGCCATCCCGGGCATCAATACCCACCAGAATCTGCCCCGGAAACTGCCGACAAGCCTCCCGCACCAGTTGCGGATCACGACAGGCCACCGTGCCCAGAATCACCCGCTGAATCCCCATCTGCAGACAGGCCTCAATGGTCGCCAACGTGCGAATGCCACCCCCCAGCTGCACCGGCAGACGACAAGCCGCCACAATGGCAGCAATGGCAGCCGCGTTGACCGGTTGACCGGCAAAAGCCCCGTTCAAATCCACCACATGCAGACGCTCAGCCCCCAACGACTGCCAATGCAACGCCATGGCAGCCGGATCATCGGAGTAAACCGTATGCTGGGCCATGTCCCCTTGAAACAACCGTACACACTGACCCTCTTTCAGATCGATGGCAGGAATAATGAGCATGATCAGGGTCTCCACTCGGTAAAATGGTGCAACAGGCGCAAACCGTGCCGCTGGCTCTTTTCAGGATGAAACTGGGTGGCAAAAATATTATCCCTGGCAACCGCTGCCGCAAACGCAACCCCATAGTGGCTCTGCCCCGCCACAGCCGCATCATGGTCTGGAACGGCATGATAGGAGTGGACAAAATAAAAATAGGCTCCGTCTGGAATATCATGCCATAACGGATGGGATTGCCGCTGCTGAACCGCATTCCACCCCATATGGGGCACCTTGAGCAAACGCCCCGCATCCTCCGGGTCCACCATGGCTTTGGAAAAACCAACCACCCGACCAGGCAGCAGATCCAACCCCGGATGTACACCAAACTCATGCCCTTCGCTGAAAAGCAGCTGCATGCCAACGCAAATGCCCAGAAAAGGCCTGCCCGCCTGGATATGTTCCAACAGCGGCGTCAACAGCCGACTGGCGGTCAAGTTTTGATAACAATCGGCAAAGGCTCCCACCCCAGGCAACACCACATGACTGGCCTTGCGGATCTCGGTCTCATCATGACTGATGCGCACCTGGCCACCCACCGATTCCAACGCCTTGGCCACCGAACGGAGATTGCCGGAACCATAATCAATGACAACTATCATGGGTTCTCCAGGAAAGATAAAATCAGCCTTCGGACAGGATGCCCTTGGTGCTGGGTACCACGCCCTCCTGGCGCGGGTCCAGGCTGCAGGCTTGTCGCAAGGCCAGCGCAAACGCCTTGAAGCAGGATTCTATTTTGTGATGATCATTGCTGCCGTACAGATTTTCCACGTGCAGCGTGCTGCCGCTATGGCCGGCGAAAGCTGCAAACCACTCCCGGAACAGTGCGGTGTCAAACTGACCCAGTTTGCTGCCCTCGAAAGAGACCTGCCAGACCAGGGTGGGGCGATTGGAAAGATCCACCACCACCCGGGAGAGGGACTCATCCAGCGGCACAAAAGCCGAGCCAAACCGACAGAGGCCGCGCCTGTCTCCCAACGCCTGCCGGAAGGCCTGTCCCATGGTAATACCCACATCTTCCACCGTATGATGATCATCCACATGCTGATCACCACGGGCCTGGACCTCCAGGTCAAACAGACCATGACGCGCCAGCTGTTCCAGCATATGGTCAAGAAAACCGCAACCGGTCTGTAGCGTCGCCTGCCCACTGCCATCCAGATTGACGGCAACCTGTACGGAGGTCTCCCGGGTCGTACGTTCAACGCGGGCCGTGCGGGTCATGGCTTTGATCCCAATCGCACATCGACGCTGTACTGGTGGGCGGTCAACCCCTCCCGATTGGCCAACCGGGAGGCGATCGGTCCCAACTGTGCCAACGCACGACGCCCATCCTCCTCCCGTTGACACCCCAGCAGGCTGGAACGCTTGATAAAGTCATAAACGCCCAATGGACTGGAAAAACGGGCTGTTCCCCCCGTGGGCAGGACATGGTTGGGGCCTGCCACATAGTCGCCGATCGCCTCCGGGGTGTGATGTCCCAAAAAGATGGCCCCGGCATGCTGGATCAACGGCAAGGCGGCTTCAGGGTCGGCCAGAGAGAGTTCCAGATGCTCTGGTGCCACCTGGGAGGCCAATTGACAGGCTTCGGCCAAATTTTTCACCGTAACGATGGCTCCCCGATTGGCGAGAGCAATCTGACAGATGGCGCGACGGCTCAATTGCAGCAGCAACCGCTCCAGATGTGTCACCACCGCATCAGCCAACGCGGGGGAGTCGGTGAGCAGGATGGACTGGGCCAACTCATCATGTTCTGCCTGGGAGAGCAGATCGGCCGCCAGCCACTCCGGATTGCTTCCCGCATCGGCAATGATCAACACCTCCGAGGGTCCGGCGATCATGTCGATACCTACTTGACCGAAGACCTGCCGCTTGGCCGTCGCGACATAGATATTGCCCGGTCCAACAATCTTGTCTACCTGGGGAACGGTTTCGCTGCCATAGGCCAGGGCGGCAATGGCCTGGGCACCGCCGATGCGAAAAATTTTTTCCACCCCGGAGACCCGTGCAGCGGCCAATACCAGCGGATTGAGCAGACCATCGGGGGTGGGCACCACCATCACCAACTCAGCCACCCCGGCCACTTGCGCGGGTATGGCATTCATCAGGACCGAGGAGGGATAGCTGGCCAACCCCCCGGGCACATAGAGACCAACCCGGCGGATGGGGTCCAACCGCTGGCCCAGCATCAAGCCACTGGCATCCTGGTAGCGTTGGATGCCCATGGCGGGCATTTGCCATTGATGATAGGCCCGGATCCGCTCGGCGGCAACGCGCAGAGCCTCCATGTCGGCTTCCGGCACCTGCTGGCAGGCGGCGTCTATCTCCTGGGTTGTAAAGGCCAACTGCTCTGCGGTGAGGCTGATGCGGTCATACTGTTGGGTCAGGCGGAGCAGGGCGGCATCCCCGGTGAGGCGTACCTGGGAGATGATGTCGGCGACCCGCTGTTCCAGGTCGGCCGAGCGGCCACTTTCCCACTGCAACAGTTGGGTAAAACGGGCCTGAAAATCGGGTTGTTGGCTGTCCAGTCGGTTGATTATGGCGGTGGGTGGGTTTTCAAGCATGGTTCGGTTATCCACTGATTCTTTGAATATCTGCGCCGAGTGCCAGTAATTTTTCCTCGATGCGTTCATAGCCCCGGTCAATATGGTAGATGCGGGAGATGACCGTCTCTCCTTGGGCAGCCAGTCCCGCGATGACCAGGGAGGCGGAGGCGCGCAGGTCGGTTGCCATCACCGGAGCCCCGTACAGCTTGCTCATCCCTTGTACATGGGCCACATTGCCGATCACCTGGATCTCCGCACCCAACCGTTGCAACTCCGAGACATGCATAAAGCGGTTTTCAAAAATATTTTCCGTCACGCTGCTGGCCCCTTCGGCGACGCTGTTCAGCACCAGCATTTGTGCCTGTATATCGGTCGGAAAGCCCGGATAGGGGGCGGTTTCCAGGTTGACGCCTTGCAGCGGATGGGAGCAGGAGACGCGCAGACTCTCCCTGCCCACATCCTCTTCCACCTGTACGCCGGCCTCCATCAATTTTTGGATGGGGAGGGCCAAAAATTCGGCACTGGTGCCGGTCAGTACAATGTCCCCATAGGTGACGGCTGCAGCCACCATGAAGGTGGCGGTTTCGATACGGTCCGGCATGATGCGATGACGGGCCGCATGGAGCTCATCCACCCCGTCGACAATGATGGTTGAGGTGCCTGCGCCATGGATGCGGGCCCCCATTTTGGTCAAAAAGTTGGCCAGATCCACCACCTCTGGCTCCTTGGCCGCATTTTCCAGAAAGGTGCGGCCCTTGGCCAGGGTGGCCGCCATCAGCAAATTTTCCGTACCGGTGACGGTGACCGGGTCCATGACAATGCGGGCCCCGTGCAACCGTTTGGCGCGGGCATGAATATAGCCGTTGCCGAGGGAAATTTCGGCTCCCATGGCACGCAGGCCATCGATGTGCAGGTTGACGGGTCGGGAACCGATGGCGCAGCCACCGGGCAGTGAGACATCGGCCTGTCCGTAGCGCGCCAGCAAGGGGCCCATGACCAGGATGGAGGCGCGCATGGTGCGCACCAGATCATAGGGGGCGAGAAAGTTGTTGATCTTGCGGTTATCAATTTCCACCCCCAGCCGTTCATCCACGGTGATGGCAGAACCATGTTGGCCCAGCAGCTCCAGCATGGTGGTGACATCCAACAGATGGGGAATATTGGAAAGATGCACCGATTGATCGGTCAAAAGGGTAGCGGCCAGCGCAGGTAGCGTAGCATTTTTGGCACCGCTGATGGGTACCGTACCGCTGAGAGGGCCGGAGCCGCGAACAATGATTTTATCCATGGCGACGGAGGGTACAGCAAAGTGACGCATTGATCAAGCCACCGAAAAAGGGGGGAGCGGAGGTATGCTGTTTTTCCTGTCGCGCTGACAGTCATCGATTCCGTTGCTTGCCGTCTCGTGTCACAGAGAAGTGGAACGGATCGGCTGGCGAGGGCAGGGTTGACAGCTGTGCGCGATCTGGAGTAAGAGAGGGGAACGGTTCGGCGTAAAACAGTGTCAGGCAGCCGAATCCTGTTGCAATTTAACGATAAAGCAGGGATCTATTCAGATCTCGCTTGGACAGAGGTTTTGATGGCAGAGCAACTGGAGGATGATTCTTTAAAAGGTTTTTTTGATATTTTAAACAAAATCCCTTTTTTTAAAAGTTTTAGTATCCAGGAAAAGCGGGAGTTGTGCTTAAGGTCTACCAATTTTGTCCGGTACAAGCCAGGCCAACTCATTATTCGCGAAGGTGACATTAACTCCAGCTTTTATATTTTGTTGGCCGGGTCGGCTTCCGTCATGAAGCAGAGTGTGGAAATTTTGTATATGGACGCGGGGGAGTTTTTTGGCGAAATGGCCTTTCTGGGTAACACGCCCAGGACGAGTTCCGTGATGGCCAGAGAGCCGGTTGTCGTCCTGCGTATCGACCAGAACCTGCTGGGAACCCTGGGGTGTGAGACCCGGGAAAAAATCAAGGATCAGTGTATCCTTAAACTGATTGAGCGGGTTGACAAACTGACGGAGCGGTTGCGGGTGCGCATGCAGTAGGATTTTTTAAAACGATTGCAGGGGGCTGGGGAGCGTGACGCTCCCCAGCTTCCCGCAATCAAATCGGGCAGACCAACTCGCCCAGCTTCTGGGTCAGCTTTAAATTTTCCCGGTAGTCGACCGGGCAATCAATGATCACGACCGTTTTGTCGGCTATGGCCTGTTTCAGGGTCGGCACCAGATCTTCGGTTCGTTCCACCCGGTATCCTTTCGCACCAAAGCTTTGGGCGTATTGCACAAAATCCGGATTGCCAAACTGGATATGGCTCTCCCGCCCGAACTGCTTGACCTGTTTCCACTGGATCAAGCCATAGGCGGCATCGTTCCAGATCAGGATGACCAGGGGGGTGCCGATGCGCATGGCGGTTTCAATCTCCTGCGAGTTCATCAGGAAGCCGGCGTCGCCGGTTACCGCCACCACGGTCCGGTCGGGATGGATCAGCTTGGCGGCAATGGCCCCGGGCACGGCAATGCCCATGGCGGCAAAACCGTTGGAGATGATGCAGGTGTTGGGGCGTTCGGTCTTGTACATGCGGGCAATCCACATTTTATGGGCGCCCACATCGGAGATGACAATGTCTTCCGGTGCCAACACTTGCCGCAAATCCCAGAGAATTTTTTGCGGCTTGATGGGAAATTCATCATCGGTTGCAAAGGCGTCCAGCTCCTGGACGATGGTCTCCCGCAGGGTGTGGGCGACGCGGCTTTGGTGGAAGCGGCTTTCAGCGGCGATTCCTTTGAGGGACAGCCCGATATCTCCCACCACTCCCACTTCCAGCATGTAATGCTCATCCACCTCGGCGGGGGAGGCATCGATATGGATAATTTTGCGGTTTTTGTCGGGGTGCCAGAGGTGGGGATGGTATTCGACAATATCAAACCCGACGCAGATGATCACATCGGCCCGATCAAAACCGCAAGAGACATAATCGTGGGCCTGCAGGCCGACAGCTCCCAGACAGAGCTCATGGGAAAAGGGGATGACCCCTTTGGCCATGAAGGTGGTGGCGACCGGAATATTCAATTTTTCCGCAAAATCGACCAACATGTCGCTGGCGTTGGCCCGAATCACCCCGTTACCCGCCATGACGATGGGAAAACGGGCGTTGGCAATCAACCGGGCGGCCTGTTTGATTTTTTCCGGGGGTGGATGGGGGATGGTTGCCTGTTGCACCTTGAGCGGCTGTTTGTCGGTTGCCATCTCGGCAATATTTTCGGGAAAGTCGATAAAACTGCCACCAGGTTTTTCGGTCTGCGCCAGCTTGAAAGCCTTGCGGACAATTTCCGGCACGGTGTTGGGATCCAGAATCTGGACGCTGTATTTGGAGATGGGTCGGAACAGATTGACCAGATCCAGTGCCTGATGGCTCTCTTTGTGCAGTCGGGTGGTACCGGCCTGACCGGCAATGGCGATGATGGGGGCCCGGTCCATGTTGGCATCGGCCACCCCGGTGACCAGGTTGGTGGCACCCGGTCCCAGGGTAGCGAGACAGACGCCCGCCTTGCCGGTCAAACGTCCATAGACATCGGCCATGAAGGCCGCCCCCTGCTCATGCCGGACCGTGATAAACTGGATGGGGCTGTCGAGCAGGGCATCCATGATATCCAGATTTTCCTCGCCGGGAATGCCAAAAATATATTGGATTCCTTCCTGTTCCAGACATTTTACAAACAGCTCGGCAGCTTTCATATGGTTTATCCTCGAGGTTATCGGTTGCTTGTCCATGGGTCGCCACCGGATTGGTGGTCAGACTGTTCTGATGGGATGGGCCATTGCCTGGGATTCAGAAACCAAAAACGGCACGCCTTTAAGGATAACGAATGGTGGTTGGAAAGTAAACCGTTAAGCTGGCCTTCGAGCAGATGTTTGAAGGGCAGATCCCGGCCAACTTATCCGTTCGCAAGCTTCAAAGCAAAAGCCTTCTCTACCCGTTCCGTTCGATCGAAAACGCTGTGTAGTGGGCAGCCGGGCACTCCGTTACCTCCAACCGTTCGACCCTTGCCCCGGGAGGGCCATGTTGGCACCAGGCGATGAGGGCTGCCACGGCACTGGGGGAGCCATGGGCCTCTGCCTCTACCGAACCATCGGGCCGGTTTTTGACCCAACCGGACAATCCCAACCGCTCGGCCTCCTGTTGGGTGGAGGCCCGATAATACACCCCCTGAACCCGTCCAAAAATGTGCAGGCGTTTGTGGTGCTGAATCTCCTCTTCCATCGGTCTGGATCCTTTCATGTCGTTAACCTGCTGCCGGAGCAGCACACTTTTTTTGCAGCCCCCCTGTGGCCGCCCTGCTGTTGCGCAAAGCCGATCCCGGGGGGGCATGGTAGGACGGGGCAGGCAAAAACACAATACAAAATGGCCAGCAGACGCTGATAAAGGGGGCTCCTTCTCCTCTCTGCCGGGTATGAAAGCACTCCTTGCGGAACGGGGCCGATTCGAGGGAGAATGGCGCGACCGCCGAGTGAGAGGAGGGGGCTGATCTTCTGAACAGGAAATGGATCAGACGCCCTCATGCCTTTTCCCAGCCGGATCTTCTATTGAGGGGGCCGAACCCATGCGACTGGCAACTATGCGTATCAGTACCAAACTCGCCTTTATCATTGCCTTTACCCTCTGTTCCTTTGTCCTGGTCACCGCTCTGTATACCTTTATCCTGCAACACTCCCTGACTCAAAATCAACAAGTACGGGATCGGGAGATGCGCATCGAACAGTTGGCCAACGAGGTGGTCATCCAGATGTTGCAGGCCCGACGGGGGGAAAAAGATTTTTTGCTTCGCAAGGAAAAAGCCCTGGTGGACTCGGTGGTGGTCGCTGCCCAGGCCGCCATCCAACAGGCCAATGCCATCATACCATTGAGCCAGCAGGGGCGGCATGCAGTGGTGGAGAGCAAGGCCAGCCAGATTGTTCAGGCCATGAAGCTCTATCTGGAGGCTTTCCAGAACCTGGCCAACGGCCACGCAATGGTGGGATTGGGCCCGGAACTGGGTCTGCAGGGACAATTTCGCCAAGCATCCCACGCCCTGGAGGCTCTGTTACCCAACGGAGAGGTGGAGACTCTGCGGGATCATCTTTACCGCATTGCCCGCTGGGAGGTGGCGTATCTGCTGGGGAACAGGACAGCAGAGAGCCTGCAACTGCTTGCCGACAGCCGTCGTCTGATTCAACAGCTTGCCGACTCCGCCGTGTCGTCGCCATGGCAGGAGTCCCTCAAAGAGGCGTTGGCTGCTTTGGTGTCGGCGTTGCAGCAAAGGCTGGAAAGTGATACGAACCGACCGGATGACTGGGCGGCTACCCCCCTGCATGGCCGGATCATGGCGTTGGAAACCCTGGTGGATCAACACTATATTCCTGCCGCACTCGTTACCTACCTGGCTTTGCGCCGGGCCGAGAAGGACTATTTGCTGCGCCACGACTCCCGGGATGCCCAGGAGGTTCATATGGTGTTGCAGCGGTTGCAGGATAAAATAGCCCACTCCCGCTGGAGTGAAGAGGAGAAAAAACGGGGCAAACAACTGTTGGCGGACTATACCCAGGCGTTTGATGCCCTGTTGAGCCAGGATATAAAAAATGGTGTACTGCTGTCCAACATGCGGGCGGCGGTGCATCCGGTGGAGCAGTTGAGCGAGGAGATCCGGGCGACCGCTGCGGCGTTGGCCACCGCCGTTGCCAGCGAAACCCAGCTGTTTGGGGAGCGTGCTGCCGTCATATTGCTGCTCTTCTCCCTGTTGACCGTTGCGATTTGTGGTGTGGTCTGCGCGCTCATCATTCGCTCCATCTCCCGTTCACTGCAGGATTTGCAACAGTTTGCCAAAGAGGTGGCGCAGGGCCGTTGGGAGGCTCTTGTGCCGGTGGAGGGGGGGGATGAGATTGGTCAATTGGCGGAACAGATGCGCATCATGGTGCATCGAATGCGTGCCAATCGCCTTCTCACCGACCGTTTGGTATTGACCATGGTATTGATTGGTCGGGGCATACTGCCGGAAAAATTGGATGGGGTGTTTCAAGGTGATTTCAAGGTGGCGACTGAGGCTCTCAATCATATGATCGATACTCTGGCTGTGATTCAACAGGTTACCCGGCGTCTGGAGCAGCTTGATCAAGGAGTCATACCAGAGAAATGGGATCCGGTGGTCAGTGAAGGGGCTTTCAAAGAGATGGTTGTTGCCATGAATCGTGTGATCGATCTGTGGTCGGCTGTGGGGTCAAAGAGCGGTGGTTGACATGACGCCTTCTAAACGATTGCAGGGGTCTGGGGACCGTCACGCTCCCCAGCGGGGTGCAGGGGCTTAAGCCCCATATGCGCTAACAGGATTGCGCTCTTTCTTTAAACGATTGCAGGGGTCTGGGGACCGTCACGGTCCCCAGTGGGGTGCAGGGGCAAAGCCCCTGCATGAACTGCGCGTTTTCCCAAAGCAAATTTTCGCAGAAAATTTGCGCA
>PEAG01000108.1 GCA_002753505.1 Magnetococcales bacterium HCHbin5 | reverse complement strand
CGCCGCTTCGTCAAGACGGCCCGAAAGCACACGGTATTTGTCTTCAATTATCTCCATTGCGTCCATGCAGAAATGATGCACGAAATTTAACGAATGTTCAACTTATTTTGGCTAGGCTCCTTAATCTTTTAAAACAATTGCAGGGATCCGGGGAGCGTCACGCTCCCCGGTGGGGTGCAGGGGCAAAGCCCCATATGCTATACCCATGCTTTTCTTAATCTTTTAAAACGATTGCAGGGGTCCGGGGAGCGTCACGCTCCCCGGTGGGGTGCAGGGGCAAAGCCCCTGCATGCAAGGGCGCGCTTTCCCGAAAGCCCATTTGCGCAGCAAATGGGCGCAGCGCGCCCAAAACGCCCCGCAGGGGCACTGCTGGAGGGCGGCAGCCCGACTGAGAGTTGGCAAAATCGGGTATGGCTCGGAAAAAAAACCGTTCCTGGCCTTGTATCAGAAAAAAAACTGAATATCCGAACCTTCTGCTTTCTTATCCAAACATTTTCCACAACATAACCGTGCGCGTCGGGCTGCCGCCCTCCCAAGGTCGCCCCTGCGGGGCGGTTTTGGGCGCGTTGCGCCCATTTTCTGCGAAAATGGGCTTTAGGAAAACGCGCCGTTCATGCAGGGGCTTTGCCCCTGCACCCCACTGGGGACCGTGACGGTCCCCAGACCCCTGCAATCGTTTAAAAGAAGACCGCAATCATGTGAGCGCATATGGGGCAAAGCCGGAGGGCGAACAGCCCGACTGAAAGCGGGCCGAGTCAAAACGCTTTGGGAAAAACAGCACAGCCGCTTTATGTATGCAAGTAAGCAGTAGGGTGAAACAGAGAATGCTCGTATTGCGATTTCGGAAACAGACCACATGTGTCCCGACAAAGCAGAGAGCAATTTTTGAACACCTTGTACAAGCCGTAGACGCCAAAAACTCTACCAGTCCTGCCGGTCAAAACGGTTTGCCTGATTTTCTTGCTCATGACCGGGGATAGCCTCTTCCCGATATCGAGATGCAGCAGTTCGCCCATCCCACGGGACATGCCCAGCTTGGCCAGTTGAGATTCGATTCCCGTCGGAAACCACTCTATGCAAGTCTCACAGAACCAGTAGAAAAACTTGTAGGCATCCATCCTGGTTGTATCAACGCTGAAATCCGAAGCATACGCCGCAATTTTTTCGGAGACAGTGCGGAATAAACAGCTTGATTCCGTATTGATTTTGGCTTTCAAGTTTTCGAATGCACACTGGACATCCGCAAACTGCACCGTTTTTCCCTCTTCGCCCTGCTCGAAGTTTGTAGTATACTCGCTTACATCGTTAACAATAACTTGCAAAAACTTAAAATACTCATTCACCAACCTGTCTGACATGTCCCTCACTGCGTACTCGATATTAGTTTTGCTGGAACTCCCCATACCGCGATAATCTCCTCTTCACATCCGCCTAAACGACACGTACCACCCCGAGCCATAACCAACTGAAAGAGAAAAAAAGACAATAAATCCTACTCACCCTTCCACACTGCCAACGCCTTCTCCAACGACCCATGATTCTGAATAAAAAACGGGCGACCATCGGCCAAGCCCTTCAAAATCCCCTCCGATGTACTGTTTACCACCTGCCCTCCGTCAGAAGGTACCGCATCTGCCAGTATTTGCAGTCCAGCCTTGACGTCATCTAACGCAAAACCGTTGAAATGTCTTTCCTCCGTTTTCGACACTCTCTCTTCAGCACTCGTATATTCCATCACAACCTTCCCCTTTCGTATATTGTTCAAAAAGCCCACAAAACAGGCTTGGCCTACCCAACCGCTCGCAGGCCGGAATTCGACTTTATCCAACTCCTACTGCAACAGGCAGCCGCAGCACTGCCCATGTCAAGCTGCAGCCTGCACAAGCCCCAGTACCACTTTCCCACCGCCAAACGACCGACATCCACATACCGATCCGATCGCACACAGAACATCAGGCGGAGCAACACACGTGCCAAGCACAACGCCTGTACACGCCAAGCACAAATGATTATATTAACGGGTTGTTAAGCGCGTCCACCGAGGCATTGCACACAATTTTCTTGACGCCGCAACACGCAAAAGGCATAAAACCGGCAACTCCCGGCGGTCGGGTGGGAAATCACTGCCCCACCTCCAACCAAGCCCATCCCGAACGCACGGCAACGGCCTCACGTAAAAGGAGATCCCATCCAACGCAAGTCCACTCACATTAAGAAATACTTCGCTTGTGAACTGTATGTCAAGACTATCCTTGACATATTTGCTTTTTTGTCCCCCGTCCGGGGAACGTGACGGTTCTCCGCCCCCTGCAATCACTTCAAAAAGCAACAGAATAATACACAGTTGCGCTTATGGTTGCACCACATGCTGCGCAATGGCCTGCCGCAGTTGCAGGCAACGCTGATGGTCCTCCCCGTCCCATTGCCGCGCATAATAGGCCCGCACCAACGGATGCAGTTGCCACGACTCCCCCCCCACACCGGGCAGAGGCTCCAACAAGCCGGCCTGCTGCAACTCCAACCATAAATCCTGCCAGTGGTCCGTCTCCAACTCACTCAACGGATGCAACGCAACCTCCCGACAGATGCCCTCCAACACAGCCCGCGTCACCGGCTGATCACACAACCCCAACAGCCGCAAAACCAGCGCATACGCCGGATCACCCGACCAGATCACCAGCTCATAATGGCTCAACAACCGTTCCAATACCTGCTCTATCGCCGCCGGTTGCAACAACTCCGCAAACCTGGCCTGATGGGTCATGCTGCCCTGATAATAGCGGGAAATCAATCGACCCAGCAGCGTCAGCAGCAGGGGATGCGCCTGCATCCCTTTGACAAGGGGACGAAAATCGGCAAACCTGCCCCGGATGCCAAAACCATGCAACAGTTGCATGGCCTCATTCTCTTTCAAAGGATCCAACGCACAACACCGGTACAGCCCCCCCTCCACCCCGGCCAGCTCAATCACACTCTGCCGGGCCGTGAGCAGCACCAACCCATGCGGCCAGGCCGGCAAACCGTCTGCCAGCAAACGAAAAAATTTTTGCAAGTCCGGGTCACGGCAGTACCCACCCCCCTCCCCGGCGGACTGCAGCCACTCCACACCATCCAGCAACAAAAGGGCCGGTTGCATGGTCAAAAAACTGCACAACTGGGCCGGCCACTCCGCCGGTTGTGCCGCCACCGCCTCACCCTCCGGGGCAAAAAAGGCCAATGCCCGACGGAAAAACAGCTCAGACCCCAGCCGGGACTCCGTCGGCACCGAAAAGGACCAAAAAAACCGTCTCAGGGCAGCCTTGGCACCACAGCGGTCCGCCCAGTGGTGCATCAGGCGGCTTTTCCCCATCCCGTCCGCCCCCACCACGGCCGCCACCACCACCTGCGGCTCCGCCCAGGCCGCATCCAACATGACCAGTGCATTTTGCCGCCCCACCCAGGGAGGCGTCTCCGGCAGACGGCTGTCATCTCCCTGCACCAGACGCATGACATAGGGCCCGACCGGGCTCGATTCAGCCAAAGCCGCCGGGAATGGGGTTGGCGTCGGGGTTGAAGAGGTCGCGACCGCCTGCGCCGTACTGCGCCGCCGACCGGATTGTTGCGCCAGGCGGGCCGACTCCGCCATCCGGGCCAACAGACGGTGGCGACGCCGAAGCAAACCCAGCAAAACAGCCAGCACCAGCACCACCCCCAACAGCAACGCGGTATGCTCCGCCACAAATGGCTCTATCGCCCGCTGCAGTGCCAGCCCCTGATCAATCCACCCCTGCAGGCGCGGATCCCCCTGCGAACCCTCCGCCCATGCCCCGTTCACATACCCGAAGCCGGAAGCCAGCACGCAAAACAGGCTCCTCCACATGCGATACCGCTTGGTTAACAGACTGAACACCTTCATCACCTCACGCTCGATTATTGAACATAAAACAATTGCAGGGGTGCAGGGGCAAAGCCCCATATACGCCAACATGACGACCCTACCCATGCTTTTCTTAATCTTTTAAAACTATTGCAGGGGCCTGGGGACCGTCACGGTCCCCAGTGGGGTGCAGGGGCAAAGCCCCTGCATGCAAGGGCGCGCTTTCCCAGAAGCCCATTTGCGCAGCAAATGGGCGCAGCGCGCCCAAAACGCCCCGCAGGGGCACTCCTGGAGGGCGGCAGCCCGACTGAACGCTGGCCAAATTGAGCATGGCTTGGAAAAAAAACCGATCCTGGCCTTGCATCAAACAAAAAGCGTAATATCCGAACCTTCTGCTTTCTTATCCAAACATTTTCCATAACATAACCGTGCGAGTCGGGCTGCCGCCCTCCCAAGGTCGCCCCTGCGGGGCGGTTTTGGGCGCGTTGCGCAAATTTTCTGCGAAAATTTGCTTTGGGAAAACGCGCCGTTCATGCAGGGGCTTTGCCCCTGCACCCCACCGGGGAGCGTGACGCTCCCCGGACCCCTGCAATCATTTAAAGGAAGACCGCAATCATGTCAGCGCATATGATTGTTTACCCCGTCCAATCAGGACGGTTGTTGGATCAGCGGGAGGCGGTGGTTGCACTCTCCATCCACCGACTCCGCAACGCCCTGACCGCCCCGCGATGTTGATCATACTCCGTCTCGGCCACCAACTCCTCAACCCGCAACAGTCGCGCCTCCACCTCCTTGTACCGCTGCTCATCCAACAACATCTCCCCCTCCAGTATCCTGCCATCAACCTCCAGCAGAGGCAGCCCCCAACGACGGGCAATCTCCAAAACCGTTGCCAAATCCCGCTGGGCGGCATGCCGCTCCCCCTGCTGATAGAGAGCAGTGGCCCGCTGTAACAAAATTTCCGCCAACAACGGCGTCTCCCCCTCACTGTCTGCCGTCGCCACCGCCGCCTTGAACAAAGGCGTGATCACCTGGCTGCCTTGCCCCATCTCCATCAGAACGCGGCATTTGCAGAGCAAACTCAGCGTGATCCAAAACGGCTTGTTGCTGTACTCCGCCTGCTCCTGGGCCCTCTCCGCCCGTTGCAGCAACACCTCCAACTCCGCCCCCTGCCGCTCCAACAAAAACTCAACATGGGCCTTTTCCACAATACCCATGAACAGCATGTCATCCGGGGTAATCTGGATGGGCACCGCCTCAGCCTCCTCAAACTCGGCCAGACTCTCCGACCACTGACCCAATCGCTGCAACACGACAGCCCGTTTGGTCACCAACACCCAATGCAACACCGGCAAATGGTGCCGTTCCGCCCAGGCTTTACCCTTGTCTGCGGTATCCAGGGCGGCCCGCAATCGACCGGTGGCCATCTGCAGATCACACAACGCAACCGCAGCCCGGGCCGCCCCTTCGGCCGCACCCCGCTGCATCTCCAACAACATACCCTCCTCCTGGGGCCCCAAAGCCTCTTCAACCCGTCCCAGAACGGTCAAACAGAAAGCGGCCTCCGCCAACAACCAGGCCCGATCCCCCGGGGCAAGGTCGGCCACTACCGGGGGCCGATCCCAGCCATCGGGAAAAAAGCCAGCCAATGCAGCCAGTTCGGAACTGTAGGCCCCCAGTTTGGCCAGACTGTAACAGTCGGTGCCACGCCGAATCCGGCGTACATAAACCGAATGCAGAGCCTCTCCGTATCGACCAGCCCGACACCCATGCTGCACCGCCCGGTAAAGGGGTTCCAAGGCAGCCCGGTTGTCGGGCATGCTCTCATGGTCATCCAGTACATTTTGAAAATAGCCAAACAACACCCCATGTGCCTGCTGCAACCTATTCTCCGCGTCAGCTCCGGCCGACGTGTCGGCCACAAACTCCGACTCCAACTTTTCGGTGAAATAGTCCCGCACCAGAGGATGCAACTGCCAACCGCAACGCTCGGAATAGGGCAACACAAACCCCGCCTGTTCCAGATCATTGATCATCGCGGCGCAACTCTCCAGACCCGCCACCCGTAACGGCTGCGCAAACCCCACCTGCTCCCGCACCACCTGCCACTCCTCCTCCCGCATGGAGCGGTCAAAAAGGCCAAACAGACGGAGAAAAATGCCATGCAGACTCTCCCGGGGCCAGATATGTTTGTCATAGTGGTGCAGCAATCGATAAAAATGTTTGCCATACTCCCCGGGGGTGGTCAAATGGTCCACCTCATCCGGGGTCGGCTGCCACTCTGGCCGCCGCTGGGTAAGCACGCCCCCCAACAGCAGTAACGACAACGCATGGCCATGCAGATTCCGCACGATCACAGGCAGACGACGGCTGAACGACTTGCCAACCCCCAGCTTTTTCAGTAACTGAACCCCCTCCTTGACGGTCAGATCCTCCAGCAAAATCTCCCGGTAGGAGTTGCGCGCCCCCGGCGGTGCATCAAACGCCTCCCCCAGACCATAGGTCAGATCCCGGGAGGTCAACACCACCAGGCTGTTGGCATGTTTTTGCTCCAGCGGCGGATGACACATCCGGCGCACCAACTGGTACAACCCCTGATCCTGGAACCCGTCTGCCAATCGTGTCGTGCGCGCCCCCTCCTCGTGCAACAGCGGATCCACACCATCCAGAATCAGCAGGGAGGGCTGTCTGTAGAGCAGTTCGCTCAAACGGATGGCCCGTTTTTCCTCGGTATCCGGCAACTCACCCTCATGCCCGAAAAAGCGCAGTGCCTGGGTAAAAAAGAGCCCGGAGCTGCTGGGCCCCCCTCCGACCGCATGGAGATGGACAATCGAGGTGTGCTGAAAGGTCCAGGCGAACACCTTGTGCGCGCCCCCGAAGTGGGGCCGCATCTGATACATCCACCCCTCGATCAACGCCGTTTTGCCCACCCCGGCCGCGGCCACACAGTTGACCACGGCAACATCCGGGTCGGCCAGGAAACTGTCCAATTGGCGCAACACGGCCTGCCGTCCCACCAGAGGCACCACACTGGTGGGCAGGCAGCACAGATTGCATTCGGCCGTATGTTTGGCACTCCAGGGCTTTTTGCGGCGTTTGATAAAAACATAGAGTCCCAGGCCCGACAACAGCAACAGTACGACTACCAGGGCGTAAAACAACTCCTCAAAGCTGCCGGGCAACAGCCCCTCCGGCACAACGGTTGGCCGCGTATCCCCCTCCTGCACCGCTGGCAGAGGCAGACGCAGTTGCGGAGAGGAGCCCCCCACCCCAACCGGAGGCACTGAGCCCACCTCCTGGGAGGGGGCTGGCTGCGGTTTGGCTGGTGCCGCCAGGATCACCTTTTTCAAGCTGGCCAGCCGCCGGTCCAGCTTTAACACCAACTCGGAACCTGGCAGGGGTGTTGCCGCCCTGGCCGCCGCGGTCCGGTTGGGAGCGGGTTTCGGGCTGGGCAACGGCTCTCCGGTCGTTTGCAGGGGCAAGGGCACCCATTCGTCGGCAGCCAATCCGGGCACGACGGATAACCACAGGCCATACAAGATAAAAATAAATACAGAAAACCTATACTTCATGGTTTGCTTCCTTGTTGGTCATGAAAGATCAGCACCCCCAAACGGGGTTTGGCTTCGCCCACCCTTGGAATGGTGGCCATAATATGGTCTGATGTTTGCTTGCTTTCAGTACATGAAAGTTTTATGCTTCCTGCTGTGTGCCTGCCGTGGGGAGCAGCCCTTTTTGCTCTGTTCGGCACGGATCGGGTGATTGCGGGACTTGAGCGGGTATGCCACACTGCCCTGCCACGCGATCCGGGTATGGTCTGCGACTGTTTCATGTTGTGATCGGGTTTGACGGCCGCGCCCGCCACACCCCACCGACGGCATGATAGATTGTGGCGCGATTGTTTCGTTTTGTCTATTGAGGAAAGCGCAGTGACTATCAAAAGTAAGCCAGGAACCACCCTGTTTGCGGTCATCACCCTTCTGTGGGCTGGATTATGGCTGCCCGGTCCGGCCGCAGCCACCGCACTGCACCACAGCGGTTGCGACAATCCGACGGCGGACACCCAGGTCTGTTGGGATGCCCTGGGAGAGGCCGGGGAGGAGTATGCTCCCTTCCCGGAGGTGCATCTTTTGCCCATTGCCTGGAACCGCCAGGGGGATGCGCAGCTGTTGGCCGATTACAGTCGCACGGTTTTTCGGCAATTACTGCCGAGCGGCCTGTCCGATAATCTGGTCCAGGAGTGGTTTACCGCCACCCATCTGGAGGAGGCTCTCTCGGTGGCCCGGCTGCACCAGTGGGCCTTGACCTTGTGGATCTCTCCCAGAATGTTGCGCGAAAGCAGTGCCAACAGTCCGGGCATTGTGGATTGGGATATTTATTTAATCAAGCACAACAAGTTATTGCGCACTTTGCGGGTTCGGGTGGAGTCCAAGCCCACCCGAACCAGCACCAGTCCGACGACGGTTGCGGGGGTGGGTGCCCTGTTGGCGGCCTCCGGTTCGCTGACCGCCCATCCGATTGCCTCTGCCGGCACTCTGATTGGCACGGCGGCCATGTCGTCCAGCCATCCACCGGAGGCGGGACGGCCGCTGGAGTTGATGACCGAGTTTGCAGTGCGTCAGATATTGACCTCTTTCAAAACGCCGATGGAGGAGATGGAGTCCAGCGCACCGGCTGATCCCACGAACGAGCAGGCTTCCGGATGGATCAATCAGCTGTTCACGCCCAAAAAATAATGGATCTTTAATGTTCAAGACAGTCAAAAATCTGGTGTGGGCGTTTGACGCGGAGTGGATTCCCGATCCCAAGGCTGGTCGTCTGTTGTACCATTTGGGGGATGAGGTATCGGATGCGGAGGTGATTCAGGAGATGTGGCGGCAGGGGGGAGCCACCGAGGATAATCCGGCCCCCTACCTGAAGACGGTGTTATGTCGGTTGGTCTCCGTGGTTGTCGTGCAGCGTTTGGCACACAAGGATGGTCGTGTCACCCTCAACCTGTTGACCTTGCCCCATGGTCCTGATTTTGCGGCCGAAACGGAGGCGACCATCGTTGGCACCTTTCTGGATGCCATGGGGGAGCGGCAGCCGCAACTGGTAGGTTACAACTCGCTGGGTGCGGATCTGCGCATTCTGGTGCAGCGGGGTATTGTGTTGGGGTTGTCTTCGCCCAAATTTGCCTTTCGTCCCAACAAGCCCTGGGAGGGGGTGGACTATTTTGCCCGTGGGGGCGAGTCGCACCTGGATCTGAAAGAGTATGCCACGCCCGGTTGGGGCAGTGGTTCTCCCTCTTTGCATGAGTTGGCGGTGCTCTCTGGTATTCCGGGCAAGATGGAGACCAAGGGGGATCAGGTGGCCCAGTTGTGGTTGGCGGGTCGGTTGGATGAGATTATTGCCTACAACGAGTGTGACGCTCTGACCACCTATCTGCTCTGGTTGCGCATGGCCCATTTTGCCGGCCATTTCAGTGGGGAGGCCTATGCGGTCGAGCAGGGTCGGGTTTGGCAATTTATTCAGCAACTTTCTGAGCAAAAGCCGCATGTGGCCCGTTTCGGGGCCTTGTGGGTGGAGTTGGCGGGGGAGAAGCATCCCAGCCGCGCACATCTTGTATGATCAACTGTTGGGTATACCATGAAAGAGAGAACTCTTCCCAATAAAGCCGATGTGATTCGCCTGCTGTTGGAGTCGGAGGGGCGGGTCATGTTATGTCTGGATGCCAGTTTGAAGGGGGTGGATGTTCCCAGGCGATTCAGTCATGATCCCGGTTTGATGCTTGTGTTGAACAGTGCCATGCCGCAGCCCATCCATATCCTGCCGGATGCGGTCGCTTCCGAGCTTCGTTTTGGGGGCATTCCCCATTATTGTGTGATTCCCTACGCGGCCATTTGGAGTGTTTTCAATCCAGACACCCATCATGGCATGGTTTGGCCGGAGGACATGCCGGAGGATATGCAGGAGATCCAGAATGAAATATCCCTGACTCTGGATGGTCTCCTGCCGGAGGAGGAGTATGCTTTGATGGGGTTCGAGGGAGAAGGGGGCCAGCCATTGGAGAGAAAGGGGGTAGGGCCTGTTTTGACGGTCATTGATGGCGGTTTGGTTGACGCGCCCGTTGAGCGGAGTGTTGCGGCGACCAAAAAGCGCAAGCCCATGTTGCGGTTGGTGGAGTAGCTCCAGACCTCTTGCTGTTTTCCCGCATTTTGCTTCCCCTTTTCCTCTCCGTCACAGTCTTCTTTTAAACAATTGCAGGGGTCCGGGGACCGTCACGGTCCCCGGCGGGGTGCAGGGGCTTAAGCCCCATTTGCGCTAACAGGGTTGCGGTCTTGCTTTAAACGATTGCAGGGGTCTGGGGACCGTCACGGTCCCCAGTGGGGTGCAGGGGCAAAGCCCCTGCATGTACGGCGCGTTTTCCCAAAGCCAATTTTCGCAGAAAATTGGCGCAACGCGCCC
>PEAG01000011.1 GCA_002753505.1 Magnetococcales bacterium HCHbin5 | reverse complement strand
GGGCGCGCTGCGCAAATTTCCTGCGGAAATTTGCTTCGGTAAAAGCGCGCCCGTTACATGCAGGGGCTTTGCCCCTGCACCCCACTGGGGACCGTGACGGTCCCCAGGCCCCTGCAATAGTTTGAAAAGATCAGAAAAAGCACGGGTGTGGTCAGCATGTTAGCGCATATGGGGCTTTGCCCCTGCACCCCACTGGGGACCGTGACGGTCCCCAGGCCCCTGCAATAGTTTGAAAAGATCACTGTAACGGTCCCCGGACCCCTGCAATCACTTAAAAAATTGGGAGCGACACGATGAAACAGTGGCAACGGTTGTTGTCCAATCTCCTGTACAGCCTGCTGCATACAGAGAGCCAGGGGGAGACCCACCTGAGCGGGTTGACAACGGGTTGCCTGGTGATTGCCAACCACCCGGGTCTGGTCAAACAGTGGGTTTTGTTGCACTGGCTCGCCAAACAGGGGAGGCAGCATAAAACAGACAAAGGCGATCTGCTCTGCTGGATGCACCCCGAGGCCCAACTGCCCCGCTGGCTGCGCCCCTGGTTGCCGGACGTTGTCATCCAACTGGCCGATCCCGTTGCACAAAACAGTACCGAAAAACTGACCGCAGCCAGCAAACAACTGGAACAGCACCTGCGCAACGGCGGCATCGCGCTGGTCTGGCCCCAGGCCATCCCGGCCACCGGCGTCACCGCAGCCCGCCCCCAGCTCAAACCCTACGGCTGGTCCCTGCTGGCGGCCCAACAGGCAAACGTACCCGTGCTGGCCGCCCATATGGAACAGACGGGCAGAAAAGTCCGCATCACCCTGCTGCCACCACGCCCCCTCCAGCTGGCCGACCCGGAACCCCGCCACCGCCACCACTCGGCGGCCCAGTGGGCAGAAGATCTGCTGGGAGAGGCGGCCCTGCAACACCACCTGGGCCACCATACCCTCTGGCAACTGCTGTGCCGGGCCGCACGACAACAGGGTCGCAACCGCCTGATACTCACCGATGCCACCGGCAACCGCGCAACCTACCAGCAACTGCTGGCCCGCGCCCTGATTCTGGGCCAGGCATTGGCCAAAGAGAGCCAGCCGGGAGAGTGTGTGGGCCTGCTGTTACCCACCTCCATCGCCGCCACCACCAGCTTTTTTGCCCTGCAAAGCATTGGCCGCCTGCCCGCCCTGTTAAATTTTACCGCCGGTTCCGCGCCACTCCAATCTGCCTGCCGAACGGCCCACATTAAAACGATCTACACCTCCCGCCTCTTTGTCCAAAAGGGAGGACTCGCCCCACTGATCACCGTATTGCAACAAGAACGAACAGTACGCTTCCTGGAGGATATACGCGGCGGGTTGACATTCTGGCAGCTGCTGTGGGGCGGGGTGTGGGCCTGGTGGCCCGAAAAAAGGTATCGCCATCTCACACCCGATGCCCGACCGGGCGAGCCCGCCGTCCTCCTCTTCACCTCCGGCTCCGAGGGAGAACCCAAAGGGGTCGCACTCTCCCACGATAATCTGCTGGCCAACGGCATCCAGATGCGGGCCCGGCTCTGGATCCATCCCGAGGACAGACTGCTCAATGTATTGCCCATGTTCCATGCCTTTGGTCTGACCGTGGGCACCCTGCTGCCCCTGCTGGCCGGCATGCGCTCCCACAGCCTGCCCTCGCCACTGGACTACCACGGGATTCCAGAGGTGATCTACAACCAGCGCACCACCCTGTTGGCGGCTACCGACACATTCCTGGCCGGTTATGCCCGTACCGCCGACCCCTGCGACTTTCTCTGGGTGCGCTATGTGGTGGCCGGCGCAGAACCGCTGCGCGCCGAAACCCATCGCCTCTGGATGGAACGGTTTGGCATCCGCATTCTGGAGGGGTATGGCAGCACCGAAACCAGCCCCGTCCTGGCAGTCAACACCCCGCTCTCCTGCCGGTTTGGCAGCGTGGGCCGGTTGCTGCCGGGTATATCCCACCGGTTGGAAGCCGTGCCGGGCATTGCCGATGGGGCCCAACTCATGGTGCAGGGGCCCAACATCATGCTGGGCTATCTGCTGCCGGATGGAACCGGCCACTACCACCCCCCAACCACCCCACAGGGTCCGGGCTGGTATGCCACCGGTGACATCGTTCGGGTGGACCCGCAGGGGTTTATCCATATCCTGGGCCGGGCAAAACGGTTTGCCAAAGTGGGCGGCGAGATGATCTCCCTGGCCCGGGTGGAGCAACTGGCAGCCCTGGCCTGGCCGGAGCATCGCCATGGGGCGGTGGCACTCTCTCAACCCGACAACAGCGGACAGACAGGAGAACAACTCCTGCTGATCACCGATCACCCCCAGCCGGAACGGGCCACCCTGCTGTCTCACCTGCGCGCCCAGGGCCTGGGGGAAATTTATCTGCCCAAAACCATTTTGACCATAGAGACCATGCCTCTGTTGGGCTCCGGGAAAATAGATTTCGCCGCATTGACGGCATTTGCAGCCCGGGCCAGAGCAAAAAAACGGTGATCCACCACGTCATTTGGCCGTTTTTTCTGTTGATCATGGAGAAGAGTTTCTTTAATTATGTTTCTTCTGTATGATGGTCACGCTTTTTCAGCAGGGTAATGAAACTCAGAAAAAATTTTGTTGCATAATTGGTTTACTTTATATGGCAAGAGGTTCGCTGGTGACTAAATTTTTCCATGGACCACTCGTCCTCTGCACTCTGTTGCTGACGAGTGGTTTGCCACAGACCGCAGAGGCGTTTGTGCTGGGGGAGCTGCAGCGTCTCAGCAAGGCAGGGGAACCGTTCCGGGCTACCGCCCCCATCACGGTGGAGCCGGGTGAAAAGATTGTCACCGTGGATATGGGGGGGGATCCCGATTATCAGCTTCTCAACCTGTCGCGGAAAGCGGTCGTGAATGACATCACGGTAAAACTGCAAGAAGAAAACGACCACCTGCAGGTTGCATTGCACTCCGGCAAACCGATTCAGGAACAGGATTTTCACATTCTCCTGCGGGTCTCTTCCAATCATCATACCTATTTTCCTTTTTTTCACGTTCAGCCCCTTGCGCAAGCGAGCAACAACCAAACCCCAGCCCCCAGCCCCCAGCCTGCCACAAGCCCGCCGGAGCCACTCCGGGAGGCACCAAAAACCGCACCGGCTGCGGCCAAAAAACTGACCTATGGCCCCGTGCGTCCGCGTGAGGGGTTGCGGGGGATTGCGTACCATTTTCTGAAGGAGAATGATCTCACCATCACCCAGATGGAGGTGGCCATCTGGCAACGCAATCCAAAACACTTTATTCGCAACAACATGAACGGACTCAAGACAGGGGGGCTCCTGGTCATTCCTTCCCCTGAAGAGGTGGCCCGCCTGGGCAGGCAGCTTGCCGAAACAACATCCGAGGCCCACGCAGCGGAGTGGAAAAAACCACCCAAGATGCGACTGGCTGCCATGCCCATGCTGCCCATTCCAGAGGCCGTGGTCGCCGCGCAGGAGCCCGTCAAAGAGGCCCAACCCCCCCGGACTGCGCAGCCAGTAGTCCAGGAATCTTCCCTGGAACCTCTCCATGCCTCCATTCAGGAGCCGGCAAAAGAGTCCGTAAAACCCGTCGCAGAGCCAGTGAAAGAACCTGTAAAAAAACCTGAGAAGCCTGTTGCAGAGCCGGCAAAACCCGTTGCAGAAGCGGTGAAAGATGCCGAAAAACCCGTTGCAGAACCGGCAAAGGAGCCCAACAAAGAGCCCGCCGGGGAGCTGGCCAAAAAGGAGAAAGCGGATTCAGCCCCGGAACCAACCAAGACCGATGACGCAGAGACACCCAGGGAACAGGTCAAGGTGGAGAGCGGGGCGTTAAAGGCGATATTGGTTCAACTGCAAGTCATCACCCGGGTGTTGGAAAATCACCATGATCGGCAGGAGCAGTTGGAGAAGCGGGTTGCCAATCTGGAAAAAAACCAGGAACAGCGGGATCAATTGGAAAAACGTGTCTCCATGCTGGAGCGTGCCATGAAGGAGTGGAATTTTTTAACAAAAGGTCGCTCCGAGGGTTCGGCGGCGAACAAAACGGCTGAAAAATCGACGCCCTGATTGCATGCGCGCCGATGCAATGGGGGGTCAGGCTGGCAACGGTTTTTTTCCTGGATTCAACTTAAAAAAGAGATAAAGAGGCAGATTGGTGATGACGTTGCGTATGTTGCTTGTTTGTTGTGTGGTGCTGGCAGGGGGGATGTCCGGTGTTGCGCACGCTTTTTCCCTGGGAGAGTTGCAGCTGTTGAGCAAACCTGGGCAACCTTTCCAGGCAACGGCTCCGATCAAGTTGGGCACCAATGAGTCAATCACTTCAGTAGCCATCGGCTCCACCTCTGACTACACCCTGCTCAATTTGCCTCATTCGGCCGTTGTGGAAAAACTGACGGCTCAGGTCAAGGAGCAGCCGGAGGGACCTGTCGTCTGGTTGCAGAGCAACGCCCCCATTCAGGAGGATGATTTTTTTATCCTGCTGCGGGTGGCTTCCAATCAGCACACCTTTTTCCCGTTTTTCCGGCTGCGTTCCGCTGCAGCCACTGCCAATCCGACGCAACCCAAAAAAGCGGCGGCGTCCAAAAAGGGTGGGGAAGCGACCAAACCTGACCTGGCTCCGGTCAAGCAGCCAGATATTGACGCATCTGCTCCTGTTGTCGAAGAGGGCAAACCGATTGATCCATCAACCCTTGAAAAAATTCCTTTTTTTGCCATGGCTGGCAAGGCCATCCATGCGTTGACAGGCAGCTCCGGCGACTCCAAAAAGACAGCCCCGGCAGCTGCGACCAAGGCGGCCACACCGCAGAGTGAAACCGTTGCGGTAGAAAAATCCGTGGTTGAGCAGCTGTCGGTACCGAAAGAGGGTAAGGGAGAACCCTCCTCTCCTGCGGCGCAAAAAAAGACGGCTGCGAAAGAGGGGGAGGGAGATGCCTCTTCTCCTGCAGCGCAGAAAAAGACAGCTGCAAAGGGCGGGAAGGCAGATGCGGGCAAAGAGAGCCCCAAGCGGTCTGCTGCGGCTGATGGCACTCCATCAACGACCGGCCCGGAACATGTCGGCCAGGGCAGGCTGTATGGCCCGATCCGGGAAGGGGAAACCCTCTCTGAAATCGCGCAAAAGCTGCACCTTTACAAGGGGGAGTCCTCTTTTTTCCAGGCGGTGGTTGCGCTGTGGAAGCACAATCCCGATCAGTTTATCCGCAACAACATGAATGGGTTAAGAATTGGAACCCTGTTGGTGATTCCCAGTGCGGAAGAGATTTCCCAGGTGGATATTCAGGAGGCGAGGCAGTTGCGCCTCAGCCACGGGTTGGCATGGAAAAAACCGATACGTGAACAGCAGGATATGCCACAGCCGACCGCAACGCTGGTTGCTGCGGCTCCCACCAGGGAGGCAATGCCCCCAGCCGAGCAGCCGTTGCCGTCACCTCCCGCAGCCATGACACAGGTCGACCTGCCTGAGGTAAGTTCTGCTGCCAAAGAGCCCCCCCCAGCGGCTGTTGTCGCCGCTCCTCCTGTTGCTGCCAAGGCAGCGGCTGAAGGGTTGCCGAAGGGGGAAAACGAGGAGTTGAAGGCCATTCTGGCGCAGCTACAGGTGATTACCCGGGTATTGGAGAACAATCAGGCCCAGCAGGATCGTCTGGAACAGCGCATCTCCACCCTGGAGCAGGCCAGGAAAGAGTGGGATTTTCTGCGTGAGCGGATCAACGAGTTGGAGCAGGCCAAGGCGAGCGGTACGGCGGCTGCGCCGTCGGAACCGCCCAAACCGGCGGCTTTCCAGTGGGGGCAAACGGAGCTGCTTTGGTTGGGTGGTGGTGTGGTTGGTCTGGTGGTTTTGGTGGGTTTGTTGTTCTCCTGGCTGGGGCGTCGCTGGAACAAGACCGACCATTGGAAAAATTTGCAGGCTTTGCTCTCCGCGACGGCCCGGCAGGATCCGCAACTGTTGAGAAAGGCGTTGCAGGAGAATGAGCCCTCTTTTGGCAGGGAGTTTGTCCCTGTGGTTCACAACCAAAAGTTGGAGGGGGTTGCGCCCGCCATGCAGAAGCGTATTGTCGAGGGGGATATTTCCGAGGCCGCCAACAAGTTGCGTTCCATGAGCGGTCATAAGGAGTAGGCGTGGGGTGAAAATTTCTCTTACGGTTGGATGACAGATGAAAAATTTTATCAGGGGAATCCTGTTGGGGCTGATGGCTGGGGTGGCTTTGTTCTGGTATGAGGGTATTTCAGACTATTTTCCGGCCATTCTGGCGGCCATTCTGCTGGTGGGGGTGTTGATTCCGTTGGAGAGTCAGGAGCGGCGGATGGCGGCTCTGTTGCAGGCGATGACGGAGGTTCGCCAGGGCATGGAGGAGATCCAACGCCGTTTGGATACGCCGCAACCGGTAGAGTTGGCTGGCAACCAGGCCGTTGCGGTGGCCAAGCCGGAGTCGGAGCCGACGCCTTTTATTCCGACCATGCAGGTGGATACCTCGACCAGCACCTCGGCCCCCCAGAAAAAGCGCACGGTAGATCGCAGTGTGGGTGATGTGGCCAAAAAACTCTCCTCCATGCAGGGGAGGTAGGTGACGAATGGGTGACTGGGGTTTCATGTTCGTCGTGGATGTGGTCCGAGTTGCCCTGATGGCTTAACCGGATTGCTGGCGAGCCAGTGGTCCATGACCGTTTGGAGAGTGTGTGATGAGTGAACCGTTTGATGATGAGGATGACGAAGAGGCTGTCGTCGCTCCCCTCAGGAGTGTTGCACCCGCTGTGGCAACGGAGGCGGTGGCAGCGGAGAAGGGGCAGAGGGTGAATGTGGGGTTGGATGTGGGCACCATGAATCTGGTGTGTGCTTCTCTCAATCAGGCCAGCAAGGTGGATATCACCACGTTGAGAAATGTTTTTCTCACGGTGGACAAGACCGATTTGGGAGAGATGGATCTGTCCAAGATCAGTCATGCCCGGATTGATGACAGCATCTTTATTCTTTCCAATGATGCCTACAATTTTGCCAACATTTTTGGCTATCGGATCAATCGTTCCATGCAGAAGGGGATGATCAGTCCGGAGGACATCAACTCTGCGGATGTGTTGGCCACCATGATTCGGGAGCTGATCGGGGGGGAGGCGACCGGTGGGCGGCCGGGCAAGTGTGTCTATTCTGTTCCGGCTGATCCCATCAACACCCGTTCCAATGTGCTGTATCATCAGAACATCATTGGTCGGATTATCAGTGAGATCGGTTATACGCCGGAGCCGCTCAATGAGGCGGTGGCCATCATTTATGCCGAGTGTGCGGATACGGATTTCAGTGGTATCAGCATGTCATTTGGTGCGGGGTTGACCAATGTGGCGGTGGTTTACAAATCGATTCCGGTGTTGGAGTTTGCCTTGAATCGTGGTGGGGATTGGATTGATGACAATGTGGCGATGGCGGTTGGGACCATTCCCAATCGGGTTGTTGCCATCAAGGAGAAGGATTTTGACATCAACCGGTTTGACAGTGGCCGGAAAAAGGAGCGCAAGGTTCGGGAGGCGTTGGGTTATTATTACACCAATCTGATCCATTTTGTGGTGAAGAGTGCGGTCAAGGAGTTGGATCGTCGTGATCTGGATTTGGGGTTCCCGGACAGTATTCCGATGATCATCTCGGGTGGCACCTCGTTGGCGGGTGGATTTTTGGATCTGGTGCGTGAGCAGGTACAGCAGGAGGAGTGGCCGTTGGCTCTTTCGACGGTGCGTTATGCCAGTGATCCTTTGAGCTGTGTGGCCCAGGGTTGTTTGATCAAGTCGTTGAAGTCATAACCCAAAAACTCAACGCCCGCACGCCCCGCTCTGTGCCGTTAAACGATTGCAGGGGTCCGGGGACCGTCACGGTCCCCGGTGGGGTGCAGGGGCAAAGCCCCTGCATGTAACGGGCGCGCTTTCACAGAAGCCCATTTGCGCAGCAAATGGGCGCAGCGCGCCCAAAACGCCCCGCAGGGGCACTGCTGGAGGGCGGCAGCCCGACTGAGAGCGGGCAAAAGGTCAACTTGGCTTGGGAAAAAAACCGATCCTGGCCTTATATCAAACAAAAAGCGTAAATAAAGCGCAAATAAAGCGTAATATCCGGACGTTCTGCTTTCTTATCCAAACATTTTCCGTGACATAACCGTGCGAGTCGGGCTGCCGCCCTCCCAAGGTCGCCCCTGCGGGGCGGTTCTGTGCGCGTTGCGCACATTTTCTGCGAAAATGTGCTTTGAGAAAACGCGCAGTTCATGCAGGGGCTCCGCCCCTGCACCCCGCCGGGGACCGTGACGGTCCCCGGACCCCTGCAATCGTTTACAGGAAGACCGCAATCATGTTTTTCCGTGACATAACCGTGCGAGTCGGGCTGCCGCCCTCCCAAGGTCGCCCCTGCGGGGCGGTTCTGTGCGCGTTGCGCACATTTTCTGCGAAAATGTGCTTTGAGAAAACGCGCAGTTCATGCAGGGGACCGTGACGGTCCCCGAAGCCCTGCAATCGCTCAGAAGGGCAACGCGATCACGTTAACATCCTGAAATCAAAAGGGCCAAACCTTGGCAGACTGCTTTTTCTTCCAATAGACATAACCACCGACAGTAATGGCTGTCGCCAGCAAAACCGGACCCCAGGCCCCCAACCCCAGCCCCAACCCCAGGCTCAACCCCTTGCCATTCCAAATGGTCCCGGCCGCCGCCTTGGAACCCGTCGCCGTCACCAGCATATTGGGATCCGTCGCCGTGCTGATGACAGCCTGACCGGTACCAGCCCCAACCTGCATCTGGGTCGCCGCAGCCCCGGCCGCTCCGCCCTTGGCACCCATGACCGCACCCATCTTCGCCGGAACAATCTCAGGGGCACTGAACTCAACCAAACCCGGCCCGGCAACCTTCAACGTCTCGCCAGCCAGCAACTCAACCGCAAAGCTCTGGGTAATCGCCATGTCCTAACTCTCCTTAACAAACACATTCAAACCCTTGAAACCAAAAGGCCCACCCGCCCAACCAGGGAGACAGCCCCGACCATAGCACAAACCGTAATCCACTGCAAACGCTATATTGATATAACGCAAAAAAACAACTCACGGGATATTGAGCGCATCCTGAACCGGCTGCGCAATCTGAATTTTGCCGTTACCAACCTGGAAAAGATGGTACATGCGCCGACTTTGACCCTTCTCCAAAAACCGCACTGGACCACTGGCCCCCTGGAAACCAGCCGTCCGCGTCAAAGCATCACGCCAATTGCCCCCCCCCTGCTGCTGCAACTGCATCAACTGGGCAATGACCGCCACCCCGTCATAGGCCAACGTGGCCAAGGTGGTGGGATCCTCCTCCCACGCCTGACGAAACGATTGCCGAAACTGCTCCTTGACCGCCGGGTCAATGTCGCAAAACATGGCACCATTCAAATAGTCCGTCCCCTCCGTCAAAAGCTCGGGACTGTTCCAAAGCGAGGTGCCCAACAGAGCCACATCGGAACTACCAACCCGGAAAAAGGCCGCCTGGGGCGCGATCAACCGCACCTGCTTGGCGGCAGCCGGTATGAACAGGGCGTCAAACTGGGTGCCCAACGCCTTCAACCAGGAGGAAAAGTCGGTGGTATCCGGGGGAAAATGGGTCACCCGGACGATGGTGCCACCCGCAGCCTGAACCGCATCACTAAAGGTCTTTGCAACACCCCGCCCATATTCGGACTCTGGTGCCAGAATGGCAATCCGGTGGTAGCGTTTTTCCAACACCGCATAGCGGGCCATGATCTTGGACTCCTGCTCCGGCTGAAAGGCATTGGAATAGGCTCCGGGAACAGGGGTATCCGTATCCCGCTGCGGGTTGAAGGTGATGATGGGAATATGATGCGCCGCCGCCACCTCAACAGCCGGCTGAACCGTCGCATAAAACACAGGACCAATCACCACATCCACCGTCTGCGCCACCAACTCGTTGATGGCAACCAGACTGGTGGCCGCCGAATCACCGCTATCCGCAATCAACAACTGAATCGGAACGGAGGGATAATCGGCTAACGCCTTCTTGGCAGCACGCCGCAAATGCTCCCCCATGCCGGTCCACTTGCCACTGAGCGGCAACAACAACCCCACCTTGAGCGGCGGACCGGTGGGCGCAGCAGCAGCCGGCCAAGCCGCAGAGGCAGCAGAGGGAGGTGCCGGTTGTACCCCCTCAAGGGTCGGAACCCCCGGTGCCGTCGCAGCCAATCCCGCTCCGGTCGCCGCCGCAGTCGGATTGAGAGCCGCAAGAAAAATGGGAGCCAAAGCCGAACCCGCCGGCTGCAACTGAAGCAGTTGCTGCAACCGCTCCCGGGTCTGCTGCTCGAGCAGTGCCTTGAAAATCGCGCTCTGCCCCGCCGTTGGCTCTATGCCGCCAATCTCCTGCAAAAAATGGGGGGTGTTGTCACGATCCCCCTGCTTGAAATAGGACTCAAACAAAAATTGCCAGGCGGTCTCCGCATGGACGGCCTTTGTGGAAGGGTCGGCAAACTGGGCCACCGGGCTCCACTCGTGCCAAGCCTCCCGGAACATACCCTGGCCATACAAAAGCTTGCCCCGCAGCAAAGCGGCATCGGCCGGCGTCTCTCCCTGTTGCGCCCCGGCCTGGGAGGGGGGAGAAACAGGAGTGCCCGGCACCGGTATGGTCATCACACGGGGCGACGATTTTGCGGAGTCGGCCGGAGCCGACGAACGCACCTTGGCCGGAGGATGCATGGGCCTCTGCCCGGCACAACCCCAAAGCAGACCCGTCACCAGGAGCAGGGAAAGAGCCAACCGCGGCGACAAAACACGCGGTTGCAGGGTGGAGGATGGCATTCGGGGCGAGAAAGGGGTATCTTTCCCGTCAGTGGGGGCATATTGAGCCATATCTTTCCAATACGAGTGGAAGTGAAAACAGTGACCGTTGGCAGATTGTACATTGTTCCGACCCCGATCGGCAACCTGGATGATATGACATTTCGAGCTGTCCGCATTTTGCAATCGGTGGATCGGATTCTGGCAGAAGATACCCGCCACACCCATATCCTGTGTGCCCACTACGACATCACCACCCCCATGACCAGCTTTACCGACCACAATGCAGCCAACCGCCTGCCCGGCATCCTGGAGGCGTTGAGTACAGGGGCCCGCATGGCACTGGTCACCGACGCCGGCACCCCGGGAATCAGCGACCCGGGCCGTCCCCTGGTCCAGGCGGTGGCCCGGCAAGGCATTCCCCTGGAGGTTCTCCCCGGCGCATCGGCCGTCGTCACCGCACTGTCGGGTTCCGGTTTTGCCCTGGACCGCTTTGTCTTTGAGGGATTTTTGCCGCGAAAAGGGCGGCTGCGGGCCACGCGGTTGGCCGAAATCGCCGCCGAAACCCGCACAGTGGTCCTGTTTGAATCCCCGCTGCGGCTGGTGGCCACCCTGCTGGCATTGCAACAGACCGGCAGCGGCCAGCGGCCAGCCCTGGTGGCCAGAGAGTTGACCAAACTGTTCGAGAGCTGGCACCGGGGCAGCGTCAGTGAATTGGCAACATGGTTTCAAAACCACCCCCCCAGGGGCGAAATTGTGCTGGTACTCGAAGGCGGCGATCCCACCACAATCCCGGCCGCCTGCCCGGATGGCCTGCTGGAACAGATGTTGGCCGAGGGCAAAGGGATGCGCGCCACCACCCGGGAGATGGCCCAAAAAACCGGCCTCTCCCGCTCCACCCTCTACAAAATGGCACTGGCGCAAAAAAACAGGGCTGCAGAACAGGATGGAGCAGCTGTGAACGGCCTGGAGCCGGACAGCACCAATCAGGAACCAGCATGAGCGACGCACGCAAACAGCTGGGCAGCCAGGGCGAGCAGGTTGCGGAACGTTATTTGCATAAATTGGGTTATCGCATCCTGGAGCGCAATCTGCGTACCGCGCTGGGTGAGATGGATCTGGTGGCCATGCAGGGGGATACCTTGGTCTTCTGTGAGGTAAAATCCCGCCAGGGTGTCGGTGAACTGTTTCCGGGTGACGCCATTCATCACCGCAAACAGCAGCGTTTGATCCGGCTGGCCACCGCCTATTTGCAGCGACATCCCGGTTATGAGGCGTCTCCGTGTCGTTTTGATGCAGTATTGGTATGGAAAACCGGGCCATGCTGGCGCGTGGAGCTGATCACCGATGCTTTTCGCCCCGGCTGGTGACGACTTGAACAAAAATATCTTTGGACTCAGGGTGGGAGATAGGAACAGATGAAAATGATACAACGGCAGATGGGCTCTTTGTTGCTGCTTGCTTCCCTATCGGGTTGTATTCCGGTCGTGGTGGGCGGGGGCATGGCCGCCACCACCAGCGTGGTGGGGGAAAGACGGGACTTGACCAGCCAGATGGAAGATTCCTGGGTAGCCATGAAAATTCGCAGCCGTTTTGTCCAGAGCGACCAGGTGAGAATTGGCAATGTGGCGGTCTCCGTTTACAACGGCAAGGTGTTGTTGACCGGCTCCGCCATCAATCAGGAGGAGGTGGATGAGGCGATTCGGATTGCCCGGGAGACCCGCGGCGTGACAGAGGTACGCTCCGAACTCAAGGTCCAATATGTCAGCCCCAGCGAGTTGGCCAACGACGCCCTGATCACCAGCAAGGTCAAGGCCCAGATGATGGTGGATCAGGATGTTCACAGCCTGGATGTCCATGTCAAAACAACCAAGGGGGTTGTCTATTTGACGGGCGAGGCCAGAACGGAACAGGAGCGCAGTCGGGCCATCTACATCGCCCAAAGGGTGCCCGATGTGCGAGAGGTGGTCTCTTTTATCGACATTCGCCCCCCTGTTGGCAGCACAGAGCAGCCCGGCAGAGCGGCGGAGACGGCCCCGGCAGTGGCCCCCGGCACGACCCCCGCCCCTGCAAGTGCAGGATATGAGGGCAACAGCGGTGTAGCTTCCCCCGATTTTTCCAAAACCTCAGGAACCGTACATGAATCCATCTCCCCTGTCGCGGCCCCCGGTACCACAACCCCCTGACCATTTTCCAGCCGTGCTGGAGCGGTTGCGCCGGGCGTTGGGCACCGATTGTGTACTGTCATCGGCGGTGGAACGGCAGGCGTACGGTTGGGATAATACCGGCTCCTGCCACCCCCCCTGGGCGGTGGTGTTGGCTTCCAATCGTCAACAGGTGGAGACGACCTTGCGCCTGTGCCAGGAGGCAGCCATCCCGGTCATACCCAGAGGCGCAGGCACCGGCAATGTGGGCGGTGCCTTGGCCGTACAGGGGGGGGTCGTTCTCTCCCTGCAGCGGCTTGATCGCATTCTGGAAGTGTCGGTTGCAGACCGGTTGGCGGTGGTGGAGCCGGGGGTCGTGCATGCCGATTTGCAGGCCCGGTTAAAACCGTACGGTCTCTTTTGGCCCCCGGCCCCCTCCTCCTCCCGCAGTTGTTCGGTGGGAGGCAACCTGGCCATGTGTGCCGCCGGAGCCAACGCGGTCCGCTACGGTGTCACCCGGGATTGGGTGTTGGGGCTGGAGGCCCTGCTGGCAGACGGCTCTCTGTTCCGCACCGGCGGTCGTACCACCAAGGGGGTGGTGGGGTATGACTTGACCCGATTGCTGATCGGCTCCGAGGGGAGCCTGGCGGTCATCACCCAGGCCACCCTGAAGCTGGCCCCGCTGCCAGAGGCTCACCATCTGTTGCGGGCCATCTTCCCGTCGGTCGCCGTCGCAACCCAGGGGGTGTGCGCCTTGATGGCCGCCGGTGAATCGCCCACCGCCATCGAATTTCTGGATGAGTCTGCGCTCAACCTGCTGCGGCAGGAGGGCGCGGTCTCCCTCCCCCCGACCGGGGCAGCCATGCTGCTGGTGGAGCTGTCGGGCAGCGCAGCCTCCATGGAGACCATGGTGGCAGAGATGCTCGCCCGTCTGGCCCCGTTCGACTGCGTGGAGCTGGCACATGCCGGGGCCGAAGAGGCAGCCACCTTGTGGGCAGCCCGTTACGCCCTCTCGCCTGTGTTGAAAAAACTGGCTCCCAAACGCATCAATGAGGATGTGGTGGTGCCGGTCTCCCGCCTGCCGGAGTTGATGGAGGGCGTGGCAGCCATCTCCCAGAGCAGCCAGATTCCCATCGTCAACTTTGGCCACGCCGGCAACGGCAACATCCATGTCAATCTGTTGGTGGATCCCGCCGATGCCGCAGTCATGGCGGCGGTACCGGCAGCCCTCGCCCGCATTTTTCGACTGGTGCTGGATCTGGGGGGATCCCTCTCGGGAGAACATGGAATCGGCATTCAAAAACAGACCTTTCTGCCGTGGGAAGTGGATGCCACCGCCCTGCAGCTGCAACAACGCATCAAAGCGGCCTTTGACCCCCAGGGTATCCTGAATCCCGGCAAAATTTTTCCGCCGCAAAACAGCGTTTAAAATCAACCACAAAGAAAGGTTGTGCCCAGCCGTGTGCGGCGGTTTTTAAATGGTTTGACACAGACACATTTTTTTTATAGAATATGGCTCTTTTGTTGGGTGCCGACTGTGTGTGTTAAAGGGGTCATGCATGAATAAAATTGCTGATATGGAGCTGCCTGAGGGATATACGCCTTCTGAGGAAGAGACCTATATGTCGCCCCAGCAGCGTGCCTTTTTTTGCCGTCTTTTGCTGGAGTGGCGGCGGCAGTTGGTGGATGATGCCGACAAGACCTTGGCCGCCATGACAGAGGAGAAAGCGATCTTCGCCGATCCGACGGATCGGGCTGCATTGGAGACCGATCGTAATTTTGAACTCAGAACCCGCGACCGGGAAAGAAAACTGATTGCCAAGATTGACCGCACCATTGCCATCATCGAGGCGGATGAGTATGGCTATTGCGAAGAGTGTGGGGTCGAGATTGGCCTGAAACGGTTGGAGGCCCGTCCTGTCACCGACCTCTGCATCGGTTGCAAGACCAGGGCGGAACGACGGGAAAAGGTCAACCTTGCCGAAGATGAAGAGATGATCGAGGAGTCTTGAATCCTCCCCAACCCTCCCCTGACCTTCTTGTGTATGTTTTGTGCCCGTGACGCTGCTCGCTTGTCAGACTTGGTATCTGCCTGAACGGTGACCAGCGTGCCAGCCCTCTTCTGCCTCTTGCAGACGTTGTTGCCACCCCTCCCGGTTCTCTTTCCTGCCCCACAAACCGCTGATCATGGCGGCCGCCGTCGCGCCGGTGGCGGCGACCTGTGCCATGTCCGTTGCTTGGATGCCGCCGATGGCAACCACCGGTCGGGTCGCCAGCTGGCAAATCGCGGCCAATTGCTCCAGACCTTGTGCCGCCTGGGCATCCGGCTTGGTCTGAGTGGCAAACAGGGGACCAAAGCCGATATAGTCCACTTCAGCCTGATTGGCGGCTCTGACCTCCGCCAGGTTGTGGGTGGAGAGACCCACCAGTTTGTCCGCTCCCAACAACTGACGACAGCGGGCCACCGGCATGTCCTCCTGCCCGACATGAACGCCGTCGGCAGCCAATTGAACAGCCAACTCAACATGATCATTGATGATAATCGTTATCTGCGGACAGTGGCGGCGCAGGGCATCCACCCATAAAGCCACAAAGGCGGCGCAGCGTTGTGGAGTATCCTTGCAGCGCAGTTGCACGGCAGAGACCGTGCTGCGCCCCAGATGCCGGACCACGGTCTGAACCAGGCTTTCCGGCTCCGTGTGCAAGTGGCGCAGGCCGTCCGTTGGCATCCACTCCCCATGCTCCAACCAATCGGCATCCAGGATGGGCAACAGTCCGCGGATGGTCTGAACCCGCCTCATAGGGAAGAGAAAAACTCTTTGTCTATGGTCTCTGAGTCTCCCATGTTGAGGGAGACGAGACGACGCAGGTGGCCAAAGCTCTCCACATCCATCCCCGAAAACAGGATGGCTGCTCCCCGTTCCAGATGAGATTGCACAACGGCACCTTTGATCTGGATGACAATGTCACCAAGTCGCAAGGCCCCGCTGAGCTCGGTTCCCTTTTCGGGCAACGGGTCGCTCCAGAACAGCATTCCCTTCAAACTGATGTCATCAAAGGCACCGTCATACGCTTGATCCGAGTCGTCGACAAGTGTGAGGGCATGCTGAAAATCGACCCGGGAAAAGTGACGTCGGTTTGGGAGTTGTGGTTCGCTGGGAGTGGCGGTCATTCCTGGGGCTCCTGATGGTTTAAGATGGTCTGGGCTTGACCGGCTTGCAGACGCGCGCCCGCCTGGGTGACCAGGGTGGCGGCGGCACGACAGGCCAGTTGGCCGGCCTTGGCCAGCGCGTAACCGTGGGTGATGCCGAAGAGAAAGGCTCCGGCGAACAGATCTCCTGCACCATTGCTGTCGATGGCCTGTACCGGCACGCCTGGAATATCGATCCAGCGTTCACCGTTGTAGATGGCGGCCCCCTGCGAGCCCAGGGTCAAGCCGACCATTTTGGCGATCCGGGTCAGCTGCTCTTTGGCCTGCTCCAGTGTTGAGGCAGCCGTGTACACCATGGCTTCACTTTCGTTACAAAACAACAAATCCAGCCCGTCGCCGATAATGGCATCCAGTCCCGGGCGAAAATAGGTGACCATGCTGGTATCCGAAAAGGTGAGGGCGGTTTTGATCCCCTGTTTGCGTGCCATCCGGGCCGCCTCCAAAGTGGCCGTCTGACCGGATGGGGAGGAGACCAGGTAGCCTTCAATGTAGAGATATTCTGCCTGAGCCAGGATCGGTTCTGCAATCTGTTCGGTGGAAAAGGTTTCGGAGATGCCCAGGTGGGTACAGAGGGTCCGTTCGGCGTCCGGGGTGATAAAGACCAGGCAACGCCCGGTCGTACCGGGGGTGCGGGGTTGATTCAGGCCATTTTCCACCCCGTGGAGTCGCATATCCTGGGCAAAAAAGTGACCGGCTTCATCGTCGGCCACCTTGCAGGCGTGGAATCCGCGGCCACCAAACTGGGCCAGACCGATCAAGGTATTGGCCGAGGAACCGCCACAGGAGCGGTGCTGGGGCAAGTCTGCCACCTGTTGCAGGAGCCGTTGTTGAAAATCTGCGTCCACCAGGGACATGCTGCCTTTCTGCAGTCCGGCCTCTGTCAAAAAGCGATCGGTTACATGTATTTCCATGTCCACAAGGGCGTGACCAATACCATAGACGTCATAATGATTCATAGCTTTTTCCCGTCCAAGAGCGATACATTGGGTTCGTGACATAGTGTTATCATTTTTCAACCGCTTCAGGCAACCGCTTGTCTATCGGGTGACAGGGGGGTGTGTTGGAGATAGTCCAGAAGGGCGGCGTGCAATTTGCCATTGCTGGCCAGTACCGAGAGTACCTTGGGGTTTTTTTGATTGAAGATACAGTGCTGGCCATCCTTGTGGCTGATTTGACCGTTGGCTTCCCGCAGCAGCAGGGCACCGGCGCAGTAGTCCCACTCATTTTTTGGGGTCAGGGTAAAGGTCATGTCAAACCTTCCGGCGGCCACCAACGCCAGCTTGTAGGCGATTGAGCCCATGGGGGTCAAGATCAGTTGGGGTCTGAACTGTTCCCACTCGCCCCGTTTGGTTTCGGAATGGCTGGCGAGGCAGGAGGCTCCCTGCAGCTCTGTTTGTTGGGAAGTTTGGATCCGGTGGCCATTCAATCGGCTGCCGCCCCCGTGGATGGCCGAAAAAAGTTCGCGGGTGGCCGGGTTATAGACACAGGCGGCGACGGGGTGGTGGTTTTCGATCAGGCCGATGGAGACGGCAAATTGTGGCAAACCTTTGAGAAACTCTTTGGTGCCATCCATGGGATCGACGATCCAGACCCGTTGCCGTTGCAACCGCTCCGAGTTGTCCAGGTTTTCTTCGGAGAGCCAGCCGTAATCGGGGCGATGTGTCAGCAGTCGCTGTCGCAGCAGTTGGTTGGCTTCCAGGTCGGCTTTGGTGAGGGGGTTGTTGCGGCTTTTGTCTTTGATGTGGACATGGGCGGCGACTTGCGTGCCGGGTCGGTAATAATCCATGATGCAGGATCCGGCCAGCAGGGCCGCCTCTTCCATCAGGGCAAGGTCGGATTGAAGGGTGGACATTACACAGGTTGCCGCCGTATCTCGTCAAGAGCAAACAATGGAGCGGCGATAGTACAATGATCAGCAGGATTGGTCCAGGAATATCATCCCTTTGTCGGGGTTCTGTTGTTGTCGTTTAAAAAATTATTTCAAGGATCTCCCTCTCCATGCCCGAAATTGTTTTGACCACTCTCAACGCCCGTTACCACCATACCGCCTTTGGGCTGCGCTGTCTGTTGGCCAACCTGGCGGAGCTGCGCCCGCGGGCCACGCTGGTGGAGTTTGAGTGCAGCGACGTGGCGGAAGAGATGGCGGAAGTTATCCTCAAGCACCAACCCCGCATTGTGGCTGTCGGCGTCTATATCTGGAACGTGGAGGGATCCACCCGGCTGGTTCGGCTGTTGAAGGCCATCCAGCCGGAACTGACCATTGTGCTGGGCGGGCCGGAGGTCTCTTTTGAAACCGAACAGCAGGCCATTGTGCAGGTAGCCGATTATGTGATTTGTGGCGAGGGGGAGGAGCTGTTTTATCAACTTTGTCGCGCGCTGCTGGCCGGACAGCGACCGGCGGAAAAAATTCACCAGGCTCCTCCCGTTGATCTCTCCCGCCTGGTTTTGCCCTATGAAGAGTATCTGCCCCAGGATATAGCCCATCGATTGGTCTATGTGGAGCGGTCCAGGGGTTGTCCCTATCAATGTGCCTTTTGTCTTTCGGCTCTGGATGCCAAGGTCAGAGTATTCCCCCTGGAGCTGTTTTTGTCGGCGATGCAGCGGCTGTTGGAGCGGGGGGTGCGCCATTTCAAGTTTGTCGATCGCACCTTCAACCTGAATATTGCCGACGGGATCGCCATTCTGGAATTTTTTTTGCGCCGGGTGGCGTTGGGGCTGTTTCTGCACCTGGAAATGGTGCCGGACCGCTTGCCAGATGGTTTGAAAAGCCTTGTTCAGCGGTTTCCGCCGGGTGTGTTGCAGTTTGAAATTGGCATTCAGAGTCTCAACCCGACGGTTCAGAGTCGGATACAGCGGCGGCAAAATCAGGGCAGGAGCCTGGAAAATATCCGTTGGCTTGGGGCGCATACCGGCGTGCATATGCACACCGATCTTATTGTCGGCCTGCCCGGTGAGAGTTTGGCCAGTTTTGCCGCCGGGTTTGATCAATTGGCGGCCATCGACCCCCATGAAATTCAGATTGGCATTTTGAAGCGGTTGCGCGGGGCCCCCATCCAGCGGCATACGGAGTCTTTTGGCATGGTCTACAATCCGGACCCGCCTTACGATCTGCTGTGCAATGATTTGCTTGATTTTGCCACCCTGCGGCGGTTGAAGCGGTTGGCCCGTTATTGGGATCTGTTGGGCAATTCGGGCCGTTTTGGCCATGTGCGGCGGCTGCTCTTTCAACAAACGCAGCCCTTTTATCAATTTCTTGCCTTGAGCGACTGGTTGTTTGCTGCCATCGGTCGCACCCATGAAATTGCCTTGCGGCATCAATTTGACTGGTTGTATCAGGGGTTGACGGTGGGGTTGGGATGGGATCAGGCGGTGGTGTTGGCCGCCCTGGAGCAGGATTTTCAGGCCGGTGCGTTGCGGGAGGCTCCTGACTGTTTGCGCGGTCGGCCAGGTATGGGCAAACCGATTCCGCAGCGACCAAAACAGGCCCTGCCCACCCGTCAGGCCCGCCATGCCGCCCACTCCTGTTGAACAATTGCAGGGGTCCGGGGAGCGTCACGCTCCCCGGTGGGGTGCAGGGGCAAAGCCCCTGCATGAACTGCGCGTTTTCCCAAAGCAAATTTTCGCAGAAAATTTGCGCAACGCGCACAAAACCGCCCCGCAGGGGCGACCTTGGGAGGGCGGCAGCCCGACGCGCACGGTTATGTTATGGACAATGCCTGGATAAGAAAGCAGAAGGTTCGGATATTCCGTTTTTTATCTGACACAAGGCCAGGAGTGTTTTTTCTCCAAGCCACACCCAATTTGGCCAGCTCTCGGTCGGGCTGCCGCCCTCCAGGAGTGCCCCTGCGGGGCGTTTTGGGCGCGCTGCGCCCATTTGCTGCGCAAATGGGCTTACGAGAAAGCGCGCCCGTTACATGCAGGGGCTTTGCCCCTGCACCCCACCGGGGACCGTGACGGTCCCCGGACCCCTGCAATTGTTTTAAAAGATCAGACCAGATCAGCCGGCCCGATCAAGGCCGCCAACGCCCTGCCACGCTCCTCAAAATTGGCAAACTGATTGTAACTGGGAGCCCCCGGGGAAAAAAGAACGATCCGCCCCACCGGCGTCACCTCCACCGCCCGCTGCACCGCTGCAGCCAGATTGGCCACCTCACTCACCACAATATGCGGCAACCCCCGCTGCCGTACCAACGCCGCAATAACCGCACCCGTCTCCGGCAACACAATCAAATGACATACCGCAGAACCAGCCAATACCTCCACCAACGGCGTATAATCAAACCCCCGATCCTTCCCACCCGCAATCAAGGTCGCAACCTCGGCACCAAACGCCTGCAACGCCACCACCGTCGCCTCCGGTGCGGTGGAAATGGCATCATTGATCCACCGAATACCCCCATGATACCCCAGGTCCGCCAACCGATAAGGCAACCCCTCAAACCGCTCCAATACCCGCTGCAACGGCTCATGACCAATACCAAACAACTCCACCACCGCCAGAACCGCACAACTGTTTTCCCGATTATGCTGCCCCGGCAAACGCATCCGACCATCACTGAACAGCCGCTCCGCACCCCGGCAAAACCAACCATCGGCAAAATGAAAAGCCGATGGAAGATGAATCTGCTCCTCAACCAAAACCGGTCGACACCGCTCCATCCAGGCAACCGAACGATGGTCAATGCGCAACAGATCCCCCGGCCTCTGGGTGGTGGCAATCCGCAACTTGGCCCGATAATAGGCCTCCACCGAACCATGCCAATCCATATGCTCGGGAAACAGATTCAACAAAACCGCAATCGATGGCCCCACCGTCAAATCTGCACATTGATAACTGGACAACTCGAACACCGTAATCGCCCGCTGCGCCAACACCCACTCCAGATGATCCAACGCCGCCACCCCGATATTGCCCAACAACTGCACCGACAAACCCGCCTCCCGCAGGGTTTGATACAACAGGGTGCTGGTGGTACTCTTCCCCTTGCTGCCGGTAATGCCCACAACAGGCAAACCGGCCTGCCGTACCGCCTCCATGTACAAATTGGTGGGCGTGGTCTGGGGCAAACCCAGATCATCCGCCAACAGACGCACCGGATGGGTGGGAGCAAAACCCGGAGAACGCACCAAAACATCCACCGCCGCCAACCCCTGCGCCCAACCCTCCCCCTGCCAACAAACCACCGGCCCCTGCGCCGCCACCGGCACAAAATCGCGCTCGGTAAACAGATGCACCGGCAGATCATGCCCCGCCCGACGCAACGCCGTCAGCAGCGCACTCCCCTCCACACCCATCCCCAGAATACCCACACGACGATTAACAAGATCGCAAATAGGCATCAAAACGCGCCCTCCAGACCGGGGAAAAGGCCGACTCCGGCCCAGCCAACAACTGAGCCTCCCACAACCCCCCGATGTCGACCCCCGGCTTCGCCAACGCCGCCTCATACAGAGGATAGACCGGCGTCAACTGCAACCGCCCCTGCCGCACCAACTCGGACAGAGCCGCCAACACCTCCTCCGGGCTGCCCACACACTCGAACGGCTTGTGACCACTCAAACCGATCAACGCCTCCAACATGGGCAGATTGGCCGCATCAGCCAACAGATCCGCCCCAAAAATGGCCTGCAACGGTGCCGGTTCCAGATGGGGAGCCAACATCACATAGACAAAAATACATTTGGGACAGCGACCACACCAGCGGGGCGTCTGCCGGGTATCCCCCAGTTGAAAATTGGTATTGCAAGAGGTAAAATCCGCAAAATAACGACCACGCCGGGCAAACAGTCCACAAATGGCCAACTCGCTCAAAGGCCGCAACAGACTGAAATAGTCCGGACCCTCCACCAACTGCGCCCGCTGCAAAGCCTGAAACGCCTGCTCAAACCCCAACCCTTTGCTCCACTGGTGATTGATCTCCATCCCATGCCAGTTCAAATTGCCATAGGAGGCGGTGCGCTCGTTGGAGGCCACCACCGCCGAATACCCCCCAACCATGGCCACCAGCACACCAATAAAAGCAATACAGGCAGAGATGGGAATATGACCGTTATAAGCCCCCGCCCGGTTCAATTGAAACAGTTGGGGGTCCAACTGCCGCCCCACCACCCGATGCGGAGCCCCAAAAGCCGCCGCCAACCGCTGAATCCAGGGAGCCGATCCCAACGAAAACAGATCCACCGGCACCCCGGAGGCCCGAATCATCTCATAGGAGACCGCCGAATCCTTGCCTCCCCCGATCAGCAACAACACCCGCTCCGTCGCCGGCCTGCGGCAGACCAGCGGAGGCCGCTCGGAACCCCGGCGGGGAAAGCGTACCCGCCCACGGGGATCCAGGTCGTTGCGATAAAAAAATTCCCCCAAACCAAAGGTATAAACCTGCTCCCAAAAATCGGCCTCCGGGGGGCTCAACGGTTCCCCATGGAGAATGATTTCAGCGGGGCAACAGCTTTTATAGTAGGAGATGCCCAGCATGCGATGAATATTGCCCAGGCATCGATAGACAGCCGGATCCCCCTGGTCCGGGGCGGGCAGCTCCAGCGGCCACTCCAATCGCTCCTCGAAACGGATCGGTGCCACCCGATCGCCAGACAACTGATAATAAAAACGTGCCGTATGACCCTGACTGTCAAAGTGCAAAAATTCAAACCGCTGATAATCGGCTTGTCCCGACCGGTTTGCGGGCTGATCCATCATGATTCATACTGCTCCAGGTGGTCAGGCAGGCTCTGCAACAGGGCCTGCAACTCCGTCTCCTCAACCCGTCCCATGGCATCCTCCCAATCCAGCCAGGCCCGCTGGCGAAAATCTTCCAGCCAAACATCCAAAACCTCCGTCACCCGCAGGACAAAGACCTGAACGTCGCAGTAATCGCCCCATTTATAATACCGATACCGCCCCAACATTTCAGGCAATACCACCCCCGCCACCCCTGCCTCTTCCAAAGCCTCTTTGGCGGCAGAGTCGGCCGGCGAAAGATCCGATTCAATAATGCCCTTGGGAAAGATCCACCGCTTGCCCTTCCGCGAGGAGATCATCAACACCTTGAAGGAATCTCCCTGGCGGCGCACGGGTATCACCGAGGACTGATCATAGTAATAGTCCGGTTGTTCGCGCATTTTCACTCCTTACCATTAAATTTTTTCAACCCATTGCAGGGGTCTGAAAACAGATCGCCATCCTGTTGCCCACCGCCTATAGGCGGGAGCTTCCCTGAACGGGTCGGGCATCCTTGATGATCATCTGCACACTCTCCCGATCCCGAAAACTGTTGATCGAACAGGTTCCAGCCACATCCAGACGACCAACCCCCAACCGCAACCCCTCACCCAGCGGACCCGGCCAGGCCTGAAAGGCAATGGCATCCAGTACATTATCCTGGGTATCGGCCAGGAAACATTTGACATGACGATCTTTCAGCAGACGCGCCTCCACCACCCGCACATTTTCCAGCACCACCACCGGCTCCGGATTACCCTGCCCAAAGGGGTTCAAACGATCAAAATGGCCCACCAGGCTGCGGCTGATCGCGGTCAAAGGCAATGCCCCGTCAAAATGGAGTACCGGATCCAACAGGCCCGGCACCAGTTGCTCGCCAATGGCGCGATTGAAAACATCGGTAAACGGCTCCAGATTTTGCAGCTCCAGGCTCAGGCCGGCCGCCGCCCGATGGCCACCAAAAGCGGTCAACAACGGCGCAGCCGCCTCCACCGCAGCCAACAGATTCACCCCCGGAATGGACCGCCCGGACCCCTTGCCCTTGCCATGACCATCCAGGGCGATCACGATCACAGGCCGATAAAGCCGCTCTGCCAACCGGGAGGCCACCACGCCGATCACCCCGGGATGCCACCCCTCGGCCGCCACAACCCAACCAAACCGCTCTCCGGCTGCCCCCGCGTTTGCCACCTGTTCCAGGGCCTGCCGCAACATGCGCTCCTCCAGCAGTTGGCGGTCCCGGTTATAGCCTTCCAGCTCCTCCGCCAGCATCCGCGCCCGCTCCGCATCCTCTGTCGTCAACAACTCCACCCCCAACATGCCCCGGTTCAAGCGTCCACCGGCATTGATCCGCGGGCCCAGTTGGAAAGCCACCTGGCCCGCCCGCAGCGTTCCCATCAGACGGGCAGACTCTTTCAATGCCTGCAACCCCACCTGGGTGGGGTCGCTGCTCCCCCGCAGGCCATGGGCCACCAGAATACGGTTCAAGCCGGTCAATCCCGCCACATCGGCAATGGTCCCGATCGCCACCAGATCCAACCACTGTTTCAGTTGCGGCTCCGGTCGCCCATCCGCAAACCAGTGCCGCTGCCGCAAACCCCGATTCAACGCCATCAGCAGATAAAAGGCCACCCCCACCCCGGCCATGTTCTTGTAGGGAAAGGTTTCATCCGGTCGATTGGGATTGATGATGGCAAGCGCAGCGGGCAACGCACCGCGCATCTGGTGATGATCGGTGACAATCACCTCCAACCCCACCTGGCGCGCCGCCTCCAAAGCCTCGACGGCAGTGGCACCACAATCCACCGTGATCACCACCCGCACCCCCTCCTGGGCCAGGATGCGCATGGCCTGCACATTGGGACCATACCCCTCGGTCATCCGGTCGGGAATATAGACCCGCAACTCCATCCCCAACGCCCGGAAATAACGGATCAGCAAGGCAGATGAGGTGACACCGTCCACATCATAATCCCCAAACACCGCGATGGACTCCCCCGCCTCCACCGCCCGGATCAACCGTTCCACCGCCTTGTCCATATCCAGCAAGGACAACGGGTCCAGCAACTGCTGCAGGCGAGGCTGCAAAAAAGCCTCCACCGCCGCCTCATCTTCCAGCCCGCGATCCGCCAGAATGGTGGCAAACAGGGGATTCAACGCAAATTTTTCAGCCAGTTGCCGATGGGTTGCCGTTGCCGTTGCCCGCAACTGCCACCGTCTGCCCATAAAAGAGAGGTGCGAATCCACCCTCATATCTCACACAGGGACCAAACCTGCTCGGGACCCAACACCGGCCCGACCCCCAGGCGGCCCCGCTGCCAAAAGCGTCGGCTGCGGCCCAGAGCCGCACCGGAGGCCAGCACCCAGGGAAACGAGCGGAAGGCAGACGAATCCTCCGGGACAAGGGAAAAGGTCGAGGTGATCATTAGCGTCTCCTTTGTCGAAGCCAACTGGCGACTTAACGGCTCCAACAGTTGATCATTGATCCGTTGCAAACAGTGCTGACGTTGCGCCAACAGACCATGGCGCGCCAACAGTGCCGGTTGGGAAAGGTGCAACACAGCCCACCCACTGCCAGCAGCCTTATGAAGGGCGGCAACCAAGGGGGTAAAATCGGCCTCTTCATCCAACGGCTCCACCGTCAGGCCACTGCCCCGGGCCAAACCGGCCCAGACCGGATGGGAGCTCCAGCAACAGCCCCGCCGGGCAGGCGCAACGGGCGGCGCACAGGCGACCCCAGACCCCATTCCCCATATCCAGGGGGTATTCAACGCCACCCGCCCCGCCCGCTGCCGCTCCAGATTGATCGGATGGCGGGCCAGAATCAGCTGGCCAACCGTCAATAATGACAACAGGTCGCGGGCGTAGGGCCCGGTCGGGGCATGTTTGCGAAAAGATTTTCCCTCCAGAGCCTCCATCGGCAGGGTATGCGCCTGAAGCAGGTTTCCCGGATCCGGGGCGTGAAAAAAAACCGGCACTCCATACGGACCCTGCCGGGAAGGGGGATACAACCGCCAACCCGCCGCCTCCATATCAGGCAACAGAGCCTCCACCAGGGCCCAACAGACCGCCCGACTCTGCCCGGTACGCTCAGCGGACAAAAAAATCAGATCATCCTGCTTTTTGTACAGATGGGTAAAGCCCAAACAGCACCAACTCAAGGCCGGATCCGGCCAACCCGCTGCCGCCAGATCGGTCAGACCCAGTGCCACCGCATACCCCAGCGGCAAATCCGGTTCCGCACCGCTCCACTCGGGTGCCGCATGACCGAACAGCTCAAACCAGGGATCACGGCCAAACTGCAACCGGCCGCTGCGACCGGTCGCCGCCAATCGATCCAACACCGGCATCCATCCCGGTTCGGCAACGGACTGTTCCAAGCCGTCAATCACAATAAGAGTGGGCACGGTACGCTAAACCTCAATCCTGACGCACCAGGCGAAACCCCACCGTGACCGCGCTGGCACTCTCTGCCATCCGCAACCGACTGGTCGGCCAACACTCCTGGGGTATGCTGTTGAATCCCCCTCCCCGCGCCACCCGCATCTCCCGAGGGGGAGTCACCCTGGCAAACCGGCTGACGGGCGATGGTGACTTGCCTGGCTGCTCCGACCCCGAAGCAGGGGCCGGAGGCCCCTGGGGATTCAGCCGCGGGCTTATTTCATAATAATTCGCCTGATAACGATCACTCACCCACTCCCAAACATTGCCCAACATGTCGTGGATCCCCCAGGGATTGGCCTTCATCTCCCCGACCGGATGGGATTGCCCACGCGCGTTTCCCCTGAACCAGGCGTGATCCGCCAGCTTTTCCGTCCCGAATTGCCAACTGGACTTTTCCAGCAAGGGCAGGGCATAGGCCCCGGCCCGGGCGGCATACTCCCACTCCGCCTCGGTGGGCAAGCGGAAAACATCCCGACTGCCGGTCATGCGGCCCATTTTGTCGATAAATTTATGCACATCCAACCAGGAGACGCGCTCCACAGGGTGGTTTGCCCGGGAGTGCATGTACAAGCCAGGAGGATAATCCCCCATGATCCGCCGCCACAACCCCCAGGTGACCGGATATTTGGCGATCCAGAACCCATCCAGCTCCACCTCATGTTCCGGCCCCTCATCCTCCTTGCGACTGGCATCAGCCAGAGAGGCCCCCATGGCAAAAACACCCCCCGGCACCCAGATAAAGGCCATTTTGGTGGCAGGCTCTTCCCACAGGGTGCCGGGCAACCGCTGGGGTGGTGCTGTTTCCATCGGAGGGGGGGGCTCCGGAACAAAGGGCTTGAAATCATCCCGCAGCAGCGTGGCAATCCGCTCGGCATCCTCTTTGCCGAGTACGGTCCGGCTTCCCCTTTTGACCGTTGTCCTGGTATCACTGACCCCGCTCGACAACCCTGTTGTATTGGTGGTCGAGGCAGCAGACACCTCCCCGGTCGTTGTAGCCGTGGCAGGAGCGGATCGAACCTCCTGCGGGGTGATGCGCTGCATATCCCCCGGTTTGGGCGCGACCAGATCCGGCAAGGCACTGATCAACCCCTCCTGGGCCGGCAAGCGGCTGGAAAAGGCATTCAGGGAAGAGATAAAGTTGCGCCAATTGGTTTTGTTGCCGGCCGTCTGCAGCGTCCCCGTCTCCTCCCCCTGCTGGGCCATAAAGGTGGTGGTCACAGTCGTCTCTTCCTGCGCGCCCAGCAACAGGGGTCGCCACTCCCGAACAGACTGGGGACGCTCCTTCTCCATCACCATCAACGCCCGGTCTATCGCCCGCAAAAATTCCGGGCTGTATTGACCTTTGCCCATCTGCTCTGCCGACGGCAGCGGATCCGGCGCATTGCGCAAACGGGCTGCAACCCGGATGCTGGCCTCCATGGGTTTGTGACCGGTGACGGCACGATACAACACCCCCCCCAAAGCATAAATATCGGACCAGGGGCCCTGGCGATTGCCGGTGGAATCATACTGCTCGAAGGGAGAGTATCCCATGCTGAGCAGGCTGGTCATCTGCCCCCCGCGCCCGGCCATCGACTGCCGGGCCGAGCCAAAATCAAGGATAACCGGCATCCCATTCTGTTTTCTGATAAAAATATTGGGGGGCTTGATGTCCCGGTGAATATAATCGGCCCGGTGCAACACCTCCAACCCATCCAGCAACAGAGGCAATAGTTTTTTGAGAGAGGCCTCATCCAGCACCTTGCTGCGCCTTAACAGGCTGTCCAGCCCCTCCCCCTCCACATATTCCATCACCATATAGGCGGTGTTACCGCTGCGAAAAAAGCTGATCACCCGGACAATGCACGGGTGCTGGAACTGCGCCAGAATTTGCGCCTCTTTCAGAAACCGGTCCAACCCCCAGTCAAAGGTTTTGGCATCGGCAGGCGAGTTGGGGGTCACCTCAAGATGGGAACCCCGCGAGGCATAGGCGGTAGGAAAATACTCCTTGATGGCAACCCGTTGACCCTGATTATTGTCCTTGCCCAGGTAGGTGATACCAAACCCTCCCTTTCCCAACACCTTGATCACATCAAACCAGAGCAGTTTTGTTCCCGGGGGCAATGCATCGGTAAACCCTTCCCCGCTCATCGCTTGATCTCCTCCTGGGCGGCTGCAGCGAGTCGGGAGCGCAGGGCACCGGCCTGATCTTCCAAAACATCTTCCGGCAGATCCTCCTCTTCGGTGTCCAAAAAGGAAATTTTGGCGCGTTCAACCTCCTCTCGCAAGCCATAGGATTGCAGCGAAGCCATCACCGCAGCCGGATCCCTGCCCCCCACCTGCCCCCGGTTTGGCTGTTTTTCCAACACCTGGCAGGCCTGCTGCATGCGGCCCTCCAACACCTCTCGTTCAAAGGTCGCAAACGAGAAGGTATCCGGCACGAAACGTCTGACCACCAGCTCCCGACCACTGAGCCAGAGATCCCGCACAAACCCCAAACCGTTTTTCAGCAGAATAAAGCTGCCCACCACCAACAGGATGGCCTTTTCCACCAGACCCATCAGCAACTCCCGCCCCAAGAGCCCCCACTTGTAATCGAGAATGGCTCCGCGGCGGGCAACCGCACCCTCCAATGGTGTGCTTCTGGATGGGGGATTGATATCCACCTTTTGCGCAAACGACTTGCTGCGCCCAAAAAAACGCCCTTGGGAGTCAGAGGAGAGGGCTGACTTTTTATTGCGCCGCCACCAGGCGAAAGAGGCCACCTGGGCCAGGCGGCGCACCCTTTGCCCCGGCTTAAACCCGTTCATCGGTCATCAAAACACGATAAATGCAACACATGATCACCACCACTTAACTCAAGCCTGATTTTGGAGTAGAGTGAACCCAGCAGACAATTTTGATTGGCCGCGCAGCCCCAAAGGACAGCACCGCAGTCGCTCACACGCGGGAGTCGTCAGGCACTCCGCACACAACCACCCAATCGAGCCACCTGTCCAGACAACCATATCACCGTTGGAGGCAAAATGACACAGAGAGCGTGCCCACGTCCAGAGATTCAGAGTACCGCACATGTACTCCCCTCTGCACCACACAGCCCCATGCACCCCGAGCTGCAACAACTCCTGCCAGAGGAGGCCTTTGCCATGCTGCAAGACAAGAGGGTGGCCTTTATTGATATTCGCTCAGAGATTGAACATTTTTTTGTGGGAAATCCCAAAGGAGCCATCAACATCCCCTGGCAGGATGCACCGGATTTTGAGTTGAATCCAAACTTTATCAAAGAGATATCCCATATTGCCCAAGCTGCGCAGCCCATCATCCTGATTTGCCGGTCCGGGCACCGCTCCATCGACGCCGGCAACGCCCTGATACAGGCCGGTTTTCAGCGTGTCTATCATGTATTGGAGGGCTTTGAGGGCGACCGGGACGAACAGCACCACCGGAGCAGTGTCAACGGCTGGCGTTTCCGTGGCTTGCCATGGGTTCAGTGTTGATGTCGGGTGAGAACGGTCATGGAGAGAGGCGTTGCACAATAGCCAGCATGTCCGGGAAAAGGTAGGCCAGCAGGCCAATCACACTCAATATGACGATCAACACCGTTCCCCCGACAACATTGACCATCAGATCCTTGCCGCTGCGCCCCTGGGTCATCCGGTTCGCCAGCGAACGCAGGGAGATGACCCCTACAAACAGACTATCCTGGTAAACCAACAGGTGACGAATATCCTTTTCCCGCATGCGATCCATGCAGTAACGGCAGGAGGCGTCAAGGGGTACCTTGACCAGATCGCTGGTCATCACATCCCGCATCAGGGTGGTTTCGGGATTGCGCTTTTTACCCACCACCCGGGTCAGCAGATCCCGTTCGGTGAAATAACCCACCACCCGCCCTTTGCCGGTCACCACAATCGAACCAACCCCACGGTCCACCATGATGCCCACACTTTCGGAAACGGTCCGAAACTGATCAATGGTCACGACGTTGCGCTCAATGATGTCCGCAATCTTGCATCTCATGGTTGCTGAAGCCCGTCGCAATGGTTCAAGTTTGTCTGCATCATGTTTTGTTTGTTCCTACAAAAAAATGTTGCCCCATTGTCGGCGCAGCCCCACCCAACCCTGCCAGGACACCCGGAGAGATATTGCAGGATCATATAGATCACCGCGCCTCCTGTCATTAAAAAAATCTCCTCTCTCCAGTAAATGGCGCAGCAAGGATCCGATACCTCTCCACCCTTTTTCATCCCCTGAACACCGCATCGCGACAAAGCGTTGGCCCGCACAATGGATCGGTTGGAATGCGCAAAATCACTGGACAGATGCAGTATGGATCGGTTAGCATGGCAATGGGTGTTTTTTAATGGATTTTTAGCAAGTACAATTCGGACCGTGACATTCACTCGAGCATCAAACCCCACGTTATCGGCCAGGAATCATCATTTTCCTTGGAGTTCGGCATAATGGCAAGTTCACTTCCAGGCGGTTCTTCTCTTCCCTCGCAGGGAAAACCCGCTGTCGCATCTCAAAACAAATCGACCGGCAAAAGCGCGCCTGAAGTCGACGAAGGTAAGATTGAGGAACTCTCTTTTGGAGAGATCCGGGAACTGGAAAAGGAGCTGGCTGAACAGCAAAAGGCCAAGACGCAGCAAGAGCTTGAGGCTGTCCGCAAGAAAAAAGAGGAAGACGAGCTGTCCGGAAAAAAAAAGGAAGTCCAGAAGGTTTCCATTTCCGATGTCAAATCATCCGCCAAGGCCAGCAAGCGGGGGGGGTTGCCGGAACACATCGCCGCCCTGCCCAAGGATCATCCCATTCGGCAACGGTGGGAAAAAGGGTTCCGGCAACGGCCAGACGGCTCCTGGGTCAAGGCAGCCCCCCCCATGGATACCGGCAGAACCTTGGAAGAATGGGCCAAATTTTTAGGGTTGTGGCTGGCGGTCATCCTCCTCCTGGTTGGTATTGCGCGAGGAGCGAAAGTCTATCGCGATACGCTCCAACAGAAGCGGGAGGAGGTGGTGGATATCATCACCAAGAAGGGGCTCGCGCTCGACGACCCGGAGATCAAAGCCACCTATATGGAGGCCATCACAACCAGTTGGTTGCCGACTCTGGAAAAATTGCTGGAGGCCATCCGCAGAGTTCCGAGAAAGTTTGACATGTTCCCCAGCAACCCGGAACAGGGCAGCTACATGGAGTATATCCAGCGACACGGCAAGCAGTTTGATGAAAGGGAAGCTCTGGAGTGGCAGACCCGAAGCCTGCGCAGGCCGGTTGAATAGCCCGGGGAACCAGCAGCAGGGCCATCTACCGAAAGCTGACGCCCGTAGCACGCTCCAAAGAGCCTGCCGGGGGGGGGTGAGTGACCGTCCGATCGGGGGCGGCGGCGGTGCGTTTGTGGCGCAAGGACCGCCATCGTCCGTAGCGTGGCCGGTGGACGACCAAGGCTGGGGGGCGGCGTGTGCCCCCCAGACATTCCAGCCCTCTCCTGCAATCCCGCTCAGGTCTTGCTCTTCGGATCGATGGCTGCGTTCAGCTTGCGCAACAGCGCGGCGTTCCTGTCGGACAACTGTTCCAGTTGTTCACCCGTTTTGCGCAACAAGGCGGCGTTGCGGTCTGACAGTTGTTGCAGTTGCGAATCCGTCTTTCTCAGCAGAGCGGCATTGCGGTCCGACAACTGTTTCATCTGGCTCTCTGTTCGGTGGATCATGCCCACGTGACGATCGGAAGAGGTCCGCATATATTCGTTGGTACGCCGCAACAGAGCCGCATTGCGGTCAGAGAGTTGCCGCAACTGCAGGTCGATGCGCTTTCTCAACGATTTCACCTGCTCTTCCAGGAGTTGCAGGCGTTTATCCTGGGAATCCTTGTCCTGCTTGGGGGATTTTTTGCTGCTTTTCACCTTCATATCGGCTTGCGCCTTGACCTCTTCCGCCGTTTTCTGTTTTGCATTTTGGCGGTCTTTTCTGTCCTTACGCTCTTTATTTCCTTTATTTGCCATCGTTTGCTCCAAAAAATGTGGTAAATGCGGATGATGAGCCAAACCCACAACCGACCCATGATAACGCCAAAAAACAAAAAAGTCGATAAATCCCTTGCGGGTTTTGTCCCGTTGACAAAAAAAGCAGAAGGAATCAACCCATGACAAGCACCATTTCCAGCCAATCCATCCTGTTTCGCCACGAGTGGCAAGCACGGACTCTGATGGTTGTCGATGAAAAGGGATATCGCTCATTATATTTTGACAATCAGATGATTCAAAGCCGTATGGCACTGGAGCATCCGTTATGGCTGGTGCTGCCCTACACCCAACACATGCTGGCTGCACTGCTCTTTAATGGTCATCCCAGGCATATCTTGATGATTGGTCTGGGGGGAGGTTCTTTGGCCAAATTTTTTCTGCACTATTTCCCCAACTGCCGACTGGAGGTCGTAGATGCCAATCCGGAGATGGCTGCCATTGCCCGACAATTTTTTTTCTTGCCGCATACAGAACGCTTGACTCTCCATTGTGCGGATGGGGGCGATTTTGTGCAGGCCATCCAGGCAAAGTCACCTTCGTATGACCTGATCATCCTGGATGCCTTTGACCATGATGGCATGGCCCCTTCGCTTTATCATGACGATTTTTTTCGACAGCTGGAGCCCCTCCTTGCCGAAGATGGGGTGTTGGCGTTGAATGTCAATCGGGCAGAGGGCAGGGCTTACCGGCAGGTTCTTGCCACCATTGGTCAAAGCTTTCCTGGCACCCTGTTGCGGCTGCCGGTTCCACCCCCTTCCCACAATGAGATACTTTTTTGTTGCCGGGAAAAGGCTCTTGACACAGCCGGGAGGTTGGGGCCTCCCCAGGCAGCCCCTTGGGCTGACCATCAACCACCGCTGGATTTTGTCGACTTTCTGGAGCGGATCGTACCGTTGAAACAGAGCGTTTGGCAACAGTGGAAACATCGTTTTGTTCGGTATACAGGCAGGCAGCAGGCATGAAAGCACTCTTTATTATTCTGTTTTTGGCCGTTATAGCCGTTGTTGTTGCGAAGCAGCCCTGGGATGGGATGGAGTCTGTCCTTTCTGTGCAGGCACCCTCCCCCTCCTCCGCGGACTCTCCCTCTGTTTGGCGTCGTTGGTTACAGGATGATCGTGTTCCCTTGTTGGCCCAGCGATTGGAATTGTTGGAACAACAGGCTAATGCCAACAAGCCGTCGGCAGAGCCGGGTCAGCAATTGGTTGCCCTGGAGGGGCGCGTGGCGGAGCTTGCCCGGGTGACGGGTGAGATACCTCGGTTGCAGAGTGGCACGGTGGTGGTCAAAAAGGGAGATGCAGGTTGGAAGTTGACCGATCTGTTTGCGCGGATTCGTCAATATCGCCAATCGATTCTTTTTGAGCCGCCTTTTCCTGTCGTTCCCAAAATCGTGTTGGGCATCACGTTGATCGATCTGCCGGGGGAAAAGGTGCGTTTTCAGGCACGACCGATCGAGGTGACGCCCCAGGGGTTTACTCTGCTGTTGGAAACCCGTTCTGATGCACGGGTTGAAGAGGTGCAGTTGGATTGGCTGGCCTTTGCAACCAGGGGAGCGGAAAATCCGTGACCCTCGGCTGGTTTTCCATGAAAGGTTCCGGATGCGCTGCCCATATTTTGTTAATCTGTTAAACAATTGCAGGGGCCTGGGGACCGTCACGGTCCCCAGTGGGGTGCAGGGGCAAAGCCCCTGCTGAACGGCGCGTTTTCCCCAAGCCCATTTTCGCAGAAAATGGGCGCAACGCGCACAAAACCGCCCCGCAGGGGCGACCTTGGGAGGGCGGCAGCCCGACTCGCACGGTTATGTTACGGAAAATGTTTGGATAAGAAAGCAGAACGTTCGGATATTACGCTTTATTGTACTACGCTTTATTGTATTACGCTTCTTGTTTGACACAAGGCCAGGATCGGTTTTTTTCCAAGCCAAGTAACCTTTTGCCCGCTCTCAGTCGGGCTGCCGCCCTCCAGCAGTGCCCCTGCGGGGCGTTTTGGGCGCGCTGCGCCCATTTGCTGCGCAAATGGGCTTTTGGGAAAGCGCGCCCTTGCATGCAGGGGCTTTGCCCCTGCACCCCACTGGGGACCGTGACGGTCCCCAGACCCCTGCAATAGTTTGAAAATGGGCTTTTGGGAAAACGCACCCTTGCATGCAGGGGCTTTGCCCCTGCACCCCACTGGGGACCGTGACGGTCCCCAGTGGGGTGCAGTTGTTTAAAAACATGCAACTGCGACAGTGCTACGGTGCAACCCCCGGAAACTGCGCCACCCACCGCACCACAGGCAGTTGGGTAAAATGCAAAATCCAACCGGGATAAATCCCCACCACCAGGACCGGAATTGCCAATAAAACCATGATGGCCCACTCCCGTGGCAACAAATCCACCGCCTGCACCACCAACCGATGCCGCGCCGGCCCCAAAAAGGCCCGACGATAATAGTGAAAAAAATAACCCGCCCCCAGAATTTGCCCACCAATCGCCGCCAAGGCCGCCCCCTTGTAGGCCGAGAGACTCCCCAATAAAATGAGCTGCTCAGCCGGGAAACCAGCCGTCAACGGCATCCCCATCCCCGCCAAACCAAAAAAGAGAAAAAATCGGCTGGCCTTCGGCATGGAATGTACCAAACCACCCAAATGGACCAACTCGGTCGAATCGGTCCGCTGACGGATAAAACCGGCCAACAGGAACAATCCACTGGCAATCAGCGTAAAATTAAGCAGTTGCAACAGTGCCCCCTGCACACCCTGCACCGTGAAGGTGGACAGTCCCAACAACACAAACCCCACATGACTGATGCTGGCAAAGGCCAACAACCGCCGCAGATTGCTCTGCACCAACGCCAGCAACCCCCCATAAAAAATGCCCACCACCCCCAATCCCACCAACACCCCATACCACTCCTGCGCCACCTGCGGTGCCAACGGCAACGCAAAACGGATTAAACCATACGCCCCCAACTTGAGCCCGGTCATCATCGCCACCACCACCACCGGCCCCTCCATCGCCACCGTTGGCAGCCAGATGTGAAGCGGAACCACCGGTGTCTTGACCGCAAATCCCATCAACAGCAACAAAAAAACAGGCCACTGCCGCTCCGGCGGCAACGGCGTCGCCAACAGGGTGGGCAGATCAAACAACAGCGCAGCCGGTGCCCGGAAACCATCCGTCGCGGCAGGCCAATCCCCATGGCCGGTCGCAACCAGCAAAAAACCAAACAATAACAATACACCTCCACCCAACATCCACAACGTGTACTGGGTAGCGGCAAAACGGCGTTGCGGGCCAATCCCCCACAAGCTGACCAGAAAATAGAGGGGAATCAGGGTCAACTCCCAAAACAGGAAAAAGAGCAGCAGATCCAAGGCGGAAAAAATACCGATGGTGATCCCTTCCAACGCCAACAGCAGGGCAAAATAGAGCCGCGGCAACCGTTGCACCCCGGTGGAGGCCAACACCAACCCCACAAACAACAAGGCGGAAAGCGGCAGAAAAAGTGCCGACAAACCATCCACACCCAACAGATACTGGAGATGCAACGTCGGTATCCAACGCCCCTGTTCCAGCCATTGAAAACCCGCCTGCTCCGGGTTGATACCCCAAACCACCCCACAGGCCAAAACAGCCTCAACCAGCCCCACCCCCAACGCAAACGAACGGGCCTGCCGGGCAGGCAACAGGCCAAGCAATACCGCCCCAACCAACGGCAACCCGATCAGCAGACTCAACAGGGGCAAAGAGGCCAACGGTACCGATAACACCGCCATCACTCATGCCCCCGTTGCAACTCTTCTCCATAAAGCGCGTACGGAGCCGCCATCCCCTGCGCGGTCCGCTCCACCAGACGCAGCCACGGCTCGGAATAAAAACCGGCAGTCAATTGCACCCCAATCAGGGTGACAGCCAAAAACAGCTCCAACCGATGAGAGCGACCCACTGATTGCACGGAATGGGAAACATCCCCGGGTGAAGCGATAAAAACACGCTGAAAAGACCACAACAAAAATGCCGCCGAAGCCACATTGCCCAGGGCCGCTGCAATGGTGATCAGGGCCCCAAAACGGCGCATGGCAGCCTCCATCAACAGGTGGGTCGCATCAAACCCAGGGGTGCCGGGCATGCCGATGATGGCCAAACCGGCGACAAAAAAGGCCACGCCAATCAACGGCAATCGACTGAACAATCCCCCCAGCCTGGAGAGCATAACCGTCTGGGTTCGCCGGTTGATCAGCCCGATCATGAAAAAAAGGGTCGCCACCGCCAACCCGAAATTGCCGATCAACAACAGCGTCCCCTGAAAAGCATGGGCCTGCAAACTGAACAGGCCAATCAACAAAATATCGGTATGACTGATCACCGCATAAGCCATCATGCGACGCAAATTTTGTTGCATCATGGCGAGCCACGCCGCATAAAAAATGCCAATCGTCGCAATCACCACCACCACCAGCTGCCAGCGGTGAACCGGAACCGGCACCAACGGAAACAGAAAACGCAACATGCCATAAAAACCGCTCTTGACCCCCAACAAAAAAACCAGTGCCAACACCACCGTCCCCCGTTCCGCCACCATGGGCAACCAGCCATGGAGCGGAAACAGCGGGATGCGAATGCCTAATCCATAAAAAAGCAGAAAAAAAACACTGGTTTGAAAATGTACAGGCAGGGGATTTTCCATCAACGACAGCAGATCAAAACGCCACACCCCCGTCGCATCATAGTGGGCCCACCCCAAAATCAGCATGCCCAACACCAACAACAAGAATCCCACCCCCATAAACTCAAAAAAACGGCTCAGCGAGGTGGCCTCCTCCGGCGAAGCTGACCACAAATGCATCAAATAACCAGCCAGCCCCACCTGCACCACCGAAAACAGCACAAACCAGAGCAGATCCAGGGTGGCAAACTGGCTCATCAAGGCCGCCTCCCCGATAAACAGAATGGTCAAAAACCGGTTTTGCGGCCGAAAGGGCCTGACCCAACCATACGGAATCGCCAACAGAGAGAGCAAAGCGGTCAGCAACATGAACAGCACCGTCATCCCATCCGCCGCCGCATGGTAAGCCAGCGGTCCCCAGAGCGTAAGCCGTTCAGCCAGTTGAAAGTCGGACCGGGCGGGGTCAAACAGCAGATAGAGATAAAGCGCACCAACCCCCTCCAGGGTCGCCAACAGCATGGATACCCCAAACGCTGCGCGGTCCCCCCGAATGCGTGAGACCAACACCGCCGCCCCCAGAGGAAACCACTGCAACAGAGCCAGCACGGGCCAGGGGCTCTGATCTGTCCATGGGATCTCAGCAATCATTGCATCCCTACAATGCCACAACAAAGGTTATCAGGATCATCAACACCAGGTAACGCGGTTCGCTGAACAGACGATCAATCCGCAACAAATAGTCGCCCAGTTGGGCCACGCTCCGCACAGAGCCTTCGCCGCCCATCCGCAAGACAAGCTGCTCCAGCCACTGCAACCGATTGGCGAGGGCCTCCAAAAGGGCACCAAACAGACCAACCCCTTGCACCTGCCGGTGGCCCGGTTTTTCCGTCGGACGGCTGGCATGGAGTTGCCCAAACAGAATGCGCTCCATGGCACCATTGCCCAGCAACCGGTTGACCAGGTTATCGTCAAGGCTCTGTAGGTCTCGTGCCAGGTTCTGGGTGGGACGGGTGATCAGCACATCCGTCAGGGGGTCCAACCAGAAGCGTGCGATGGCGGCGGCATACAACCCCTGTCGCCGATGCAGCGCAACCCAGACCGGGCGGGTGGGGCCCGGCAACAGGTGCATGTAAGATGGCGCATTCAACACCTGATAGAGACGCCAGCCGGCATGGGCCGCCAGGTGCCAGGCCGCCCAGTCAAACCAACCCAAACCGCAGGCCAGAAACATCCAGCCCACCTGGGTTTGCCCGGCAGCGATCAAGCCGCTCTTGACATCGGTCTGCACCAGACCCACCAACAGGCCATAGAGAACAGTGAGCAGGCCCAACAGGCAGAGCACGACCATCAGAAACGGGGATTGGGCAATCAGATCTTGCAGACGCAGCAGCAAAAAAACCCCGGCATGAATCATCAGGGCACCATAAAAAGCGGCACTGGAGGGGGTCGGTCCCTCCAGGGCGCGCCCGACCCAGGCCGCAAAGGGAAACTGCGCCGACTTGACCAGAGCCGCCAGCACAAATCCCCCGGCCAATATACCCAGTTGCAGAGAGCTGAGCAGGGCAAATCCGCCGGCAATATCGCCCCACTCGCCCCCCCCCAACCAGACGTAAGAGAACAAAATGCCCGCCAGAAACCCGGCATCCCCGATCCGATTGGTCAGCAAAACCCGGGTGGCGTTGCCAGTCGCCTGGGACCGTTCATTGGCGTAGCCAATCAACAGGTAGGAGGTCAACCCCATCAGTTCCCAGCCCACAAACGCCAACACCGCGTTGCCTGCCAACAAAAAAAGCAGCAGCCCCGATGCAAACAGGCTTAACGAAGCAAAAAATCGTTGGAAAGCCGCCTCACGATGCAGATAGCAGACGGCAAAACGCACGGTCAACCAACAGAGCAGAGCCGCCAGAGTCGAGAGTGCCAATCCGAGCGGGTCCAGGATAAAGCTGACCATCACCCGATAACCGACGGTATCCATCCAGGGAAAAAGCGCAATACTGCCCGGTGTCCGCGCCAGCAACAGGGCATCGAGATCCAACAGCAGCAACAACCCCAATGCCAACCCCACCCCCCACAAGGCCACCCGGGCGGTAACCCGCTCTCCCCGCTCTCCTTGCTGCCAGCCGCCCAACAGGGCGATGCCAATCCAGCCGGCCGACAAAGCCGGCAACAGGGGAACCAAACCGATCCAGCTTGCGTCAACCATGCGTGGCCGCCTCCGCCTCTGGCGCAATAAAAACCGGTGGCAGCGGGCCATCGCGCCCCTGATACCAGGCCGCCGAAGTAGCGACAGTCGCCAGCGACTGCACCGGCTCCGACCACAGTTGCCAGCCGACTCCCGGCCTGAACAGGTGGACTCGGGCCACCTCAGGCTCTTTGGCCGCCAACACAATCCAACCATTATCCACCAACTCCCGCACCGCCTCCTGCCGGGCGTGAATGCGACTGAGCAGCTGTGGACTCTGTTCGACAATCACCAGCAGTCGCATGGCTTCGTGGATCTCTATCATCTGCTTGGGCAGACCGGTACGCAGATCCGAATCGGTGCCCTCCATCACCCCCAAAAACCCGGTCACGTTATGGGTCACTTTGCTGCCTGAACCAAACCCCGCATTGTTGACGGTGGAAAAATAGTACTCCAGGCTGATGCCGGCCCCGACGGGGCCAGCGGCCAGCAATATGTTTTCCACAATGGTACCCTCCGGATCCTGGCTCGGATCATAAGAGATCAGAAACATGCGCCGATCCAGAAAGAGCCCCTGGGCCACTGCCCGCCGTCCGATCAGGGCCACGGCGTTGGTGACATGGCCCAACTCCGGGCGGCTCTGACTGAAATCATGGCTGCGCCCCATCACATGGTTCAAGGCCTGCAGCGGTGTGGGATGCCGGGGGGCCGAGGCCAGGCGACGACTGCGCTCCTGGGCTGAACCAGCACAGGCCCGTGTCAACGCCTGTTGCAGACGCGCCAACGGGATCTGGCCATGGGGCGGCAATGCGGCCAGATCAAACCAGTGGATCGCTTCACTGGCGGTGTTGTGTTCCGCCCCCAAAAACCAACTCTCCGCCGGAATCCGGATACCCCGCTGACTCAACAGGGCCCGAACAGCCGGTCGATTGGCCATGGCGGCAAAGACCCGGGCATTGGGCCCCCCATGGCGACCGCTGCAGGCACCACAATTATAAGCGGCCCGGTGGGGATTGTTCTGACTGCTGGAGCCATGCCCCACCAGCACCACCAGCGGTGCAAACTGGTCGGTCAGACCGATGGACCGCAAAAAATTGGCCACCCGCTCGGCCTGTTCCTGATCGGTAAAACCGAGACGTGGCTGACCCACAACCGCCGGAGGGGCATCCGCAGGGGCGTTCAAGGTCAACCGGACCGCCACGGGCCGGTTAAACCAGCCCCGCAACCGGGTCAACCAACGCCCGGTGCGCCGGGGAGCCAACAGTTTGCCAATCAGCACCAGCAGCGCACCCGGCGCGGCCAGCACCACCCACAACGGGCTGAGCAGCCCCAAACGGGTTCCCTGATCCAGCTTTTCCATCATCTTTTGATAAAGTTTTTGCCGCTGCGGATGGCCTGTCCGAGCCCCCTGCTCCCCTGCAACCGCACCCAGAGGCTCTTCGCGCACCTGATGGAGCGGGGTCACCACGACCGGACAGAGGGGAGCAGGTCGCCGATCCGCCAGCCCCTGCCAGTAGATGGGTACGCCAAAAAAGCCGGCTGCGCCCAGGGTTTCGAGCTGCGGATCCGCCTCTTCCAGATGACGGCGAATCCCCTCCTCCCGTTCGTCCATGCAAAAAATCAGCTGGCCGGCGGGCGGCTCATGCCGCTTGAGCCACCGCCCGCGCCCCTCGTTTTGCAGCAGGGCATTAAAAATCTGGTTGCGGTAATGGCGTTCATAGGCGTACAGCCACAGTTGACTGGCCCGGTCCGGAGTCAGACGCTGCAAACAGTCCAGCCAAACCTCCACCTCCTGCCGACTCAGGCGTGCCCACTCGGCAGGGGTCATCCCCAGATGCTGGGCCAACAAGAAAAGGGGCCAGGCGTGGGTGGAGGCGGAGCGCACCTGCCCACCACCCAGGCCATGACGACCAATCCGCAACATGCGCGCCAGGGCGTACCACGCCTCCTCTTTGGGCGGATGTTCAGCCGATTGCCCCAGCAGACCCTCGGCATAAGAGGCCATATATTCCGGCAACGGCTCGTTATACAGCGACCAGCGTACCAGAAATTCACCGCTGTGTCTGGCAAAATAGCCCTGCAACAGCTCCAGACGGGGTTCCAACTGCCAATGCCGCCGACACAGTCGCAGGGCATAGAGACGTTCCAGCACCAGGCTGATTGCCAGATAATCCATCATCTGCACCCGCTCCGGGCAGAGCCCCTCATAACCCGGATGGTGCGCCCGCCATGCGACCATACCCGACCAACCCGGCAGCCGCAGTGCCAACCGCTCCAGGTAGGCGGTCCACTGTTTTTCCGGCAACCCCAGCCGACCGAGCAGGGTCATCACGCTGTCAACGGGATCATCGCTCAGCGTGCGGATCTCCTCGCGCCACTGGGTCAACTCTTCCGGCACAAAAGACCAGTCGGCCATGGCCTTGCTGCGCCAGGCGGCAAAAAATCCCTTCTCACGGTCGGGATAGGGCCAGGCCGCCATGCCTTGATCCAGATAGGCGGCCACATGGCGAACCAACAACGGCCGCACCGAATCAAAAATATCCTCCCCGGTCAGCAGGGCCAACACATGGCTCAGGGTCAATTCCGGTCCCAGCCGCAACAGCAGCCGATCCATCAGGGTACTGGCCTCATCCCGCACCAGGGTGGCGAAAAGCTGCTTGTCCAGTTCGGAACCTTGCACCGATTCGGGCGAAAAATAGCCCAGCAGATCCTCCAAATGGGCTTCCGGGTGGTGACGGCCCGGGTAGAGGTCAAACGGTGCCAAACAGAGCTGCCAGAGCGCAGTCAAGGCGGCAGCCTCCCCGCTCCCCACTGCAGTACGCCAATGCTGACGAATCTCCGGGGCCAGATCTGCCTGCAAGCGGCTCAAGGCCCCATGTTCCTGTTGTTGCCAACGCAGTTGGCACGCCTCCAGCGGTGCCAGATCATGCAACAGCAGGATTCGGTAGAGATCCAGGCGACGCAGTGGCCCCCGTGGCGGCGTCGCCACCACCTCATCCACCTGCAGATCCGGGCACAGGCGCAACTCCGCTTCCAGGTCCGACCAGTCGATCCGTCCTTGTGCAAAGCTGGCCCGAAACTGCTCGACGGGCCAGTAGCCCGCCAGACCTGTTATCCGCCGGGCCTGCTGCAACGCCTCCGCAAAAGGCAGCTGTTGAAAACCATGCAGGGTATTATGGTGAATAAAATCACCCAGGGGAGCCTGGCCGGGTAAATGGTGTTCCAGATGGCCCAGCCACGCCAACAGTTGCTGACGCATGGGAACCCGGTCGGTGAGCGGCTCCGGCTGCATCAGGGATGCCTCCCGAACAGGAGAACAAACTGGCCGACAGAACCGCTCATCAACTGCAACAACGGAGCCGTCACCAGCCCCAACAGCACCGTCCAGGCGATCAGCAGCCCCCCGGTCAGGCTCTCCAGCCGACCAAGATCGGCCAACGGTTGGGCGTGGGCCGGACCGGTACACAACTGACCGACGGTACGAACAGAATAGGCCGCACTGATGAGCATGCCCAGGCTGAGAAACAGCACCAGCCAGCCCCACTGCTGAAAGGCTCCGATCATCACATGCCATTCGGCGATAAAACCGATGGTACCCGGCATCCCGATGGTGGCCACAAAAGCAGAGGCAATCAGCAGGGCGAAACGGGGCGTTGTCGGCAACAGGGAGCCATAGTCACCCACCTCCCGGCTGTGGGTACGCTGATAGAGCAACCCCACCAGCAAAAACAGCAGGGCCGCCGACAAACCATGGGCCACCATCTGGGTGACGGCTCCCAGCAAACCGATGCTGTTCAGGGAGGCGATGCCGAGCAACACCACACCCATATGGCTGATGGAAGAGTAGGCCACCATCGCCTTCAGATCGGTTTGACGCCAGGCCAGCACAGCCCCATAGATGACCGCAATCAGGGCCAACACCATCAAGCTGCCCTGCAACAGCAGCGTGGCTTTCGGCAACAGAGCCGCCGCTCGAATCAAGCCATAGGAACCCATCTTCAGCAACACCCCGGAGAGCAAAATGCTCACCGGAGTGGGAGCCTCTACATGGGCCAGGGGAAGCCAACCATGCAGCGGCACAATGGGCATTTTGACCCCAAACCCAAGCAAAAAGCCGAGAAAAATAATGATTTGCGTCTTGTCCGACGCGGCATGCAGACCGGCGGCCATCTCTGCCATGGCAAAGCTGTTGGCCTGCGCAGCGTCAAACCCCAGCAACAGGCTGATCAACAAAAAGACCGAGCCCCCCATGGTATAGAGGACAAAGTTGAGGGCCGCATGTTGACGGCGCAGGCCGCCCCAGCGGTTGAGCAGAAAAAAAAGCGGAATCAGGGTAAATTCCCAGAAAATATAGAACAGGGACCAATCCTGGGCCATAAAAACGCCCAGCATGCCCAGTTCCAGCAGCAGCATGAACAGGTAAAATCCTTGCGGTTGATCGCGGATGGAGGCCGAGGCCAGCAGGGCAACGAAGGCCAACAGCGTGGCCAGCAGGAGCATGGGAAGGGAAAAACCATCAACAGCAAGCAGATAGGAACCGGCCTGCATCGGCCACAGCTCCCGTTCCACAAACTGCAACGCGGCAGTAGTGGGATCAAAGGTCGCCAACAACCCCCAGGCCAGCAACAAAACCAGCCCCGCACAGAGCAGCGCAACGGCACGACTGTATGCCGCATACCGGTTTGGCAGCAGGCCAATCACGATCGCCCCCAACAGGGGCAGCAAGAGCATCCAGGTCAGTGGTTTTATCATGAATGGCTGGTCAACCACTCCTTTAAACGGCGCAGGCCGCGAATCGGACCGTGTGTTGCGGCCAACCTGCGGCAAATCTTGGTAACCACACTCCCTACGGCATCATGCCCAACGCCTTTTTGTAGACCTGGATCAAGGTCTCCTCTGCATCCACATCGTGGGGATCCATCTTGCGCAGACGGATCACCTTGCGGATAATCTTTGGATCAAAACCAGTGGTTTTGGCCTCTGCATACACCTCCCGCACATGATCCGCCAGTACAGCCTTCTCCTCCTCCAGACGCTCGATGCGCTCGATCAACAGGCGCAACTGCTCCGCTTCCACATCCTCTACCGATTCATTTGCCACCCTGTCACCCCATCCATCCCATGGTTATCCGGCGATTGGCCAACGGCGGGGAGGCAACAAACCGTCGCCTCCCCGCCTTGCAGGTACCGTATTTACAGCAGGTTGTTGAGACGGCGAACAAAATCCGCCGGATCCTCAATCTGCCCCCCCTCACACAACAGGGCCTGATTGTAGAGAATGTGGCACAGATCATCAAAGCGAACCCCTTCCGCCTCTCCCTGCAACCGCGCCACCAAAGGATGCTCCGGATTGACCTCCAGGATACGCTTGGCACCGGGAATCTCCTGGCCGGCATCCTTGAGAATGCGCTCCATGGTGGCACTCATATCGTACTCCCCTCCCACCAGGCAGGAGGGGGAGTCCACCAGACGATGGGTTGTGCGAACCTCTTTGACGGTCTCTCCCAAGGAGTCCTTGATCCGGGTGACCAGATCCTTGAACCGGTTTTCGGTCTCTTCCCGCTCTTTTTTCTGGGTGTCATCATCCAACTTGCCCAGATCCAGATCCCCCTTGGTCACCGACTGCAGAGACTTGCCGTCAAAGTCGTGCAGGTGGGAGACAAACCACTCATCCACCCGATCCGACAGCAACAACACCTCGATCCCTTTTTTGCGGAAAATTTCCAGGTGGGGGCTCTTGCGGGCCGCCACGTGGGTCTCACCGGTCACATAGTAGATCTTCTCCTGCTCCGGTTTCATGCGGGCAACATAGTCAGCCAGCGAAACGGTCTGCTCTTCGGCATCGGTATGGGTGGTGGAAAAGCGCAACAACTTGGCAACACGGGCCTTGTTGGTAAAATCCTCGATAATCCCCTCTTTGAGTACCTTGCCAAAGATTTTCCAGAAAGTCTGATATTGTTCCTGCTCTTTCTCCGCCAACTCCTCCAGCAGACCCAGCACCTTGCCGACCGCACCCTTGCGAATCGCCTCCACAATCTGGTTTTTCTGCAAAATTTCCCGGGAAACGTTGAGCGGCAAATCAGAGGTATCGATCAATCCCCGCACAAAACGCAAATAGCGGGGCATCAACTCCTCCGCCCCCTCCATGATAAAGACCCGACGTACATAGAGCTTGACACCATGCTTGCGATCCCGATCCCACAGATCAAACGGGGCCCGCTTGGGCAGATAGAGCAGCAGGGTATAGTCATACTTGCCCTCCAGACGGGCATGAATATGGACCAGAGGCTCTTCAAAATCATGCGCAATATGTTTGTAAAACTCGGCATACTCCTCTGCCGTGATCTCTGCCTTGGGGCGGGTCCAAAGGGCAGAGGCCTTGTTCACCTTCTCCCATTTGACCTCGGCAACTGCCGCCGTCGCAGCCGACTCTTCCTCTGTCTTCGCCGCCTCGGAGGCATCTCCCCCCTCTTCGCTCTCATCCGCCTCATCAGTCTCCGCATCGGCGTCATGGGACTCCACCGGCATCATGATGGGCCAGGAGACATGATCGGAAAATTTGCGGATGACGGAACGCAACCGCCAGTTGTCCAGAAACTCTTTCTCATCCTCGCGCAAGTGCAAAATGACCTCGGTGCCATGTTCGGCCTTTTCCACCGTCTCCAGGCTATACTCCCCGTCACCGGCCGACTCCCAGCGGACACCCTGCTCCACCGCGTCCCCTGCCCGGCGGGAGAGTACCGTCACATGGTCCGCCACCACAAAAGCCGAATAAAATCCCACCCCGAACTGACCGATCAGATTGGCATCCTTGGACTGTTCATCCGAGAGGGATTGCAAAAACTCCTTGGTACCGGAGCGGGCAATCGTGCCAATATTGGTCATGACCTCTTCCCGGTTCATGCCAATACCGTTATCCACCACAGTGATCGTTTGGGCATCCTTGTCAAACAGAACCCGAATTTCCAGGTTGGGGTTGCCCTCATAGAGTCCATCATTGGACAACGCGGCAAAGCGCAACTTGTCCGCTGCATCCGAGGCATTGGAAATCAATTCCCGCAAAAAAATCTCCTTGTTGCTGTACAAGGAGTGGATCATCAGATCCAGTAATTGCCGAACTTCAGTTTGAAAGGCCCGGGTTTCCTTCTGTGCTGCATCACTCATGATTGCCATCCACCTCCACAAAAAAAACAAGCCGTTGACAGATCCCCCCCCCGCTCCTATATGGGATCTGGATCCGGTATACGCAAGGGGCAGGCAAGAAAAATTATCGCTCCAGTGTCCGTTCAAAATAACGGATCGTCTTCTGCAGTCCCTCTTCCAACACCACTTGCGGCTCCCAACCCAACTCTGAACGGGCCAGGGAGATGTCCGGTTGCCGCTGCTTGGGATCATCCGTCGGCAAGGGCTTCAGCACAATCGGTGATTTGGATCCGGTCAACTCGACAATTTTTTCCGCCAAAAACAGCACCGGATACTCACCGGTGTTGCCCAGGTTGACCGGACCGGTAAACGTATCCGGGGAGTCCATCAGACGGATAAAGCCCTCTATCAGATCATCGACGTAACAGAAAGAGCGGGTCTGCGCGCCGCTGCCATAGACCGTAATCGGCTCGTTGCGCAGGGCCTGAACAATAAAATTGGAGACCACCCGCCCATCATTGGGGTGCATATTGGGTCCATAGGTGTTAAAAATGCGCGCCACCTTGATGCGCAAATTGTGCTGGCGGCGATAATCAAAAAAGAGGGTCTCCGCACACCGTTTGCCCTCATCATAACAGGAACGTGGGCCGATGGGATTGACGTTACCCCAATAACCCTCCTGTTGGGGATGTACGACAGGGTCGCCATACACCTCGCTGGTGGAGGCCTGAAAAATTTTGGCCTTCACCCGCTTGGCCAACCCCAGCATGTTGATGGCACCATGGACGCTGGTCTTGGTGGTCTGCACCGGGTCAAACTGGTAGTGAATGGGAGAGGCCGGACAGGCCAGGTTATAAATTTCATCCACCTCCACAAACAGCGGAAAGGTGACATCATGCCGCATCAACTCAAAGTGGTGATTGTCCATGAGGTGTAAAATATTCTCTTTGGTGCCGGAAAAAAAATTGTCGACACACAACACATCGCACCCATCCCGCAGCAACCGCTCACACAGATGGGATCCCAGAAATCCCGCCCCACCCGTCACCAGCACGCGCCTTTCACTGAACTGTCTCATGAATATGACCCCACTCCCTCTCTCAATGATGACCTGACATCCAACCCCCAGACAGCCGCCGAAGGCTGTTGGCGAGAGGCGCAGCAACAATTGTAAAATCCCTTCCACACCTGCGACAGACTAAGCCATTTTCTCTCATTGCTCAATGGCGGCAGATCCATAAAATGGACGGGCCGCTCAACCGGTATGGGTTGACTGGGTTGCCCGACTCCGGTAGATAAAACAGAGTACGGCTGGAAGAGGGCTCACAGCCCGCCTGCTCTGCCTCCCACTTTCCCACTACCGCGTCATTTGGGGTAACAGATGAACACCATCCAGATTATCATTAACGGCGAACCCATGGCGGTGCCGCAAAACAGCACCATCAGCCAGCTGCTTGAACAGCTCAAATTGGATCCAACCCGGGTGGCGGTTGAACATAATCTCCAGGTTGCCCAGCGGACGCGCTTTGCCGAAACCGAATTGTCCGATGGGGATCGGCTCGAGGTGGTCCATTTTATTGGTGGTGGCTCCAACAACCCCGCCGATCCCCTGATCATTGCCGGCAAATCGTTCAACAGCCGTCTGTTGGTGGGAACGGGCAAATACAAGGATTTTACCGAGACCGCCGAGGCCGTCGCCGCCTCGGGGGCCGAAATTGTCACCGTCGCCGTCCGGCGTGTCAATATCAGTGACCCGACCGCCACACTTTTGACAGATTACCTGGACCCCAAACAGTATACCTATCTGCCCAACACAGCGGGTTGCTACACCGCCGACGAGGCCGTGCGCACCTTGCGTCTGGCACGGGAAGCCGGCGGTTGGGAGATGGTCAAGCTGGAAGTTCTCTCCGACAATAAATATTTATGGCCCAACAACCCTGAAACGCTTAAAGCCGCAGAAATATTGATCAAGGAGGGGTTCAAGGTGATGGTATACACCACCGATGATCCCTATCTGTGCAAACTCTTTGAAGAGATGGGCTGTGTCGCAGTCATGCCACTGGCCGCCCCCATCGGTTCGGGATTGGGCATTCGCAACCCCTATACGTTGCGCATCATTATCGAACAGGCCTCCATCCCCGTGCTGGTGGATGCCGGGGTGGGCACCGCCTCGGATGCCGCCCTGGCCATGGAGTTGGGATGTGACGGTGTCCTGATGAATACCGCCATCGCAGGGGCAAAAGATCCGATCCGCATGGCACGTGCCATGAAAAAAGCGGTGGAATCTGGCCGGGATGCCTTTCTGGCCGGTCGCATTCCCAAAAAGCTGTATGCCACCGCCTCCAGCCCCCTGGATGGGCTGTTGCTCTGATGAGCGAGAACCCACCCCACTGGGACTGGCGTTGGCCCGACCCTGTCGCACTCAAGGTGGCAGCAGAGCGCATTCTGCAAAGCCGAGATCCGGACGATCCGACCCTGAACCGTCGATTATCCATTCGGATTCAGATGGATATACCGGACAGTGACGGCATACCCGTTCGTGCCTTGATGGTGACCCCATGGGCGGTAGAGCGCATCTACTGGAACAGCTCAACCCAACAAAAGCCCCCCATACGCCACGCCTTTCCCTTGACCGCCGACGCCCAGGGGCGGGTGGCCGCCGGCCAGGGGGTTATTCTGGAATTTGCCGACACCCTGGTCCCCGTACTCACGGCATGGGAACCGGAATTGGGACACCATTGGGTGGAAACCTTGCTGCCGTCCGTGTTGGGAATCCACTCGGTTGAGGAGGCTGTTGCCCTCGCCCTGGGAAAAAAACCCCTGTCACCACCCAAACGGTCCGTCAGCGATCATTTATCCCTCTCCGTCAGCCGCCGCAAACTGCTTGGTATTTTTCGCTGATTTATCAAATACTTTTAACAGAAGCTCACCCTGCCAACAATCTTCGGCACACCCATTGCATTAAACAATTTTATACAATTTGGCAAACGCCAAGCTTTTTTGATGGAAATACACCCGATTCTTTTGCTATAATCCCGGGTTTAGAAGCTTGAGCAGATGCTAGGAGCTAAAAGAGAACTTTCTTGGGTCAGGAGTCAAACAATGTCTAAGGCTAAAATTTTTCCCGTGGTCATCCTCGCTGGTTTGTTGGGCGTGATGAGTGGTTGTGCGTCGCAGCCGCAAGCCAAGGTCGACAGTCAGCAAGAGCAGCTCGCCAAGCAGTTGGCCGCCGCGAATGCCAAAGCCGATGCCGCTGCGCAGGAAGCTGCAAAAGCCAAAGAGGAAAATGCCCGCTTGAAAAAGCATTTCCGCAAGGGTCTGAAAAAGTAGTAAACCGGTCAAGCTGTTGGCCAAACAGGTGCATTGGGGGGAGTGGTTTGGACCTCCTCCCAATGCCCGCCCCCTCTGAATGCTCTCCCTCCCCCTCCAGGATCCGGTAGGGGCTTTTCCGCACACTCCCCGTCAGCTACCCCGACAAACCCCCACACGGGGCCTCAACTCCCCGCTGGAACTGTTGGACCACGACAAACAAAGCCATGTTGGAAAAAAGATTGTCTGGCTGCGGCAGGAGAGCCAACTGACAGTCAAGCCCGAACGGTCAGGCCGCTGCTACATCGGTGCAGAGACGGGAGGACCGTTAACCCCCTCAGACGGTTGAACAGTGGCAGCTGGATCCGCACTGGCAGGTCTACTCGACTTGGTTCTGCTTATATAGCTGCTCAATTTTTTTTCCCAGGCCCAACCGACGCCCACATACTCAAATGGGGGCGGATGCCAAACATGACCAATGACGACAGGCACACCCCGCATCTGCTGAACCGTCTGCTCCAGCCTTTTCCAATCCAAAACCACCTCACTATCCGGGAAAGGCCGGCGCGCCAAGGCTTCGGCCACAACCGTTTTGGCCTTGGACAGCAACGAAGACCTCGCCTTGATGGAAAGCACATCATGCACTTGCAACAACAACTGCTCCCCCTGCCAACCCGCTTTGACCGACTGATTGACAATCTGCACCGAATCATGCACGGCCACTTCTGCAAAAAAGCGGACAATATCCTCAGGATAAAGACGCATACAACCGTGACTGACCCGCCGACCCACCCCATAAGGCTTTTGGGTGCCATGCATAAGATAGCCCGGAATGGAAAGATAAATGGCATGGGTACCCAGTGGGTTGTCCGGGCCGGAAGGAATCACCCGTGGCAGGGAGCGGTTCTCTTTACGAATGGATTCCGGTACATACCAGGAGGGATAGGCCGTCTTGCGAACCACCGTCGCTGAACCCACCGGAGTGAGCAAACCCTCGCGCCCGATTCCGATGGGGTAGGTATCCATGAAACCGTCCCGACGCTTGTGATAGACCCGCATCTCTGGCAAATTAACCACAATGCGCGCCGTCGAACGGGGCAGGACGTTGCGGAAAGAGACCTTAAGCACCGCACCGGGCTCAGGAAGCCAAACGTTGACCGTCGGGTTGGCATCCCGCAGCGCATTGAACCCCAAATCATAAAGTCGAGCCAACTCTACCAGCGTTTCCCACTCCTGCCCCTGCACCAGATGGCGTAACTCCCCCCCATCCAACACCTCGTCCCCTGGGGCATAGGGGTACCAACGCCGCCGCCAGGGCACCTCACCCAGACTGACCGTACTCAGGTACTGTTCTGCGCGCAAATTCAAGCCGGAAGAGTAATGTCTGTTGGAAGATTCAGCGGCAACACCAACGGCGTCAACAGCAGCCAAGGGTTCAACAGGAAGGAGATGACAAAAAACAGAAACAAAAGCAGATAAAACAACCGATCTGGCAATAGTAGAACGCATCTTTGGGCCTTAAGCCAAATGAGAACCACAAGTAAAGGATAGACACCCCACGACGGCCCCAACAACGATATCACAGAACTACCGACTTTTCTCTACCGCGCCCGCGCTCACTGCCACAACAACGATGCCCACCTAACCCCAGGCCCCTGCAGATGGCAGCCAGGGGCCTGGAACCAAGGAGTTAACCGGCCTTTTCGACTCTCTCAACCAACTCAATCAAGGACATCGGCGCACAATCCCCGTAGCGATTGCGGGTCTTCAACACCCGGGTATAACCACCCGGACGGGTACGATTACGCTCCGCGATGTCGGTAAACAGCTTATGCACAACCTCCTTGTCTTGCAGAATACTCAAGGCCTGTCGGCGGGCATGCAGATCGCCCCGCTTGCCCAAGGTCACCATTTGGTCGGCAACGCTGCGCAACTCTTTGGCCTTTGGGGTCGTGGTCTCAATCCGCTCGTAACGGAACAGGCTCACCAACATGTTGCTAATCATCGCCTCAAAATGGCTGCCGCTACGGCCCATCTTGCTACCATGTCTCTGATGTCTCATGCCACAAATCCCCTAGAAATGCTCGTCTTCAAACTGTTTGGCCAGCTCATCAATGTTTTCTGGAGGCCAGCCATCCAGGTTCATGCCCAGACTGAGGTCCATCTCCTCCAATACTTCCTTGATCTCATTCAAGGATTTGCGACCAAAATTGGGTGTCTTGAGCATCTCTGCCTCCGTCTTCTGAACCAGATCGCCGATATAGACAATCTCGTCATTCTTGAGACAATTGGCAGAGCGCACCGAAAGCTCCAACTCATCCACCTTGCGAAACAGATTCGGATTCCATTTGGGAAACTGCGACTCCTCCAGGATCTCCCCGATCGGCACATCGTCAAAGTTGATAAACAGACTCAGTTGGTCCTGCAAAATCTTGGCAGCCAACGCCAAGGCATCCTCCGGCGAAATGACGCCGTTGGTCTCTATCTCCATGATCAGCTTGTCATAGTCGGTCTGTTGACCGACACGGGCGTTCTCCACCTTGTAGGCCACCCGTTTGACCGGATTGTAGCTGCAATCCAGAAAAATTTCGCCGATGGTGGCAGCCTCATCCTCCGACTTTTGCACCGACGGCACATAACCCTTGCCGGTGGTCACGTTGAGCACCATGTCCAGCTTGCCACTCTTGTTCAGCGTCGCAATGTGGTGGTCCGGATTCAAGATCTCCACATCCTGACCACAATCGATGGAAGCCGCCGTCACCACACACTCGCCTTCGGCCCGCAAATGCATCCGCTTGGGTCCTATGCCACTTTTGACCCAAATTGCCAACCCTTTCAGGTTGAGCATAATATCCGTCACATCTTCCAAAACGCCTGGAATACTGGAAAACTCATGCAAAACGCCTTCGATCTGCACCGACGAAACCGCCGCCCCCTGCAAGGAGGAGAGCAAAACACGCCGGAGCGCATTACCCAACGTCGTACCAAAACCCCGCTCCAGCGGCTCGGCAACCAAGGTTGCCTTCAACCGGGTGTCGCTCTGCTGTTCCAGAAGCTCAACCTTCTGCGGTTTTATCAATTCGGTCCAGTTTCTGTACATCCGCTTCCCCTAACCTGGCTCACTTCTACTTAGAGTACAGTTCAACAATCAGGTTTTCGTTATAATCAGCAGGCAGATCGGAACGATCCGGCAGTGCGCGAAAAGTTCCCGACATGCCGACAGGATCCACATCCAGCCAGCCCGGCAACCCCCGCCGCATGGCACCATCCAATGCCCCCTTGATGCGCGCATGGGCACGGGCCCCAGGCACAACAGCCACCTTGTCGCCCGGCTTGACCAAATAGGAACCAATGTTGACCAGACGATCATTCACCAGGATCTGCCGGTGGCTGACAACCTGACGCGCCTCGCTACGGGAAGCAGAAAAACCTAAGCGAAACACGACGTTATCCAGCCGCCGCTCCAGCAGGACCAGCAAATTTTCACCGGTAACGCCCCCCATCCGCTCCGCTTTTTCAAAATAGTTACGGAACTGCTTTTCCAAAACGCCATAAGTTTTCTTGATCTTTTGCTTCTCACGCAAATGCAGGCCATAATCGGAGACCTTGCGGCGACGTTGACCTTGGACACCCGGGCCAAAGTTTCTGCGCTCGATGGCACACTTATCGGAAAAGCACTTTTCACCCTTCAAAAAGAGCTTCGTGGATTCGCGCCGGCAAATACGGCATTTGGATCCAAAATAACGAGCCATTGTTTCAGCGTTCCTCGCAATCAGCACAAATAGAATTCAAACTCGACGACGTTTGGGTGGACGGCATCCATTATGAGGGATGGGCGTCACGTCCTGCACAAACGCAATATTAAAACCAATACCTGCCAAGGCACGCAATGCCGACTCCCGTCCGGAACCTGGTCCCTTCAGGCGCACATCTATGTTGCGCATGCCATGCTCCATCGCCTTGCGACCCGCATCCTCAGCCGCCATCTGGGCCGCAAAAGGAGTGGACTTGCGCGACCCCTTAAAACCCTGCGCACCCGCAGAAGCCCACGATACCACATTACCAAACGTGTCAGTGATCGTGACCAACGTATTGTTAAACGTAGAGTGAATATGCGCGATGCCGCTCGCAATACTCTTCCGCTCCTTCTTTTTGCCACGGGCAACCTTTTGGACCTTCGCCATCTTGTCTCCTTACATTCAGGCCAGATCAACTCCGACCGAATAATTGCAAACGGATCAACCTTTTCCTGGAATCGACCGGCGCGGGCCCTTGCGGGTACGCCCATTCGTATGAGTTCTCTGTCCACGCACCGGCAACCCCCGACGATGCCGCAAGCCACGATAGGAACCCAAATCCATCAACCGCTTGGTATTCATGGCAACCTGACGACGCAGATCCCCTTCTACCTGAAAATCGCTATCGATAATACTGCGGATACGGGCAATATCCGCCTCCGAAAGATCTCGGCCCCGGGTCTCAGGAGATATATCCGCCGATTTCAGTATACTGGCAGCCGCATGCCGACCAATCCCATAAATGTAGGTCAAGCCAACTGCAAGCCGTTTGTTGATGGGAATGTTTACCCCGGCAATTCGAGCCACTGTACAACCTCCAAAATCTTCCTAAGTTCTGTCCGAATCGGCGCGGTCAACTCCTGACTTTGCACACCCGCAAAGTCAAAACCACACGGATCAGCCCTGCTTTTGCTTGTGTTTGGGATGCTTGGTACAAATAACCCTGACAATACCCCGACGTTTGATCGTCATACAATCCTTGCACACCGTTTTGACCGACGCCCGCACCTTCATCTCAATTCTCCAAATAGAGCACTACCGACGACCGCGAATTTTAGCCTTTTGCATCAAACCCTCATACTGACGGCTGATCAGAAACGACTGGATCTGCGAGGCCGTATCCATCGTGACACCCACCACAATCAACATTGAGGTACCGCCAAAATAGAATGGAACATTATAGCTCGCAATCAAAATCTCCGGCAAAAGACAGATGCCCGCCACATAAACCGCCCCCACCAACGTCAAACGGGTCAGAATGGTATCCAGGTACTCGGCTGTCCGGAAACCCGGCCGGATGCCCGGAACAAACCCACCATACTTTCTCAGGTTATCCGCCGTCTCTTCCGGGTTGAATACAATGGCTGTATAAAAAAAGCAGAAAAAGAGAATAGCCAGGGCGTATACCACCATATAGAGCAAATTACCAGGAGATAAATGCGCCGCCGCCGTTTTTAACACATCCCACGGCGCAAAATTGGCAATCGTCACCGGAAACAGTATGATGGAGCTCGCGAAAATAGGGGGAATCACCCCAGCCGTATTGATCTTCAACGGCAAGTGGGTACTCTCTCCCCCGACCATGCGGCGACCGCTCACCTGCCGCTTGGCATACTGCACCGTGATCCGACGCTGCGCCCGCTCCATGAATATGATGAACGCCGTCACCGCAACCGAGATGATCAACAACAACAACACAAACATGGGCTGCAAATCACCGGTACGCGCCAATTGCAAGGTATGCACCAGGGCTACCGGCAGGTTTGCCACAATCCCCGCATAGATGATCAGCGAAATGCCATTGCCAATGCCACGCGCCGTTATCTGCTCACCCACCCACATGATAAAAGCGGTTCCACTGGTCAAGGTCAACACGGTCATCAAGCGGAACGGCCAACCAGGCTCGATCACCACATTCATGCCACCCGCCTGCATCGACTCCAGGCCATACGCAATGCCAAAGCCCTGGAAGATGGAGAGCAACACCGTGCCATAGCGGGTATACTGATTGATCTTGCGCCGACCAGACTCCCCCTCTTTCTTGATCGCCTCCAACTTGGGCACCACCGCCGTCATCAGTTGAAGGATGATCGACGAGGAGATATAGGGCATGATACCGAGCGCAAAGACCGTCAAACGGGACAAGGCACCGCCGGAAAACATGTTGAACATGCCCAGCAAGGTCCCCTGCTGCTGCGCAAAAAAGGCGGCCAACGCCTGCGGATCGATACCAGGGGTCGGGACATGGGCCCCGATCCGGTAGACAATCAGCATCCCCAGGGTGAACAACAGACGACTGCGCAGCTCGGGTATGCGACCCAGATTGGCCAAACCAGCAAAAGGCGACGGCGTTTCAGTAGTGGCCATTCAACGATTCCTCAAGAGGAGGCTCCACTCAACACCACTCGCCCACCAGCCGCCTCAATCTTTTCCTGTGCGGAACGACTGCACTTGTCGACATGAACCGTCAACGCCTTGGAGATGGTGCCATCACCCAACAGCTTCACACCGTCCTTGAGTTGACCCACCAAACCCTTGGCCCGCAAATCCTCCAGGCGAACCTCAACACCCGCCTCAAACTTTTCCAGATCCTCTACCTGCACCAACGCATAAAACTCTTTGAACGGACTCCGGAACCCCCGCTTCGGCAACCGCCGCTGCAAAGGCATCTGACCCCCTTCAAACCCTACCTTGTGGTAACCTCCAGAACGGGCCGCCTGCCCTTTTGTTCCCCGACCAGCCGTCTTGCCATTACCAGAGGCAATACCCAGTCCCTTTCTCTTGGGTGCGACGCGCCCAGCCGGACTCCGAGGCAATTGATTCAGTTTCATTTCAGGGTGACCCTTTTGGCTGCTCTTTGCGAATACAACACATTAACGTCCACATCTACCCGACAATCAGTCCACAATCTCCACCAGATGCGGCACCTTGCGAACCATGCCACGCACATTCGGGCTATCCACAAGCTCCCGCACATGGTGAATGTGCCGCAGACCAAGCCCCTGCACAATGAGTCTATGTTTCTCAGGCCGCCCAGCCACCGAACGCACCTGCTTCACCTTCACTGTGTTCGCCATGATCTGCTACCTTTTACCCAGATGTTCCAACGCCAACGACCGCTTATCGGCAATCTCCTGCGGCGACCGAATCGACTGCAGGGCGATAAACGTAGCCTTGATCAAGTTATGCGGATTGGAGGTACCGGTGGACTTGGCCAACACATCCCGTATCCCCAACGCCTCAAAGATTGGCCGCATGGAGCCCCCGGCAATGATCCCGGTACCCTCGGCCGCCGGCCGCATCACCACATTGCCGGCCCCGTATTGGCCGATGATCTCATGATGCAGGGTCCGACCATCCCGGATGGGAATCGCCACCAGAGACTTCCGCGCCTTCTCTGTCGCTTTGCGGATACTCTCGGGTACCTCCTTGGCTTTACCCAAGCCATACCCGACCTCTCCCTGACCATTCCCGACGACAACAATCGCTGAAAAACTGAAGCGGCTTCCACCCTTGACCACCTTGGCAGTCCGTTTGATGGTCACCAACCGCTCAATCATATCATCGCTTTGCCAAGTCTCTGCCTTCTCTTCAGGCACCCCGCGGCGTGTCTTCGACATTAAAGCTCCCCGTCAGCCAACAAAACTCTAAATTAAAGCGTCAACGCACCCTGCTAAAACTCCAGCCCACCCTCGCGGGCCGAGTCTGCCAGGGCTTTGACCCTTCCATGATACAGGCAGCCACCCCGGTCAAACACCACCTGCCGGATATTGGCCTTCAACGCCCGTTCCGCAATGGAACGACCCACGACGATAGCCGCTTCCTTGTTGCCGCCACTCTTAATCTGGCTCCGAATCCCCTCCTCCAGGGTGGAAGCCGCCACAATCGTCCGTCCCTGCGCATCATCTATGATCTGAGCATATATATGACTCACACTGCGAAACACCGACAATCTAAGGCGATCCCCAGATGTCCGTGCGATCTTGTAACGAACACGATCTCCCCGAACCCGCCTGGCCGCATGCCGACTCTTTGCCATCCAAAATCCCCTTGAACAAGTTACTTCTTCTTACCTTCTTTTCTCAGGACCGTCTCTCCAGCGTTACGAACACCCTTGCCCTTGTAAGGCTCTGGTGGCCTGAACCGCCGAATATCCGCACATGCCTGACCAATCTTCTCCGGGTCCGTGCCCGAGAGGGTTACCATCACATTTCTCTCAACCTGGGCCTTCACACCTTCCGGCAACGGGTAGTCAATCGGATGGGAAAAACCCAGATTCAGCTGCAGCCCCACATCGCTCACCGCCGCCCGATAACCGACCCCCTGGATCTCCAGCACCCTGGAAAAGCCCCTGGAGACACCCACCACCATGTTGCTCAACAACGTCCGCGACAACCCCCACAAAGCCTTGGTGCCGGCCCGACTCTGCATCGTCACCGTCAACACCGACGCCCCCTGCTCGATATGAACACCCGGGTGAAACGTCCGCGTCAATGTTCCCAGCTTACCTTTCACAGTCACCGTCTGATTCTCAATGGCGACCTCCACCCCCTGGGGGACCGCTATGATTTTCTTTCCTATCCTGGACATGATACTTGAACCCCTAGAATCAGAAAACGGTGCAGACCAACTCGCCGCCAACGCCCATCTTACGGGCTCGACGGTTGGAGAGCAACCCCTTGCTGGTGGAAAGAATGGATATACCCAACCCCTGGTAGACCCGCGGAATCTCGTCACGCCCGACATAAACCCGCCGGCCAGGCCGGGATTTCCGCTGAACCTCCTCAATCACCGCCCGTCCGGCATGATATTTCAGAGTGACCCGGAACAGACCCTGCGCTGTCTCCACCGCCAAAGGCTCCACAGCCGCCACATACCCCTCCTCCACCAGGATCTCGGCGATCCGCAGTTTGATCTTGGAGGTCGGTATATCCACATAATCTTTCCGAACCGCTTGCGCATTGCGGATACGGGTCAGCATATCGCTGATCGGGTCAGTCATTCCCATTTCAAAAAGGCTCCCAATGTATCAGAATCAGCCAGCGACCTCTACCAGGAGGCCTTGACAATCCCCGGTATCTCACCCCGCAAGGCCAATGTACGCACACAGATCCGGCACATATTAAAATCCCGCAAATAGCCCCGGGGACGAGAACACCGGGCACACCGATGATAGGCCCGCACCTGGAACTTGGGCTTGCGCTTACACTTGGCAATCAGCGATTTTTTGGCCATGTCAAAGACAATTCCCTAAATCAAGTCAGTTCATGAAAGGCACACGGAATCCCCGCAACAGGGCCTTGGCCTCTCGATCGGTTTTGGCCGTGGTGACAATCACAATATCCATCCCACGCACCGCATCCACCTTGTCATAATCAATCTCAGGAAAGATGATCTGCTCCTTCAAGCCCAGGGCATAATTGCCACGCCCATCGAACGATTTTCCAGAGACGCCACGAAAATCACGCACACGGGGCAGGGCCACATTGATCAGTCGATCCAAAAATTCATACATACGGGTGCGCCGCAACGTCACCCGACAGCCAACCGGCATCCCCTCACGCACCTTGAAGCCTGCGATCGATTTCTTGGCCCGCGTGACCACCGCCTTCTGCCCGGCGATCGCAGTCATATCCTGCACGGCACCATTCATGGCGTTCTTGTCGGCCACCGCCTCGCCAACACCCATGTTGATGACAACCTTGACAATCTTCGGCACCTGCATGCAGTTCGCGTAACCGAACTCTTCCTTGAGCTTGCCAACGATCTCATTCTCGTAAACAGCCTTCAGCCTAGCCATATCAAAATCCCTGGAGTAAACATTCCCAAACCACCAGACGGACTACCGATCGATCACTTCCCCGGAGCCACACATAACGCGAACCTTGCGCCCATCCTCCAAAAACTTCTTGCCCAGCCGAACCCCCTTGCCACTCGCAACATCCAGGTACATGACGTTGGATATGTCGATCGGAGCCTCCTTCTCGACAATCCCCCCCTCATTACCCTTCTGCGGCTTGGTGTGCCGCTTGACCATGTTGACCCGCTCTACCAGCACCGCACCCTCTTTCGGCAGCACCTGTAAAATCCGGCCCTTTTTACCCCGATCTTTCCCGGTAATGACAACCACTTGGTCGCCCTTCTTCAGGTTAGTCTTGATCTGATCCTTCATCGTCGTCACCTAAAGCACTTCCGGAGCCAAGGAAATGATCTTCATGTAGTTTCTGCCACGCAACTCGCGTGTAACAGGTCCAAAAATGCGCGTCCCGATCGGCTCTCCCGCCTTGTTGATCAACACGGCCGCATTACTGTCAAAACGGATATAGCTGCCATCATCGCGGGTCGTCTCCTTGCGGGTCCGCACCACCACCGCCCGGGCCACCTCCCCCTTCTTCACCTTGCCGCGGGGAATCGCCACCTTGACGGAAACCGTGATCACATCACCCACACGGGCATAACGCCGCTTGGAGCCACCCAACACCTTGATGCACTGGACCTTCTTTGCCCCCGAGTTGTCCGCGACATCCAGAACTGTCTCAACCTGAATCATGAGATCTCCTCCACGACAACCGTCCAGTGCTTATCCTTGCTGATCGGCGGACACTCACGAATCCGAACCTCGTCCCCAACCCGGTGCTGATTTTCAGCATCATGCGCCTTATACTTTTTGGTACGCCGCATAATTTTACCATAGAGAGGATGCTGAACCTTACGTTCCACCTGCACCACGATGGTCTTATCCATCTTGTCGCTGACGACAACCCCCTGCAGAATCCGCTGCGCCATATCTACGCCCCTAACCCTTGGTCTGACCGTGATCCCACAATGGTCTTAATGCGTGCAATTTCCCGGCGTACCTGCCGAATCCGCGCCGTATTGTCCAGCTGCGAAGTCGCATTGCGAAACCGCAAATTGAACGACTCCTGATACAACTCCTGCAGCTTGGCGGCGGCCCCTTCCGCAGAGAGCCCCCTGATCTCAGAGATCTTCATCCTTATGCCCCCCGTCCCTGGTCAACAAACTTGGTAGGTATCGGCAGCTTGGCACTGGCCAACAACATCGCCTCCCGCGCCAAAGCCTCCGAGACACCTTCCATCTCATACAGGATGCGCCCAGCCTTGACCCGGGCAATCCAAAACTCCGGATTACCCTTACCCTTGCCTTGACGCACCTCGGCCGGCTTGGACGAGACCGGTATATTGGGAAACATGCGAATCCATATCCGACCGCCACGCTTGATGTGGCGTGTCATCGCCCGTCGAGCCGACTCAATCTGGCGGGCCGTCAAACGCCCCGCACGCATGGCTTTCAAACCGAACTGACCAAAACTCAACTCGGCCCCTGAACCAGCCAAACCGTGAATCCGCCCTTTGTGGGCCTTGCGAAACTTGGTCTTTTTGGGTTGCAGCAACATATCGAACCAACCTTATAGTATTCGATGGAACGGCCCGTTAAAGTTACGTCCGCTTCTCGTCTCTTTCGTTAACTTCACCCTTGAACACCCAGACCTTGACCCCAATCAAACCGTAGGTCGTCAAAGCGTCGGAAAAGCCATAGTCAATATCCGCACGCAAAGTGTGCAGGGGAACCCGCCCCTCCCGATACCATTCGGTTCGGGCAATCTCACCACCGCCAAGGCGTCCCGCACAGTTGATGCGAATCCCCAGCACCCCCAACCGCATGGCCGAGGTCACAGCCCGCTTCATGGCCCGCCGGAATGCCACCCGCCGCACCAACTGCTGCGCCACATTCTCGGCGATCAGCTGCGCTTCCGCCTCCGGCTTCCGCACCTCTATGATATTGATCTGAACCTCAGTACTGGCCACCTTGGCCAGATCCTGCTTCAGCTTTTCAATATCCGCCCCCTTCTTGCCGATAATAATCCCGGGACGCGCAGAGTAAATGTTGACGCGGGCCTTCTTGGCCGGTCGCTCAATCACTACCTTGGAAACGCTCGCGTGCTCAAGCCGTTTCAAAATCCAGGATCTCAGCATGACATCTTCGAGAAGAAGCGATGCGAACGCCTTGTCAGCGTACCACCGGGTATCCCAGGTTTTGGAAATGCCCAGACGAAATCCGGTCGGATGTACCTTATGCCCCATTGGCTACAACTCCATCCTTAACTTACCTAACCATTTGGCCGCGCCACCGTGGCAGGGCTAATCCTTGGGTCGCACCGCAACCGTCACGTGCGATCCCCATTTGACAATCCGACTGGCCCGTCCCCGGGCTCTCGGGCGGAACCGTTTCATCACGGTCCCCTTATCTGCAAACGCCCGCGAAACAAACAGAGTATCCACATCCAAGCTTAAATTGTTTTCCGCATTGGCAATCGCTGACTTCAGGGTCTCCCGAACCGCATGCGCCATGCGCTTCTTGGAATACAACAATATCCCCAATGCAGCATCCACCCTCTGCCCGCGAATTTGATCCAACAACAATCGCACCTTGCTGGGAGAGCCTCTCATGTTTTGCAGCCTGGCAACCGCTTCTTCCATCTCAAAATACCTCAGCTACCGGGATGACTTTTTGTCACCACCATGACCATGGAAAGTTCGTGTGGGAGAAAACTCCCCAAACTTGTGCCCCACCATATTTTCCGTCACCAAGACCGGAATAAACTTTTTGCCGTTATGAACACCAAAGGTGAACCCAACAAAATCCGGTATGATGGTGGAACGCCGCGACCAGGTCTTTACCAACTCCTTGCGTCCCGCCGTTCTGAGCTTCTCGACCCGCTTCAACAAAAAATCATCAAAAAACGGGCCTTTCTTAATGGATCGCGCCACGATTCACCTCTTGTCTCTTAATGGTCCCCATCATCGCCGCCGCATGATCAGCCGACTGGACTCTTTATCCTTGTCCCGCGTCTTCTTACCCTTGGTCGGAACACCCCAAGGTGTCACCGGATGACGACCTCCAGAGGTTCGTCCCTCACCACCCCCATGGGGATGGTCCACCGGGTTCATCGCCACACCACGCACACTGGGCCGCCATCCCATCCAGCGTTTGCGACCCGCCTTGCCCAACTTGACGTTGCCATGGTCGGGATTGGAAACCAGACCGATCGTCGCCATGCAGTCCAGCAACACAAGACGCATCTCGCCGGAGGGCAACTTCAACTGCGCATACTTGCCTTCCTTGCCCATCAACTGGACCTGACTGCCGGCCGAACGGGCCATCTGCCCCCCCTTCTCCGGTTTCATCTCCACATTGTGGACCACCGTACCCACCGGGATCATCCGCAACGGCAAGGCGTTGCCGGGCTTGATTTCGGCATTTTTGCCGGCAACCAGCACATCTCCAACCTGAACACGCTGGGGCGCAAGAATATACCTCTTTTCCCCGTCTGCATAGTGTAAAAGCGCAATAAACGCCGTTCTGTTCGGATCATACTCCAGGGTCGCAACCCGGGCTGGCACATCAAACTTGTTCCGGTCAAAGTCCACCAACCGATACCGTCTCTTGTGACCACCACCGCGGTGACGAACCGTCATCCGACCATAGCTGTTACGGCCGCCACTCTTGTTCAGACCAGCCACCAACGACTCCTCAGGTCCATCCTGGGAGAGCGTCTTGTAATCGACAGAAACCTGCGCCCGCTTGCCATTGGAAGTAGGCTTATATTTTTTCAGTGCCATGGAATACCACTCCGGCCTTCTACTCTGTGATCTCGACAGGCCCAGAGGACCAGCCCATCAAAGTGCGTCAGACAATCCCTCAAGCTTTCTCATAAAAATCTATGCTCTGACCGGACTTCAGCCGCACAATCGCCTTTTTCCAGTCTTTTCGCTGCCCTGCAACCCTGCCCACACGCTTCTGCTTGCCCTGCATGCTGACAGTCTGCACGGCCAGAACATCCACCTGGAACATTTTCTCAACCGCTGCCTTGATCTGCCGCTTGTTGGCGTTGGGATCCACCTTGAAAATGACCTGGTTCCCCTGACTCATGCAAAGCGTCGCCTTCTCCGTCACCCAGGGCGAATACAAAACCTGAAACAGCCCACCTAGATTATTCATGCCAGCCTCTCTTGTATCCGGCTTAGGGCCGCTTCGGTCATGACGACCTTCTCATGGGAGAGCAGGTCATAGACATTGACCCCTTCCACCCGCATCACATCGATCCCAGGCAGATTGCGCACCGACAACTCGACGGTATTATCCGCCTCAGCCAGCACGACCAGGCCCGAACGACCGACACCCAACCCCTCCAGAATGGCACGGGCCGCCTGCGTCTTGACCTCCGTCAGGTTGAAGGCCTCGAGGATAATCAACTCACCCGCCTCCCGCTTGGCCGACAACGCCACCTGCAAGGCCAACCGACGCACCTTTTTCGGCAACTTCTGGGCATAGCTGTGGGGAATCGGCCCAAACACGATACCACCCGTACGATACTGCGGCGCACGATTGGTACCCTGCCGCGCATTACCGGTTCCCTTCTGCCGATACGGCTTCTTGCCACCACCGGAGACCTCCGAACGCCGCTTGGTGGAGGCATTCCCACCCCGACGACAGGCCAACTGATAGTTGACGGAACGGGCCAACAGATCACCCCGAATCTCGCGTCCGAAGATGGCCTCTTCCAAGGGAACCCGGCGCAACTCCCGGTTGCCCGCATCTACTACAGGAATTTCAATCATTATTCCAGAACCTTAAGATGATTTGGCAACACTTTTGACTGCATCCCGGATCAAAACAACCGAACCCTTCGAACCAGGGACACTGCCCTTGACGACCAAAAGATTGCGCTCTGCATCCATCACAGTCACAACAAGATTTTGCACCGTCACCTGGGCATCGCCCATGTGACCCGCCATCTTCTTGTTTTTATACACCCGCCCAGGGGTCTGACACTGCCCGATCGAACCCGGCGAGCGGTGCGTCAGATGGGTACCATGGGTCGCCCTACCCCCTCGGAATCCCCACCGCTTCATGACACCGGCGAATCCCTTACCGACACTGTTCCCCGTCACGTCAACCACCTGATTGACAGGAAAGCGATCGACGGTCAATGATTGGCCCACATCATAGTCGGAGCAATCATCGACCCGAAATTCGCGCATCACCCGCTTCGGCGTCACATTGGCCTTGGCGTATTGCCCCTTGACCGGCTTTTTCCCCCGCGATGGCTTGATGTCCTCATAGCCCAACTGCACCGCGTTGTAGCCATGGGTCTCAGCCTTCTTGAGGCCAATCACCTGACAAGGACCAGCCTGAAGAACCGTCACTGGCCAGCTCTTGCCATCCTCGGTAAAAATCCGGGTCATACCCAGCTTTCGGCCTATCAATCCCGCACGCATCCCAGATCCTCTCTCTTCCGCAAAATCCCAACTGCTCTCTTAAGCGTGGGCCACCTTGTCCATGCCAAAAGCACTCAAAGGCCGAACCGATCCCGGTATAAGCTATAGCTTAATCTCAACATTCACACCAGCGGCCAGATCCAGCTTCATCAGCGCATCCACCGTCTGGGGTGTGGGATTGATGATGTCAATCACACGTTTATGGGTCCGAATCTCAAACTGCTCACGGGACTTTTTGTCCACATGAGGAGACCTGAGTACGGTCCACCGACTGATTTTGGTCGGCAATGGTATCGGCCCCCGAATCTCGGCACCCGTACGACGAGCGGTCTGCACAATCTCGCCCGTAGACTGATCCAAAATCCGGTGATCAAATGCCCTCAACCGAATACGTATTTTCTGGTTTTCCATTCAGATTCGCCCCAGCGTCCTTCCGATCATGGTTCCGTCAGGCTGTGTACGCAACAACCGTCACGCGATAACTTCCGAAACAACACCAGCCCCCACGGTACGCCCACCTTCGCGGATGGCAAACCGCAACCCTTTTTCCATGGCGATGGGGGCAATCAACTCCACGGTCATGGAGACATTATCACCCGGCATTAC
>PEAG01000107.1 GCA_002753505.1 Magnetococcales bacterium HCHbin5 | reverse complement strand
CGCCGCTTCGTCAAGACGGCCCGAAAGCACACGGTATTTGTCTTCAATTATCTCCATTGCGTCCATGCAGAAATGATGCACGAAATTTAACGAATGTTCAACTTATTTTGGCTAGGCTCCTAAGTGATAGACAGGACGGGATGCGCGCGAGACATTGTCGAAGTCGAACACGCCGCGTTCATCGGCAGGATCGATCAATGAATCGCCTATGTTGAAGAGCGATTGGATGACCAGCGGGATATGATCATCCAGAATGTCTTTCTCGACGTGATCCATCAGACGTTCGAGAACTGCCCTTACTTTCGATAACCCATCAAGGCGTTTTTCTGCTTTGGCTCGAACGAGTGCGTCGCCGAAATCAGTGGGGGACACAGCCAGACTCAGCAAGGCCATCATCTCGTTGCGGCGAACGGCCCCAAGAGGCACAGTGAGCCGGAAATAGATCGGAAATACATCGGGGTGGCAGGCGCGCAGATTCCTGCGCCACTCGTTTAACCATTCGGGGCCATACCCCATTTGGCTGATCTTCGGAAAAATGCGTCCCAGCAACGCCTGCGTACTCGCTCGCAGAGACTCCGGCACCTGATTCACCCATCCCTGACGGAAGGTCTGGGCTGCATTTCGATTCTCTTCGTACCGATCATCGCGACTGTAGCCGGAGAACCTTTCCGGATTCGCCCGAACGACCCCATACAGATCAGGCAGAAAGACCCTAACGGCTTCGAGTGCGATGAAATCGACTGGATTCACCTCTCCCCGGACCGCCGGATAGGTCACGGACAGCGTGTTCGTAAAGCGAACGACATCCCTCGGCACTTGTATCAGTGGGTCAATGCCGTCGCGAAACACGTTTGCCCAATAGGACTGGTCGAACAGGCCGTCCGGTGTATCGCCCAATACTTGATCAAGGCACTTGAACAGAGCGGCTCGCAAGGCTTCACGATCAATGGGCGGAAGCTCGAATGGAACCTGGATAATCTTTTCCAGATATCGTTCTCCTGGCAATCCGCTTTGCTGCTCGATGGCCTGTGCGGCAACATTGCGATCAAAAGCCAGCAGATAAACCACGTTCGGGAAGTCTGCAAGTGCCTTGATGACGGTGAACAGTTGCCGCGTCTCGTCTGGTGTGAGGCGGTCGATGTCGTCGATCACGACCACGATGCGTTTATTGGCGTCCCTCAATATCTTACTGATTTCGGATTTGAGAGATGGAACGTCTCGCGGCTTCCGCCTGGTCAGCATCCCGATGAGCTTTCCAAGCTTGCCTGCTACACCAGCGGTCATGCCAGACAGATCAATAAGTCCGCCCACGCTCTCAGCGAAATCACCTAGCAGGTCACCCAGCTTCTTGAACTTCTCGCTTCTGTTAGGCAGAACGGCTTGGAGTTGACCAAGAAAGGCGCGTGCAAGGTTTTCCTGCCCGGAGAACCACCAAGGGTTGAACGGCACGACGACGGGCCGATTTTCCTGAGGCAACTGATCAATGTAATGGCCGACATAGCCGAGCACCGTGGATTTGCCAGAACCCCACGGACCGTAAAGCGCGAGAACCAAGCCATCACTGACCGTACAACTGGAAATACTATCTGCCAAGCTCTTTGCGAAGGGTGCATGACCGAATAGATCGTCTTTCGGATCGAGGCTTGGACGATCAGCAGAAAGAGTCGTCACAAAGTATCTCCCTTGACGAAGTGGTCATTGTCATACAGGGAAACCGTATGTTGTTCTCCCGCACACGGCCATCCAGTTAGTGGTTTCCTCACCGGGATTGACGCGTCCCCGCATCGACTACCCAGGAGAGACATGCCGCACCCCCAGATCCTGCGAAAACCGCTTCTGTGTTTTCAGAACGCACACGCTTTTTGATTGTGATGCCATTCTGGCAAAAAATCAACGGAAAATCCATTCAAATAAGGAGTCTGCCGTTTTGCCATCAATAGCGGTTTCTTTGTCATTGAGCGGGCTGGTGATACACTCCGCATGGCCAACGGCGAGCAATTCCAGCCAATAGTTTGGTGAGCCTTTCTGCCGGTGTGCGATGGGGGAGGGGAGCGGCGTTGCGCAACGTGTGGCAACTGGGTGGCAGACTTTGGGTTGTCTGCCAGGGAGGGGTGGGGGAGGCACGTGACAGGTGGCCACTGGGTGGCACACCTGCGGTGAAGGGGAGTGCGTCGCCATATTTCGCACGAACATGCCGGAAACATGGACGATTTCCAATTCGACAGGATCCGGGTTGACATCTTCACTCGGTTTCAGGTCAGCCATCTACAACGGCGAAATGTAAATATATTAGAAAAATCTGTTAAACCTTGAAATTGCGCCATAAAAAGCGGATCCTGTTGGGTTGGACCCGCACGGGGCGGGTCCAGTCGTTTTGGAGAATTCTGGCGCGGAGAAGAGAAAAATACCAGTTTCGACGTTCGGCGGGTCCGAGGCCGGAGCAAATTCGGTATCGAACCGGTTTTGGTAACATTTGGAAACATTGTAGTTTTTTGGAATGGAAAAGGCCGTCTTTGTAGGCGGCCTCCGAAGGTGCAAGCAATACAACTTTAAGAATGGTGGGCCCACCAGGATTCGAACCTGGGACCGACCGGTTATGAGCCGGCGGCTCTGACCGCTGAGCTATAGGCCCTGACACAACACAGACAACTACGACTCCAGAAAACTCCGCAACTTGCGGGAACGGGTGGGATGACGCAACTTGCGCAACGCCTTGGCCTCGATTTGACGAATGCGCTCACGGGTGACATGAAACTGCCGCCCCACCTCCTCCAGGGTATGGTCCGTATGCAGACCGATGCCAAACCGCATCCGCAATACATTCTCCTCCCGATCGGTCAAGGTTTGCAAGACCCGTCCTGTCGTATCCCGCAAATTGGATTGAATCGCCAACTCCGACGGCGACAACATGGTCTTGTCCTCGATAAAATCACCCAGATGCGAATCCTCCTCATCCCCCACCGGGGTCTCCAACGAGATCGGCTCCTTGGCAATCTTGAGTACCTTGCGCACCTTGTCCAACGACATCTCCATCCGCTCGGCAATCTCCTCCGGCGTCGGCTCCCGCCCCATGTCCTGCACCATCTGCCGACTGGTCCGCACCAGCTTGTTGATGGTCTCAATCATGTGAACCGGAATCCGAATGGTGCGGGCCTGGTCCGCAATCGAACGGGTAATGGCCTGCCGAATCCACCAGGTCGCATAGGTGGAAAATTTGTAACCCCGCCGCCACTCAAACTTGTCCACCGCCTTCATCAGGCCAATGTTACCCTCCTGAATCAGATCCAAAAATTGCAGCCCCCGGTTGGTGTACTTCTTGGCAATGGAGATCACCAAACGCAAATTGGCCTCCACCATCTCCTTCTTGGCCCAATTGGCCTTGCGCTCACCACTCATGATCGATTTATGCGTGCCCTTCAGCTCGGAAACCGTCTGACCCGTCTCCTGCTCCACCAGATGCAACGCCTCCTGAATCCGATAGGCATCGGCAGCATGCAACTCATAAAACTTGCGCCAACCCACCACCGCATGGTCCGCCAACTGATCCACCCACTCCTTCCTGCCCTCATTGCCCAGATACTCTTTCAAATGCGCCATCTTGGCAATGCCACTCCGCTCGGCCAGCTTCAACAACTCCGACTCACAGGCCCGAATGCGGTCCACATAATCCTTCAGCGTCTGCACCATCCGATCAATCTGCTTCTGAGAAAAATTGACCGAATCCAACAGATCCACAATGGTCCGCTTCTGACCTTGATAGATCTGCTCCAACCGCTTGGCCTCCGCCTCATCACCCCGCAACAGACACTCCCGGATCTGTTCGTCCGTCTCCTGCAGGTTGCCATGCTCCTCGGCAATGTGATCAAAGGTGCGCTGAGTCGCCTCCAACAACTCCGACAAGGGCGTGCCATCCAAAATGACCGTCGACAGATCTACTGTCTGGTCCCGGTCCACCGGCCGATCATCCTCCGAGGCCTCCGGATCCCGCCTCTTTTCCTCCCCGTCAAACGACTCCTCTTCCCGATCCTCATCCTCATCCTCCAGGGAGTCATCTACCTCCGACTCGGCATCATCCACCTTGTCCAGGCTATCCTCCTCGCCCATCTCCGCATTGGGGGTGGGAATGTCCAGAATGTCACGCAACGAAACCTCCCGATTGCGCAACTTATCCGCCAGCAAAATAATCTCCTGAAAGGTGACCGGCGAGTCGCAAATGGCCGTCAACACCTCCTTCCGGCCCGACTCGATCCGCTTGGCAATGACAATCTCACCCTCACGGGTCAGCAGATCCACCGCCCCCATCTCCCGCAAATACATCCGAACCGGGTCATCGGTCTTGCCCAGATCAATATCTTCAATGCCGGAATCAGAACCCGGATGCTTGTCCATATCATCCAGGTCATCCATGCCATCGCTTTCCAGATTGAGAGCCTCTGCATCATCCGGCTTGAGATCATCAGAGGGCTCCGGCTCGTCCACCAGATGAATGCCCATCTCGTCCAGGGTGGAGACCACATCCTCAATCTGATCAGCCGAATTGATGTGACTCGGCAACACGTCGTTGACCTCGTCAAAAGTCAAAAAACCGCGCTCCTTGCCGCGCTCAACGAGCTGTTTCATCGGTGGAAACTTGAACTCATCGCCCATTTTTTCTCTATCCATGGCGGTTATGCCACCCCCCGGTCAGAGGTGTGGCAGCATGATTGATCCTCTTGTCAGGCCAGTACTGCAGGAGCGGCAAAGTCAGACATCCATCCGCTCACCCCCACCCGACCAGGAGATCGGGACCAACGCCTCTCCTTGTTGGAACAGCCCTGCCAAATTTCGCTAAACTTTATCCGCCTCTTATCGCATCCCAGGACGGCTTTTGCGTTGCTGGAGCAGTCGCTTCTCCTGCTGCAAAGCATATAACATACCAAGCTGGCGGTCGCTCTCACCCACCCCGGTGGCCACCTCCCGGGATTTTTGCTCTATCTGTTTATTAAGATGGCGTAATTGACAACTGACCAGACATCCCGCAAACTCCTCGTGCACCGCTTCGAACTCGGTCTCTTCGGTCAATAAAATGGCTTCCGCCAACGCAGTCCAGGCGGGCGTGGGGAGTCGTTGCCAGAAGGGCGATGCGCTGCCATCCACCAGGGAGGACCCCAACGTAAGCAGTTCAGACAGCAACCCGGCCAACTGTGGGTTTTCCAACTCCAACCGGCTCAACTCCTCTTCATAGGTCATCAGCAGATCGGGAGCCCGCAACAGCATGGCCAGCAACGCCCGTTCAAAATCCCGACCCGCCGCCGTCGCCACCCGGGGCGGACGAAACGATACCGCTGCGGATCGAACCGGTGGCGGCTGGATCACCACCGCCTCCGGCTCCACTGCCACCGAATGTTGAGGCAGATGGAGATATTGGGTCAATCGCTCGTGGTATAGTTCCCGCAATAATGGATCAAACACCTTGGCCAACAGCGGCCGGGCACGATGAAAGATGGCCACCCGCCCCTCCGGACTGCCGGTATCCAACCCCTCGCTCAGATGACGCAAAAAAAATGTCATCAGCGGGGTGGCCCCCTCTATCCGTGCCCGAAATCCGGCCGCACCCTCCCGCCGCACCACATCGTCCGGATCCTCCCCATCCGGCAAAAACAAAAAATGGGCATGACGATCCGCCTGCAACCCGTCCAGAACCAGCTCCAACGCCCGCCAGGCCGCCTTGCGGCCTGCGGTGTCACCGTCAAAACAGAAACAGATGCGACGGGTACGCTTCCAGAGTTGACGCAAATGGGCCGCCGTCAAGGCGGTGCCCAGGGTGGCAACCACCCCATCCACCCCCCGGTCGGCCAGGGCAATCAGATCCAGATACCCCTCCACCACCACCACCCGGTCTTCCCGCTGGATGGCGGCCTGAGCCTGGTCCAACCCGTACAGCACCTCGCCCTTCCGATAGAGGAGGGTCTCCGGGGAGTTGATATACTTGGGCTCCCCCCGGGCCAGAATCCGACCCCCAAAGCCGATACAATGGCCCTGATAATCGCGAATCGGAAAAACAATGCGATCCCGAAAGCGGTCATAGCCCGATCGGCCCTCGGCCCGAATCAGCAGTCCTGCCTTTTCCAGCAGATCCTCGGCCCCCTGACCACCGCCAAAATGGTCCAGCAGATTGCGCCAGCCAGCAGGCGCGTATCCCAAACCAAACCGCTCAATGGTCTCCGGTTGCAAACCCCGACGCTGCAAATAGGCCCGCGCCACCTCCCCCGCCGCCGACCGCAGTTGCTGGTGAAACCAGTTGCGCGCCTTCTCCACCACCTCCAGCAACTGCCGCCGCTCTTCACGCCGCTGCCGCTGCTCCACATCCTCCTGTCCCTGAACAGGCAACGCAAGACCCGCCCCGGCCGCCAACTCCTCCACCGCCTCCGCAAAACCGATGCCCCGGATGCGAATCAAAAAATCAAAAACATCCCCCCCGACACCACACCCAAAGCACTTGTAAAACCCCTGGTCAGGCCGCACACTGAACGACGGCGTTTTCTCGCCGTGAAACGGGCAAAGCCCCAACCAGTTGGAGCCCTGTTTTTTCAGTCGGACATGCCGACTGACCACATCCAGTATGTTGACACGGTCCCGAACCTCCCCAATAAAACCGTCAGAATAGAGAGCCATGGTTGTGTACCTCAGTCAAAACAAGGTACTCTCAAAAAAAGTAAGACAAAAGGGGGGGCCAAACATAGAACAAGCCCGCATCAGGACCAAGAGAGCAGGGAAAACACCCGGATCTCTAGAGCATGCAAGCCCTTTAGTATAGAGCATCACCTTTTTAATGTCAACCATATCTTCATTCCGAATCAACAATTTGTTCCATTTTGATCCAGTGGGTACAAGGAACTGAAAAACGGCGGCGGGAGCTGTTTTGTTTTCGTTTGACAAAGCGGGACGGGCAATTGATAATGGTGGAATTTTTAATGTGAATGTGCCCAGGTGTGCCTGGCATCGCAAGGGATTTGGCATGATCTTAGCCGCTACCAATACCGGTCAGCCGGTTGTTTGCCAACCTGCACAAGACTTCCGCCGCCAGGCGGGGGGGGTGGGGTGGAGGTTGGCAATTGTTTTTTTGGCTTGCCTGCTGGTATGGCCCTACCCGGGTTTTGCGCAGGGGGAAGGGGCCGACAGCAATCGTTCTCTGTTGGAACAGTTTGGTCAGGCGGCTCGTCAGGGGGATGCGGTGGCCCAGACCAATTTGGGGGCCATGTATCTGCATGGTGTGGGTGTGCGTCGCAACCTGAACAAGGCCTTTTTTTGGTTCCAGCGGGCGGCCGAGCAGGAAGAGGGGTTGGCCCAGTTTAATCTGGGGGTGTTGTGCCAGGAGGGGCAGGGTATTCCCAAGGATGACCAGAAGGCGGTTTATTGGTTTCGGCGGGTTGCGACCCAGTCGGCCCGGGCGGATCAGTTTAATCCGGTCATCAAGGGTTGGGCACAGTTAAAGCTCGGCTTCAGTTATTATGAGGGACGAGGGGTCAAAAAAGATTATCAGGAGGCCATGAGCTGGTTCAAGTTGGCGGCGGCGCGGGGCATTGTCATGGCTCAGGAGATGTTGGGCCAGATGTATGCCCAGGGTCAGGGCGGGCCGCAGGACGAGCGACGGGCCTTTTTCTGGTATGAGCAGGCGGCCCGGCAGGGTAGCCGGACGGCGGAAAAGGTGATGCAGGAGTTCTCTTCCCGTCTGACTTTGGCGCAACAGTCGGAGGCGCGTGCAATTGAGTCCCCGCCCAGTGCCGATGCGGGTACGCAGCCGCCCAGTGGTCTGCCTGCCCAGTTGGCGGCGCAAATCCCTCAAAAGGGGGTACCGTTGACGGTGCAGTCCACTCCGGCCGACGCCCAGGTGCGCATTTTAAATATTCGCCCCGTTTACACCCCGGGCATGCATCTGGAGCCGGGCAAGTATCATCTGGAGGTGAGTCGGACCGGCTTCCGGCCGGAAAAAATGTGGGTAACGGTGCAGGATAGCGCGGTCAAAGTGGATGTCACGCTGACACCGGAGGGATCGACTGCCGCCGCCAAGGCGCAGACCTCACCCCCAACACAGCCCACCGGGTCGGAGGGGGTTGGCCATGCCAAAGCAGCCATTGTATCGCCTGGACCAGCTGTGGTTGACGACACAGTGGCGGCGATTGCTCCCAAACCAGCCGTGGCGGCCGACAAGATAACGCCTGCCATTCCTAAACCAGCCGTAACGACCGACAAAGTGGCGGCGGTTGCTCCCAAACCAGCCGTAACGACCGACAAAGTGGCGGCGGTTGCTCCCAAACCAGCCGTGGCGGCCGACAAAGCGGCAGCGGTTGCTCCCAAACCAGCCGTGGCAGCCGACAAGATAACACCTGCCATTCCTAAACCAGCCGTAACGACCGACAAAGTGGCAACGGTTGCTCCCAAACCAGCCGTAACGACCGACAAAGCGGCAACGGTTGCTCCCAAACCAGCCGTGGCAGCCGACAAGATAACGCCTGCCATTCCTAAACCAGCCGTAACGACCGACAAAGTGGCAACGGTTGCTCCCAAACCCGCTACCCGGCAGAAAACAGTGGCCCCTGCGACCGGATCGACCCCGGTCGTTCGGGATGCACGAAAGCGAAGCGAAACCGCTCGGAGGGGTGCAAAGCAGGCGTTGACGGTTCAGACGGAGCCGGCGGATGCCTGGGTAAAGGTATTGGATGTCAAGCCGGTTTATCGGCCTGGCCTGTTGCTTGATCCTGGCACGTATCGGCTGGCGGTTGGGCGTGCAGGTTTTGAGACGCAGCATTTGAATGTGACGGTGGCGGATCAGGCCAAGCAGGTGGCGGTGGCGTTGACGCCGGCGCGTCGTGCGGTGGATCCGCCAGCGGTGGTCTCATCCGCCCGGCGGCGGTCGGCGGCCTCTGTTGGGGCGGTGGTGGATGAGGCTTGTCCGGTGGCCGGTCAGCCCGACTCGGACCGGCCCCGGCGGTATGCGTTGCATGTCCAGAGTGATCCGGCGGATGCGCATGTACAGATCCTGAACAGCAAGACACCTTATCAGCCGGGTATTCCCCTGTCGCCGGGGCGTTATCATTTGGCGATTGCCAAGGAGCGTTTCAAGACCCGGCAATGTTGGGCAGAAATTGTCAATCAGGATTTGGATTTGGCGGTGGCCTTGCAGCCGGTGGCTGCGGGTGATCTGCATGCGTTGACGGTCAAGCCGCAGCCGGCGGATGCCCGGGTTCGCATTCTCAATATTCGGGCTCCTTACCGACCTGGCATTCCGTTGGAGTCTGGTTCCTATCGGCTGGAGGTGTCCAAGCCGGGTTACAAGACCGAAAATCGGCTGGTGACGTTGGGCAGCAGGGATTTGACAGTATCTGTTCGTTTGACAGAGGTGCCGTTGGAGCGGCGTCCCACCTTGACGGTGGTGCCTGTGTTGCAGGGGGTGACCATTCGCATTCTGAATGCGGATGTCTCTTATCGGCCCGGTTTGCCGTTGCCGCCTGGCAATTATCTGTTGGAGTTGGCCAAGCCTGGTTTCAAGACCCAGCAGCGGTGGGTGGAGTTGTCGGAGCAGGATCTCAAGATAGAGGTGGCGTTGGAGGAGGATGAGGGAGGGAAAACACCATGATCGTGCGTCCTGCGGGTGTCATGGTGCGGGAGCAGCGGTTGCTGGTGATGTGTTATCGGTATGGTGGGCGGGACCGTTTTAATTTGCCGGGTGGCAATCTGGAGCCTGGTGAGGAGGTGGCGGCCTGTTTGGCGCGGGAGTTTGCCGAGGAGTTGGATCTGGAAGTTGCGGTGGGCAGGTTGTTGTTTTGTGCGGAGACTGCGGCGGTTGAGCGGCATGTTTTGCATCTTGTTTTTCAGGTGTCTCATCTTTCTGGCACCCCGTGTTTGAACTCGGCCCAGACCAGGGCGGTTGAGTTGCGGTGGTTGCCTGTCGAGGCGGTGGAGGAGGCACCGCTCTATCCGGCGGTTGCGCCGGCGTTGGGGGCATGGTTGCGGGATGGTCGTCTGGATGCTGCCTATCTGGGGCGGTTAAAGCAGGAGTGGTTTTCCTGACACCTGCGCCCCACCTCTCTGTTTTTCCGCCAACGTGATTGCGATCTTCTGTTGAACGATTGCAGGGGTCCGGGGACCGTCACGGTCCCCGGTGGGGTGCAGGGGCAAAGCCCCTGCTGAATGGCGCGTTTTCCCAAAGCAAATTTTCGCAGAAAATTTGCGCAACGCGCACAAAACCTGCCCCGCAGGGGCAGACTCCTGGAGGGCGGCAGCCCGACGCGCACGGTTATGTTATGGAACATGTCTGGATAAGAAAGCAGAAGGTTCGGATATTCAGTTTTTTTTCTGATACAAGGCCAGGAATGTTTTTTTTCCAAACCCTCCCAAACTTGGCCAGCTCTTGGTCGGGCTGCCGCCCTCCAGGAGTGCCCCTGCGGGGCGTTTTGGGCGCGCTGCGCCCATTTGCTGCGCAAATGGGCTTACGAGAAAGCGCGCCCGTTACATGCAGGGGCTTTGCCC
>PEAG01000106.1 GCA_002753505.1 Magnetococcales bacterium HCHbin5 | reverse complement strand
TTGTAGTCAGGTCGCCCTTCAACAAGGGGATCAGGCTACCGGGCGAACGGACAATTCCCCGGATTGACACTTCTCGGTCAATATGGATGCAAAAACATCTCGGACACACCCCCTGCACCCCGCCGGGGACCGTGACGGTCCCCGGACCCCTGCAATCGTTTAAAAGAAGATCGCAATCCTGTTAGCGCATGTAGGCTTAAGCCCCTGCACCCCGCCGGGGAGCGTGACGCTTGATTTAATTTAAATCCGCCCGGTTGAAACAGTGGCTACGGGACGACGATCCCCCTGCAACAGAGTGAGCCATACCGCAGCCCGCACCATCTCATTGTTAAAAAACAACTCCCGATCTTTTTCACCCTCCGCTTCCCCCAACAAACCCACCTTGACCAGATGATCGACAGCCGCTTCCGCAACGGAATTGGGATAGATACCCAAAGCCAACAACCGCCGCCGGGCAATCCGCCCATGCGCAGCAATGGCCCGCACCATACGCCAATCCACTTTGGCCGCATCCAGCCGCTCCAGAATCAGGGCATGCAAACTGCGAGGGAAAAGGGTCAACAACTCCTGATGGTTGGCAGTCGGGGTGGCGGCCGCCTGCCGGCTCAGCTCGGTGGCAAACAGGGGCACCCCACTGGACCACTGGGCCATGCGACGCATCAACCCCTCCTCCCGCTCTGGATGGGGATGACAGGCACGCACCAGCTGAATGGTCTGCTTTTGCGGCAAGCGACTGAGAGAGAGGCTGGAAAGGATCGCGTCCACCGGCACATATTCCCCCTGCTCCAACTCAACACGATTGACCGTATGAGAACGCAACCAAAGACGACGGGTCGACCCGATCAACCAGACATGGGTACCATGAAGCTCCTGGGCCAAATGGGGGAAAAGATCCAGCGTATCCGAATCTGCCCACTGCAAATTATCCAAAAAGAGTACCGTTGGTCGCTCAAGAGCCGTCAACACCTCCCGCAACAACGCGGCCACCCCGGCCGCCAACCCCTCCACGATTGGCGTACTCTCCTCTGTGCCGGTCAGCAGGTCGATCAATCGACGACCACTCGCCTCATGTTGCGGATAATGCTGCAACAACCACGCCTGCATCTGTGCCCCTTGGACCGCCAGGGATTTGTCAGGGGAGACCCCACTCAACTGCGCCAACAGAACGGCAAACGGATACCAGGGGGTCTGACCGGCCAACGTTCGACAATGGCTCTCCTGCCAGAGCCAGCCCCCCTCCCGAACCAGCACCGTCTGGAGTTCACGTATCAACCGGGTTTTACCAAAACCAGCCTCCCCCACCACAATGACCGTCTGACTTTGCCCAACCCGGGCACGGGAAGCCAGAACCTGCAACCGCTGCAACTCCGCCTCACGGCCGACAAAGGGCCCGGAGTCCATCGACTCCACCCCCAAGGGCCCCATCGCCCGCAAGAGGGCATCCCCCACCGGAAAAAAAACGGTGGGCGGTCCATAACGGGCCCTGAAGGTACGCAGAGCCTGCCGGGTGGCCTCGGAAATGTGCGGATGGGTGTCATTGGTGCAAGAGTCGGGGGTCAGCAGACAGGGATGGGTGATAATATCCCCATGCAGGGTTATTTTTCCCCCATCGGCTGCCGTCACCACCGATCCGCTGAGTATACACAAACGCAACGGAATCTCTTCTCGTACCAACAGACCCACCGGATGGCTCCCCATGGCCTCCTGCAGCCAAAAGGCACAACAGGCCGCCCGCTCGGGATCATCTTCCCGCATGTGGGGCACACCAAACAGCAACAACACCCCCCCCGGAATACTCTGCATCACCCCATGAAAGCGACGCACTCCCTCCGAGCAGACCTGCTGCAAAGCCCGATTGGTCTCACCAAAATGGGCACTGCCCAGCCGATGCACCATGGCCTCCGACAACCGCAACCGCACCACCACAATACTGATGGGTTGCATGGCGGATGCGTACTGCATACTGCCTCCCCCCGAACCGGCATCCCCTCCCCCCTCTCCCTGGGTCGTCAAGGCAGCCTCGGTGGATACCTGTTCCCCGTGCTGCTGGGAGAGCAGGCCCAGATTGGCTGCCATGGTGCGGTTTTTCACCTTTAACTGTTTAAAAATACTGACAAGATGCTGTTTGACGGTCCCCTCGGAAATACCCAACAGACTGGCAATCTCCTTGTTGGCTTTGCCATCCTGCAGCAGTTGCAGAATCTCACGCTGTCGTTCCGTCAACGCCTGAATGGCACGCTCCATGGCGAGGGAGAGGTGTTGGGAAGAGGGAGGGCTGTTTTCCATGAGAAGGATCCCATTATATAAAGTGTACAACCTCACCAGAGATTGAAAGATCGTTTTGTGTGCCGCCGTTCCTCACAACCTTTTGCACCATCGCCGGGGTCCGGGGAGCGTCACGTGTCTGCTTTATCTCGCCTCGGCCCGGGAGATCAGGTCGCTGCCTCCATGGCCGGGCATCATCAATGGCTTGAGCAGATAGACCAACACCGACCGATGGCCAGTGACAATGTCCGCCTCAGCCCCCATGCCAGGCATGATTGGACGCTCTTCGGTACCGACAAAACGGGCCACCGGCCGCACCAGACCCCGGTAGTAGTGCAACTGTTCCGGGTCCGCCGGGTCCACCTCTGTAGCGGGCGAGACGGACACCAGCTCTCCGCCAAGGGTGCCAAAACGTTGAAAATCATAGCTGGCCACCTTGATCACCACCGGTTGCCCAGGGTGGATAAAGCCGATATCTCGGGGGGCGATCCGCACATCCAGCAGTATTTCGGCCCCCAACGGCACCACCTGCATCAATGCATCACCCTCCCTGAGTACGGCCCCGATGGTTCGGGTTCGGATGCCTTGCACCACACCAGCCACCGGGGTTCGGATCTCCAGTTGGATAATCCGTTCCTGCAAACGGGTCAACAGGGCCTGGGTTTGGGCAATGTCATTGTTGATCTGCCCCAACTCATCGCTGGCCTGTTGCCGGGATTCGGCTTGAAATGTTTGCCGCCGTTTTTGCACCTCATCCAGGGCCTGTCTGGCCTTTTCCAACTGCTTGATCAACTGATTGCTCTCCGACTGCGTGCTGAGCTGGCCTCTTTTGGCGTTCAGGAGGGTCACCTTGGAGACCAGATTTTTGCGGGCCAAAGACTCCTGCAAGGCCAACATCGCGCTGTCCACATCCACCCGGGCCTGGGCGGTATGAATGCGCTCCTCCAGTTGTTCGCATTCGCTCTTTTTTTGGGCCAATTGGGTATCCAATACCGACAGGCTGCTCTCCTGGGACAACTGTTGAGTACGCAGCAGAGAGGCCTGATCCCGGATCACATCGCCGTAGCTGGGATCGATACTGGAAAAATCCGCCTCCGTATGGTTGAGAAAGGCCTGCAGACGGATGCGACGGGCCTGCAAACCGGCCATGCGGGCCTGGGACTGCTTTTGATCTGCGAGAGCGGCGGCATTGCTCATCTGTGCCAGCAATGCTCCCTTCTCCACCACATCCCCCTCTTTCACGTAGAGTGCGGCCAGCAGACCGGCCTCCGAGGCCTGAGCGGCAAAGACCAAACCCTGGGGTATAAATTGACCACTGGTTTTGACCGCCTCATCAATACGGGTCACCACCGACCATACCCCACACAGTACTGTCAAGCCAATCGTCAATACCAGGGCCAGCCGGACCTTCCAGGAGATGAGAGCCTCTTCCAAAACGATGGCATCGGCAAAACGATGAGCCGGATTGTTCACGGGCATGCCTGTTCTTCTTCAGTCTGATGCGACACAATCGCGATGATAACAGCTTATGAATCTTCTGGCCTTGGTCATTGTTGTGCTCCGTGCCAATTGTCCAACTGCCACACCCCGATATAGCCACCCTGCTGACCATCCGGCACCAAAATTTCCGGCGCAGGCAGCCCGAAGGGGGGTGCTGTCAGATCTGTAGCGCGCCATTGGCCAACAGCTATCTCCAGGTTTTCCTTGCCAGGAAAGGTTGTGGCCAGCAGATAGCGTGCCCCACTGCGCTTGAAACCGGCCAACGCCTGCTGCACCGATCGGTTGGGAAGATGGGTCAGGGTATTTCTGCACAGAATGGCATCCGACCGGGGCAATCGATCACTGCAAATATTGGCGGTATTAAAAAAATGGTTTTTGCGCTCTTCATAAAGCACCCGGTTCCGTTGCACCAGCTCCGGCACCACATCAAAGCCCAGATAGAGCTCCAGCTCCTCGGTGAGATCGGCATTCCAGATCAGATCACCGCAGCCGGCATCCACCAGGGTGCGCACTGCCAACCTTTTCAGCACCTCCCGCAGGTGTTGCCGCAATGCCGTGGTGGCCTTCCAGGCGGAACCGGGTCCGCTGCGGGTCTCCCAGGCATTCCAGAGGTTGCCGGTATAGATCCGGGTAAAGCATTGTCGTTCTGCCCACTGCTCTGCCGTTTCTGCTGGCAAGAGGGGAAAGTGGCCATCGGCCGCCCGTGGACCGATCCGGCGGCGGACAAAGTCCACATCGGCAAAGGTTTCATATTCTGACAAGAGACGCCGACCGCCCAGGCCGTAGTGGTCCAGGTCACGCAACGCCTCGGGGTCGGTGGTCTGCTGCATGTTCAGCAGATGCAGCAACCGTGCTTCCGCCCGCCGGTTCAGGGTGGGCCAGTCCAGGTGATCACTCCAGTGCCGGCGTCTGCCCCGCTCGGTGTAGTCGTGATAGAGAATCACTCTGTTTGGATTGAACAGGTCGAAGCCATGTGTCCACAGTCGCACAGCCATATTGACCTCTTCCCCATGAAAATAGAGGTTGGGGTCATAAGGCACCTCCGTGACCATCTCGGCGGCTCCACACACAAAGCCTGCGCCAATAAAGGCGGTTGGCAGGGGACGGTCAGGCACAAAGGGGGGTGACAACCCCTTGGCCTTGGGCATCAACACCCCCGCCTCGTTAAAACGACCCGCCACCAGCACGGGCAGCAGATCCGGGGAGAGGGTATCCGGGGGCTCATAGCGGATGGGGTGGGTGGTCAGGATCGGTTTGGCTGAGGGTGCGGTCGCCAACAGTGTCAGCAGAGTCACATCCCAGCCGGGGGCGAAACGGGTATGGCTGTCTATTTGCAGATAATAGGGCTCGCCCTGCCACAGTTCGCGTTGAATGCGGCTGCGGGCCCAACAGACCCCCATACTGCTGGCCGCATCCGTCCGGATCCCCCGCACCTGCGGTGATCGGGTCGGTACCTGGGACCACTCTGCCGGATCTTCCGGTGCCAGTTGCCACAAGACTCCAACAGACAGACGCTCTGGATGGGTGGCTTTGGCAAACAGATCCGCCAGGGTCCAAGGGCATTCGCTGTCCCGATAACTGGCAATCGAGACAAAAATGTGTGCCGCATTGATGCCATCATCTTTCATTGAAACCACCACTTGTGGCGTGAGAAATGGCGACGAGCAACCCTTTCAGGATGGTCTTTTCCCCCAGCGAGATGTCCACCTGTGCCTGCATGCCGGGCAGAATGGGATGTTTGCCCGGCTCATCGCCGACATAATAGCTGGCCAAGGTGACCCCGCCCCGATAGTATGGCACATTGCGCTCATCCTTCAATACCCCCGAGGAGAGAGTCGTCAGTTTTCCCGCCACCGTGCCGAAACGAGAAAACTCATAACTGCCGATCTTGACCACCACATCCTGTCCGGTTGCGACCCGGCCAATGTCGACGGGGGGAATCCGCACTTCCACCTCGAGTCCGCTCTGTGGCTCCCCCTGGGCAGCCACCGGGACGATACGCAATAAAACATCTCCTGACTGTACCACACTGCCCGGGGTGTGGACTTTGAGCTCCTGGACAATGCCCCGCACCGGGGCCCGAATATCGGTCCGTTCCACCCGATCCCGCATCCGTGTCAACAATTCTTTCACCTGTGCCAGCTCATTGACAATGACAGTCAATTCATCATTGGCCTGTCGATAGGTATCTGCCAGGGTCTTGTTGCGCCGCTCCTTGGCCTCCTGCAATGCACCCTGCAGATTTTCAATCTGTTTGTTGGACCGTTCTATCTCACCCAGGGCGGTAATATGGGCGCGGGTGGTCTCCAGGTAGATCAGACGTGAGATGGCCTGCTGCTCCACCAGCTCTTTACGAATTTTTACCAATGCAGCCGTCACTTCCGCCTGATTGTAGGCATCTTTCAGGGCCTCTTTGGCCAGATCCAGGTCTGCCTGGCGTTGGGCGATTTGGCTATCCAGAACCGCCAGATTGTCCAGCAGGGCAAGCTGCTGATTTTGATATATCTCCCACTGTTCCACATACAAGGGCTCTTTTTGCAGCTCCATGACATAAGCTTTTGCCTGTTCGCCTTCGGCCAGGAAGGCCCGCAGTCGCAACGCCCTCGCCTCCAACCCCCGGGAGCGTGCCAAGGTTTGTTCGCGTTCCGGCACCGATTGTTCGCGGTCCATACGCAGCAACAGCTGGTCTTTTTCAACCAATTGGCTGTTTTTTACCAATATTTCCGCGACAATTCCCCCTTCCAGGTGCTGAACCGACTGGACCGATTGGGAGGGGATGACCTGACCCGGCACATGGGCCACCTCTTTGACGTGGGTCACACCGGCCCAGCCCAGCAGCAGGAACAGGGAGCCGCAAATCAGCCAGGTGGTCTCCCGCACCAGGGGGGGAGCACCGGACTCCCGCACGTTCCCCATATCCGCCATGACCCGGATAGTACTAGAATCATTCGTGCGTTTATGGACGGTCATCATGACTGTTTGGCCTTAGAAACCCCAGTTTGGCAAATTTATTGCGTAGCCTGTCACATTCTCAGTCTGACAGGTATTGCACTGGCATGCTCCATCACTCTCCCGAAACGACAGCAATTTTTACGCCAGTCAATGGAACAACATGTTTGCTGTACTCCTTGCGTTATGTCAAGCGGTTAGCCCGCTTGGCATAATGCTCTTCTCCGCCAGCCGTATTTTTCCGCGGCCCATACCGACTCCGAGCCTGTTGCTGGGGGTATGGGTTTTGTGTGTGTTCAGCGGCCTGTGGTTGGTTGCGGCCCCCACGCCCTTGGCCTTTGCCCAGGGTGAGGGTGTGGCTGCGCAAATTTTCTGGAATGCGGTTGACAATGCGCAGGCACGCAGTCCCATTCTGCAGCGGCAGGCGGCGGCCTTGCGCGCAGCGCGGGAGACTGATGCCCAGAGTCTCTCGAAGTTGTTGCCCACCGTCAATGTACAAGCCTCCAAAACAGTGGATGATTTCAGCCGCTATCACAAGCGCAGCAGCAACACCAGCACCGAAAGCCACAACGAGCCCAGCCAGGTGGGTGTGGTGGTTACCCAGCCTATTTTTAATTATGTCAATTTATTGAGCCGTGAGCAAACCATCCCGCATATAGATGCTGCGGTGGGGGATTTGGAGTTTGCGCGGCAGGAGTTGGTGGTACGCACCGCCACTTTGGCCTCCAACTGGCTGGAGGCCAAGGAGGTTTATGAGTTGTCGGCGCGTTATACCCAGGTTACCGCCCACCATGCCCGTATTGTGGGGTTACGGTTCAAGGCGGGGGAGTCGACCGAGACCGAGGTTCATGAAGCGGAGTCCCGGGCGGCTCAGGCGGAGGCCAGCCAGGCCAATGCGCGCAATGTCATGGACAAGGCGGCAGCGGCTTTTGCGGAGGTGGTGGGGGAGCCTCCGGCTGCCAAACTGCGGTTGCCGGAATTCAGCTGGCAGGAGCCGCCCCAGTTTGAGGCCCGGCTGGCGGAATTTGTGGAGGGACGTGCCGACATTCGGGCGGCCAGGGCGCGGATGGAGGAGTCGGGCATTACCACCAAAATGCGGCGCGCCGAGCATGCGCCCTCTTTGCGTTTTACCTATTCGGCCACCCACACCTGGGATTCGGAGTTGGGGGGCTCCAGCGGACCTTCCAACAAGCAGGATGTGGACAACCAGAGTTCCATGTTGCTGTTGGATATTCCTGTTTTCAATGGTGGCATGGTCGTCTCCCGCACCCGTCAGGCCCAGGCCGAATGGGAGGGGCGGGTTGCGGATGTGGACCGTTTGCGGCTGTTGGCGGTGCGAGAGGCGCAGGAGGCGCGCCTGGACATGCTCAATCTGCAACTGTCCATTCAGGCCCAAACGAAGGCGTTGCGCTACAGTCAGAAGGCTCTGGATGGGTTGCAGGACTCTTTTCTGGCGGGTACCCGGACCATACTGGACCTGTTGGATGCCCAGTATGAGGTATTGACCATTCAGACCAATCTGGTACGCAACCGGTATCAGCATCGGCTGGCCCGGTTACGGTTGTGGGCTGCGGTGGGTTGGCCATTGGTTCCGGAGCGTGCCCAGACCATTGTGGCCACCACCGACAACCCAAAACCGTCTGTGGCCAAACGGGGTAACGTTCAGGCCGCCTCCTCTGCTGTGGCAGCCTCTGCGCAACCGGATGTTGATCATACCTTTACCTTGACCCGCGATATTGAGGAGATTCCGGTCAAGCCCTACCTGCCCGGTCCGGCGGTGGCGGTGGGTGATGGGGAGAGCAAGGCGCATGAGACAACGACCATGGTGGCAGAAACGGCGGTGCAGCCGGTTGAGGTGGTTGACCCGGCGGTTGAGGCGGCTGTCGGGTCGGCAATCGCCACCCCATTGACGGAGGGGGCGGTTGAGCCGGGCAAGGCGTTGGTTCAGGAGAGCGACATCGAGGCCCGGGCGGTAGGGGCGACGGTTCCGGCGATGCACGAGCCTGCGAACCAGTGGGCGGTCTCGTTGCCGGGGGATGCTGTTCTGTGGGCGGCTGGTATGAGTCAGCCGGTGTTGCCGGAAGCGGGAGGGCGGCCGGAGTTGACCTTGACCCCTGCCCAGTCTGGGATGGTTGGTGACAGGGGGGTGTTGGTATTGCAGGAGAGCGGCGATACGATGCCCAAAACGGGTTGGGGGCCTTATTATGTCTGTGTCGGCATTTATCCCAATGAGGCGGCGATGCGTCCTGTGGCGCATCGGTTGACGGCGGAGGGCATCGCGAGTGTGGTGGAGAGTGCCCGCCTCCGGGACAACCGGCTTGTGTTGCGGATGTTGGTGGGGCCTTTTGCCGATTTTACCGACCTGACCCAGGCCAGGAAGCGGGTGGATGCGTTGACCAGCCGAGCCAGTGGTTGGATTCGCAATGCGGCCTGGACTCCTGTGGCGTCGCCGCAGTCCGACGCTGCCGGGGCGGCGGATTCAGCGGCGATGGCGTCTCAAGCCGACGCCGTCAAGGCGGCGGATTCAGCGGCGGCCTCTGCTGTTCTTGCCTCCAGTGGGCCTTTTTATGCGGAGCCGGCTGACATCCCGGTATTGTCTCCTGCGCCCCAGGGTCCATTGTATCCGCATGTTTCAGAGCCGCCGTTTTATGTCCATGCGGGGGCTTTTGCCACCGAAGAGGCGCGGGAGGCGGCCAGGCAGCAGTTGCGATCCATAAAGATACCCACCGTCATCGGTGCAAGAAAGGCGGGCAGTCAGCGGGATACTTTGCTGTCACCGGAGGGGGTGGCGGTGCATCGTCTGTTGGTGGGGCCGTTCAAGAGTTATGAGGAGAGTTTGCAGGCCAAGCGGGCCATTCAGCGTGAGACGGCTTTATTGACCGGTTCGGCGGAGGATCCGCGTTGGGAGGAGCATCAGGGTTGTCCCGATGAAAATGCGTTGCAGGCTGAGATGGAGCGGGGTGAGGATGGTTTTGTTGAGACCCACGCGATAGAGTGGCGGGCGCAGTAGGCTGTTCTCTGCTATTTTAAAGGGATTGCAGGGGCGAAGCCCCCTATGCGCCAACATAATGACCCTGCCCATGCTTTTTCCAATCTTTTAAAACAATTGCAGGGGTCCGGGGACCGTCACGGTCCCCGGTGGGGTGCAGGGGCAAAGCCCCTGCATGAACTGCGCGTTTTCCCAAAGCCCATTTGCGCAGCAAATGGGCGCAGCGCGCCCAAAACGCCCCGCAGGGGCGACCTTGGGAGGGCGGCAGCCCGACTCGAACGGTTATATTGTTGAAAATATTTGGATAAGAAAGCAAAACGTTCGGATGCACGGTTATATTGTTGAAAATATTTGGATAAGAAAGCAAAACGTTCGGATTTGACGCTTTTTTGTTTGATACAAGGCCAGGATCGGTTTTTTTTCCAAGCCAAATGACCTTTTGCCCGCTCTCAGTCGGGCTGCCGCCCTCCAGGAGTGCCCCTGCGGGGCGTTTTGGGCGCGCTGCGCCCATTTGCTGCGCAAATGGGCTTCTGGGAAAGCGCGCCCGTTACATGCAGGGGCTTTGCCCCTGCACCCCACCGGGGAGCGTGACGCTCCCCGGACCCCTGCAATTGTTTTAAAAGATTAAGAAAAGATTGGGCCGGGTCATTATGTTGGCGCGGGGAGCGTGACGCTCCCCGGACCCCTGCAATTGTTTAAAAGATTAAGAAAAGATTGGGCCGGGTCACCATGTTGGCGCACGCGGGGCTTTGCCCCTGCACCCCACCAGGGGGGGGTACCGTAGAGTAGAGTGCAGGCGCGGTGGCTTTCGCCCCGTTTCCAGTACCCCCTCATCGAACCGTGCGTACGGTTTTCCCGTACACGGCTCTCCGACCATCTTCTTTCGTCAGCATGCGCACA